>NZ_JBHUSG010000039.1:0-17312 GCF_042673745.1 Kitasatospora sp. NPDC057015
GTGCCCGCCTCGGCGATCGTCACGTGCAGATCGGCGGCGATCCGGTCCAGCACACCCACCACGAGCAGCTCACCACTGCCCAGGACGAACATCCCTAAGAACAACGTGGCCAGCGCAAGATTCGCCCGCCCCGGGCTCAACGCCACCTGCTGGGTACTCATGTCCACTCTTCCTTCTTCTCGTGATGCGTGATGTCGTCCCGGTGAACGGGCCGCCCGACCCGCGGGCCTGACGCGACCGAGGACGACCACGGCCCCGCGACAGGGCCAGGGCCCGTCCTCGAACTCCCGCCGTCCACCCCGCAGGGCGGGCCGCACCTCGGAGCCTGCATCGCGAAGCGCAGGACCGAGTCCGTGCGGCAGGAGCACCCCGCGGCCGGAGGCCGGGGATCGTGCACCCGGAGACGGGAGTTCGAAGACGGGCCCTGGAGGGTGTCCGATCTCAGACCGCTACTTCCACTGGATGATCTGGAGGTAGTTCCCGTCGAGGTCGGCGAAGGTGCCGAACTTGCCCTTCTCGCGGTCCTCGATCGAGACCCACTCGACGCCGGCCGCGTTGAGCTGGGCCTCGATGGCGTCGAAGTCCTCGACGTGGAAGTTGATGATGACGCGACCCGGCTGGTTGTTCTTCGCCTCGACGTCGTCACGCCCGTCGATGACCAGCAGGAAGCCGCCGAGGTCGATCGCGCCCTCACCGGTGAACTCCGGTGCCAGCGCCTTGACGTACCAGGCCCGCAGCTCCTCGGGACGGGTCGTGCCGAGCAGCATGCTTCCGGGCTTCAGCGTAGCCATGTCAATCTCCTTGATGTGTGATCACAGGTCGCGGCGGCGGCGGAATGCCGCACCACGCGTTCCGGTACTACGCCACATCGCGTCCCGCCGCCTCGGCGGCACGTTTGACGACCGCCAGCCGGCGGTCCCAGTCCGCGGCGAGCGAGGACATCCACCGGGTGGTGGCGTCCAGGCCCGCGGGCCGCAGCGAGTACCTCACCTCACGCCCGACCCGGCAGCCGACGACGAGCCCGGCTCCGTCCAGGACGGCGAGGTGTTTGACGATCGCCTGCCGGGAGACGGGCAGCCCCCCGGCGAGCGTCGTCGCGGTGGCCGCGCCCTGGGCGGCCAGCAGGTCGAGCAGTCGGCGACGGGTGGGATCGGCGAGCGCTACCAGAACGCTGCCGACCTCGCCCACCACACCGCCGGGGTCCGCCCTCACACAGTCGACTCTTCGACGCGCTTCCTCGCCTCGTCCAGGACCTGCGGCCAGCCGGCCGAGAGGTTCTGGATCGTCTGGTCGCGCACCTCCTCGGACACGGCCAGCGCGGCGAAACCACTCTCCACCACGGTCAGACGGGTCTTGTCACCCTCCGCCGACAACGTGAACTCCACCAGGGTGCTGTTGCCCTCCGTCAGCTCCTGACCCGGCGAGGCGGGCGCCCAGCGGTACGCCACGTACAGCGGCGGCTCCACCTTCACCACGCTCACCGGGAAGTCACCGTGCTCCGGGTTCCTCGCCACCGTCGACTCACCCTCGACCGCGGTGGTACCCCGCACGCTCTCCGGATCGGCCACCCAGAAGCCCGGTGCGGACACCAACGACCAGACACGCTCCACCGAAGCATCGATCAGGGTGTCACGCTCGATCATGTCTTCGCTCATCAGGGAACCCCTTCAAGTACCGGTACCGAGTGCAACCAAATTATTGCACGTCGGCCGAATGTCGTGCAACCAAAACGTTGCACGACCGTCGAGGGCACCCGGCGGCCGCCCCGGTTCGCCGGCCTGTTCGTGCTCGCCGCCGCACTGCCCGTCGCCTGGCCGCCCCGCCGGGTGCGGTCAGTGCCCGCGAGCACCCACCCGCCACCCGCGCGAGCTGCCGACCTGCCGAACCGCCGACCGGCCGGCCGTGCGGCAGCCGACCGGCCGGCGAACGTCAACGCCGCCGCACTCGGCATGACCGGCGTGCTCTACCGCGGACCGGCGGACCTCCGGAGCGCCCTCGGCCCGCTCCTGGACGCGGCCGGTGACTCCCGCTGACCGGTGGCTCCCGCAGATCCGCGCGGCGCGAGTCGGCCGGCCCCCACGCGGGGGGCAGTCCGGCAATCGATGACCGGTGCGACAGGGCGGTACGCGTCATGGGCGCCAGGCCGGGGCCGTGACGATCGCCTTCAGCTGGTCCAGATCGAGCGCCGGAGTCCCGGGGCGGGCGGTGTAGTCGTTCTCCCCGTTCCACTCGTTGAGCTCGATGTGCAGGCCGTCGGCGTAGTAGACCGCCGCCGTCCAGTGCAGGATCGGGTCCACCGCCGTCTTGCCGTTCCCGAACCTGTTGGTGACGACGGTACTGGCGTCCGGGCCCCCTTCGCGCACCGCCAACGGCCCGGCGGAGCCCGCCGATTCGGCGTACTCCTTGTCCTCGATGCCGCGTGCGCCCGCCGGGGTGACGCTCACCGCCAGCATGCTGGTCCGCCCCTCGTAGGTGACCGTCAGGTGCGCGATCCGCCCCGCGCCCTGGGCGCTCACCACCGCGCCCGGCGGAATCAGCGGGACGAGCTTCGCCAGTACCTCGTCGGCCTTCGGGCCGGGCTCGGGCGTCGCGGGCTTCGGCGGGTTCTCCCGCGCGGGCAGCGCGTCGAAGAGGCGCTGCCAGCCCGGTGCGGCGGCCAGGGTGCGCAGCTGGTCGGCGTCGAGCGGGGGGGTCTCCCGGTTGGGCCTGTTCGCCTCCCCGTTGTGCTCGAAGATCTGCACCCGGCGGCCGTCCGCGGCGGCCCAGGTCGCCCGCCATTCGCGGGCGTCGGCGTTGTCCCGGTCCCGAAGCCTGTCGATCACCACCGCGGATCCGTCCGCGGCGACCGTCCGCTCGCAGGAGTCCTGCGGGGTGCTGAACGGGTCCATGCAGACGGCGGCGGCATCCGGGGTCATCTCGGTGCGGTCGACGGTGAAGGACACCACGCTCGCCCCCTTGCCGTCGTCGAAGTAGAGGGCGGCGTCGGTCCGGTACCGGTCCCCGGTGGGGCCGGGCGTCCCGGGTGTGCCGACGTTGACGAACCGGATCTCGCCCCGGGGCAGCAGGGAGGTCACCAGCTCGACGACCTCCTCGGAGGTCATCGACTCGACGGCCGGCCGGGCCGGGCCCGCGTCGATGGCGGGGACGAGGGCGGAGAGGCTCCCCGCCGCCAGGACTGCGGCGGCGAGACCGCCGACCAGCAGCGTCCGACGTCGGCCTCGGCGGCGCCGGCCGCGCCGTTCGGCGTCCGCCACCAGGGCGTGCAGTGCCGGGTCCGGTGCCAGGGTGGCCGCGCCGCGCAGGGCGTGGGCGAAGTCGTCTTCAAAGGACATGGCCGAGTACCGCCTTGTTGTTGCCGTGATCCGTGGCCGCCCGGCCGGGGGCGGCCGGTGCGGGGGCGTGGCCGGGGCCGCCGAGCTGACCGGCGCGTTCGGAGTCGTCGGCCCCGAAGCCCTCGCCGAGGGTGGCGCGCATCCGGGCCAGTGCCCTGCTGCTGCGCGAGCGCACCGCCGTACCGCTCATCCGCAGCGCGGCGGCCGTCTCCTCCACGCTGCGGTCCTCCCAGAACCGCAGCACCAGTACCGCGCGGTCCTGTGCCGGAATCTCCGCCAGCGCACGCAGCAGCGTCAGCCGCAGGGCCGGGTCCGGCCCCTCCACGGCGATCTCCGGGAAGGTGTCGGTCACCCGCTCCGAGCTGCTGCGCCGTCGGCGGTACGACAGGAAGGTGTTGACCAGCACGGTCTGGACGTAGCCGCTGGGGTTCTCCAGCCGGGAGACCTTGCGCCACTTCACGAAGACACGGCCGAGTGCCTCCTGCACGAGGTCCTCGGCCAGGTGGGCGTCACCCCCGGTGAGCAGAAAGGCCGTTCGCAGGAGATGTCGGCCCCGGGATGCGGCGAAGGCCGGGAAGTCGGGCGGCGCCGAATCTTCCGGCCGCTCCGCGTTCGTCATGTGGTCCATGTTCTTCTAACGCTGTTGACCGGTGGTCATGTGGCAGGGTCGCGCCACGGATCCCGCCCGCGCCTGTACAGGTGCGCCGGACGCCGAACCCCGCATCGACGTCGCCGGGGGCGGCGGGCCGGCGGTGACGGGGAGCGCGTCGGCCGGGGTCAGGAGCCCCGGTCGGGAGATCACGCACACGATCGTCCCCTCCGGCGGGCCGGGCGAGGACGGGAATTGGCGGACACAATAGTCCCCGACGACTGCCGAAACTTCTTCGAGAATGCCCGTCGACGGAATTGTTCTTCCAGGCTGCGCAGTTTTTCCCGGGTTATTCGGCGCTCTTGTCGGCCGGTCGGACGGATCAGTAGCATGAGGCATCCCGAATGAAAGGCAGCAGAATCGTGCAACCTTTCCGCATAAATGTCCCGCAGGCCGATCTCGACGACCTTCACCGGCGACTGGAACAGACCCGGTGGCCGGACGAGGTGGCCGGTGCCGGCTGGTCGCGAGGTGTTCCCGTCGGTTACCTCAAGGAGTTGGCGGAGTACTGGCGCACCGGTTTCGACTGGCGGGCGATGGAATCCCGGATCAACGAACTCCCGCAGTTCACCACGGAGATCGACGGCGCGAACGTCCACTTCCTGCACGTCAGGTCGCCCGAGCCGGACGCCAGGCCGCTGCTGGTCACGCACGGCTGGCCCAGTACGTTCGTCGAGTTCCTGGACGTGGTCGGCCCGCTGACCGATCCGCGCGCGCACGGCGGTGACCCGGCGGACGCGTTCCACCTGGTGATCCCGACCATTCCCGGCTTCGGCTTCTCCGGCCCCGTCCGCGAGGCCGGGTGGGACCACCACCGGGTGGCGCGGGCGTGGAAGGAGCTGATGGCCCGACTCGGCTACGAGCGGTACGTGGTGCAGGGCGGCGACTGGGGCATGATGGTGTCGCTGGAGCTGTGCATGGCCGACGCCGAGCACGTGGCGGGTGTGCACGTGAACTCGCTGGTGACCTTCCCGCCGCAGGATCCCGCCGAGTTGGCCGGGCTCGGCGAGGCTGAGATGCAGCGGCTGGGCAAGCTCGTGTACTTCGACCTGGAGCTGTCGGCGCACCTCAAGCTCCTGGCCACGCGCCCGCAGACGGTGGCCTACGGCCTCACCGACTCCCCGGTCGGCCAACTCGCGTGGATCATGGAGAAGTACCGCGAGTGGACCGACTCCGACCAGGTGCCCGAGGACGCGATCGACCGCGACCTGATGCTGGCGAACGTCGCCGTCTTCTGGCTGACCGCGACGGCCGGCTCGTCGGCCCAGCTCTACTACGAGTCGCTGGACCGCACCAACCCCAACATCGCCGCCCGCCTGGGCGGTCCGTGGAAGCTGACGATGCCCGCGGGCGTCGCGGTGTTCCCGCACGACGCCGCCCTCCCGTTGCGCCGGTTCGCCGACCAGGTGCTGCCGACGATCACGCACTGGTCGGAGTTCGAGCGCGGCGGCCACTTCCCCGCGATGGAGGAGCCGGACCTGTACGTGGCGGACGTCCGGGCGTTCGCCCGGTCCCTCCCGCAGGACTGACCCCCCGGCCGAGCCGCCGCCGGCGCACCTGCCGGCGGCGGTCCCGCGCGCGGTGAAGGCCGGGGAGCCGCAACGGCCGGAGGGGTGCTCGGGTCGTGTGACCCGAACACCCCTGCGAACGCGGCCGGTCTCAGATCAGGTGCGTGTCGGGCTCCAGTCCGCACAGCACGCGCCCGTACAGTTCGAGGTTCGTGTTCGGGTGCAGGACGCCGTGCAGGCTGATCGTCTGGATGTCCCGCTCGATGCGCTGCATCGGCTGGTCGGAGTAGATCGACGAGCCGCCACTGGCGGTGTTGAGGATGTCCACCGCCTCCTTGGCCCGCTGCGTGGAGGCGCCCATCTCCATGCGCGCGAGGGCCCGTTCCGCCATGGACCAGGCTTCGCCGGCGCGGACCTTGCCGTCGACCCGCTCGGCCGCGCGGTGCACGTGGAACGCGGCCTCGTCGATCCTCATCGCCGCCTCGGCCACCTGGAGGTGGGTGAGCGGCGCCTCGGCCTGGCGCTCGTAACCGGTGTAGGTGATCCGGCGGTTCGGGAGCCGCTCGAAGAACGCCTCCTGCGCGGCCCTGGCCATGCCCAGCGGAACGGCGGCGGCTCCGGCGGCGGTGATCGGCGAGAACGGCGACCTCCACATCAGGGACTCGGCGTTCAGCTCGGAACGGTGCCGGCCCTGCAGCACCAGGGGGAGCATCGGCAGGATGCGCCCCTCGGGGACGAACAGGTCCTGGGCGACGGTCGTCACGCTGCCCGTACCGCGCAGGCCCACGGTGTGCCAGTCGTCGACGATCGTCAGTTCCGACGTCGGCACGGCGATCATCACGGGGGCGAAGGCGCCGTCCTCACCGGCCAGCACGGCCGAGTGGACGAACCACCGGCTGTTCGACACGCCGGTGCTGAAGGGCCACCTGCCGTTGAGGACCGCCCCGCCCTCGGACGGCACGGCGACGCCGTTCGGACTGACGCTGCTGCCGATGCGGACGTCGGGGTCGGCGAAGATCTCGTCCTGCACCTCGTCCGGGAACAGCCCGGCCAGCCAGGAGCTGATCGTCATCGTGCTCACCGTCCACCCGACGGAGCCGTCGCCGCGGGCGAGTTCGGCGATCACCTCGCACACCGTGCGCACGTCGGACTCGAAGCCGCCGTAGCGGATCGGGACCCTCATCCTCGTCAGGCCGGCGGCGGCGACCCCCCGGAGCACCTCCTCGTGCAGGACCCGGTTCTCCTCCTGCCAGACGGCGTGCTTCCGGATCAGGGGGACCAACTCGGTTGCCCGGCGGACGAGCTCGGCGTTCGCCGGCACCTGGATGATCGTCATCTGCGCTCCTCGGTACGGTGACAGGGAGAAGTATTTCGGGAGTATTTCCGACCCGGTTGGGCGCCCATTCGGCACCAGCCGGATTCACTCTGACCGGTGCTGCGTTTTCGAACTTCTCCCACGTTGCCGAGCCCTGAGAAGGTGCGCTACAGGCACATTGGAATGCTCTCCCAGCATTCGCATGGGCGTCGGGTCAATATCCCATGTGTATGCAGTCGCCGCACCGGCGGGACCGGAATTCTCCGGGCCGGACGGGTGGCGGTCGTCGTTGCGCACTCCGTCCGGCGGGCACTCCTCGGCCGACCGCGACGGCGAGGTGCGGACCGCCGCCTTCCGCATCGAATTCGCCCGGCCGTCCGCCCGCCCGGGCGCCGACGCAATGGGCCGATCCCGGGCGCCGGAGCAGCATGCCGGGAGCCGGACGGCGCCCGGCCGCGGCGTTCCGTGGGCACGGGCGGCGGGGGTGCGACCCGCTCGGTCGCCTCGGTGCGCGCCGACGGTCGCGCCCAGCGCACCGACCGACTGCACCCCCGCCCTGCCGCGAGCGAAACTTTGTTGCGCTAGAGCGATAACTTTTTGCGCAACGTGAGCAGTCTATTGCGCTTGCATGTCCATCTCGTTACGCTCCCCCGCATCGGGCTCCGCGCTGCCGCCACCGCCCAACCATCCGTTCCGGCTGCGGAGTTGACAACCAATCGAAGGAGAACCAGATGGGTGTCACGCGTCGGGCGTTTCTGCAGGCCGCAGCCGCGGCGGGGGTCGCCGGAGCGATGGGGCTCGGGGAGACCGCGCTCGCCGGGCCCGCGTCCGCGGCGAGCGGGCCCGGCGACGTGGTCGGCAAGGTGACCGTGGGCTACCAGGGCTGGTTCGCCTGCGCCGGGGACGGTGCCCCCGTCAACGGCTGGTGGCACTGGGCCCAGAACTGGGGCCAGTCGCCGTCCCCGTCCAACAACGCCATCGTGGCCTGGCCGGACGTCCGCGACTACCCGACGACCTACCGCACCGCCTACGGCAGCCTCGGCAACGGGCAGCCGGCCTCGCTGTTCTCCTCCTACGACCAGTCCACCGTGGACGTGCACTTCCGCTGGATGAAGCAGTACGGCATCGACACCGCGGCCCTCCAGCGGTTCAACCCCACCGGCGGCGAGGGACCGACCCGCGACGCGATGGCGGGCAAGGTGCGCAGCGCGGCCGAGTCCCAGGGCGTCAAGTTCTACGTGATGTACGACGTCTCCGACTGGACGACCATGCAGGCGGACATCAAGACCGACTGGACGAACAAGATGCGGGCGCACACCGCCTCGTCCGCGTACGCGCGGCAGAACGGCAAGCCGGTGGTGTGCATCTGGGGATTCGGCTTCAACGACAACCAGCGGCCGTTCGGGCCGGACGCCTGCCTGGACGTGGTGAACTGGTTCAAGGCGCAGGGATGTTACGTGATCGGCGGGGTGCCGACCTGGTGGCGGACCGGCGACCGGGACTCCCGCCCCGGCTTCGGCGGCGTCTACCACGCCTTCGACATGCTCTCGCCGTGGATGGTCGGCCGGATCGGCAACGTCGCGGACGCCGACAACTTCTACAACGTCGCGACCGTGCCCGACCTCGCGGAGTGCGCCGCGCACGGCATCGACTACCAGCCGTGCGTCCTGCCCGGCGGGGTCTCCGGGCATCAGCGCGCCCACGGCGACTTCATGTGGCGGCAGTTCTACAACATGGGCCGGGCCGGGGTGCCGAGCGTCTACATCTCGATGTTCGACGAGTACAACGAGGGCAACCAGATCGCGAAGACCGCCGAGTCGCAGGCCTGGGTGCCGGCCGGATCGGGCTTCCTCGCGCTCGACGAGGACGGCACGGCCTGCTCCTCCGACTACTACCTGCGGCTGACCGGCGACGGCGGCCGGATGCTGAAGGGCCAGCTCGCCCTCACCGCCGTCCGGCCCACCGCGCCGGTCGTCGGCGGCGGTGGCGACACCGTGCCGCCGACCGCCCCCGGCGCGCTGCACGTCACGGCCCAGAGCGACACCACGGTGGCGCTGGCCTGGACGGCCTCCACCGACAACGTCGGTGTCACGGGCTACCGGATCCGCCAGGTCACCGGCTCCACCGCCACCCCGGTCGGCACCGTCGCGGGGAACGCCACCGCCTTCACCATGAGCGGGCTCACCGCCTCCACGTCCTACACCTTCGACGTGCAGGCGCTCGACGCGGCCGGCGGCGTCTCCCAGCCGTCCAACCAGACCACGGCCACGACGACGGCCGGCAGCTCGCCCACCGTCAACCTCGCCCTGCACCGGCCCACCGCGGAGAGCAGCCACACCCAGGTCTACGGTTCGGGCAACGTCGTGGACGGTGACCCGAACACCTACTGGGAGAGCGCCAACAACGCCTTCCCGCAGTGGCTCCAGGTCGACCTGGGCGCGGTCACCGGGGTCCGCCGGATCGTCCTGACGCTGCCGCCGGCCACCGCGTGGTCGACCCGGACGCAGACCGTCGCCGTCCAGGGCAGCACCGACAGCGGCTCCTTCGGGCAGCTGTTGGGTGCCGCGGCGTACACGTTCGACCCGGCCACCGGGAACACCGCCACGCTGACCCTCCCCGCCACCGTGAGCACCCGGTACCTCCGGCTGGTGATCACCGCCAACACGGGCTGGCCGGCCGGGCAGATCTCGGAGTTCCGGGTGTACGCCGCCTGATCGCCGCATCCGGGAGGCGGGCGACCCGCCTCCCGGTGGGCCGGCCGGGTGCCGACGGCCGGCCCACCGGCGCCTCACCTCGCCCTCCTTGACGCACGGTCAGCTCGTCGTCCGGGACGAACATGAAGACCTCACCGGCCGGGAGCGACGGCAGGTTTGTGGCTTCCGCCAGTACGACGCCCCGGTCGACGGGAGGGAGACTTCCCGCCAGGGGTCACGGCCCGAACCGAGGCCGAGGCCGGGCGCAGAGGGGGAACAGCACGATGAGCGGTCAGCTGTACGACGAGATCGGCGAGGCGTTCGAGGGGTTCAAGACCCTCCCCCTCGCGCGCTACGGCGAGGTGCCCGGCTTCCTCTCCCTGGTCGGCGACGTCAAGGGCAGGTCGATCCTCGACCTGGCCTCCGGAACCGGCTTCTACAGCCGGGAGTTCAAGCGCCGCGGCGCGTCCCGCGTGCTCGGCGTCGACATCTCCGGCGCGATGGTCGAGGCGGCCCGGGCCCTGGAGGACCGGGACCCGCTGGGCGTGCACTACGAGGTCGGCGACGTCGCCGAGCTGCGCACCTTCGAGCAGCCCTTCGACCTCGCGGTCGCGGTCCAGCTGTTCAACTACGCCGAGGACGTGGCCACCATCGAACGGATGTGTCGCAACATCCACGAAAGCCTCGCGGACGGAGCCGAGTTCTTCGCCTTCGTGCAGCACCCCGACTACCGCTTCGACGGGCCGTCCCTGGCCAAGTACGGCTTCCTGTGCGAGTCGCTCGGCGAGGAGACCGAGATCGGGCCGCGGGTGCGGATCACCGCGCTGCTCGACCCGCCGATCTCGTTCGTCGCGAACCCGCCCAGCCGCGAGGTCTACGAGAACTCCCTGCGGGCGGCCGGGTTCCACGACCTCGCCTGGGTCCCCCTGGAGATCTCCGCCGACGGCGTGCACGCGTACGGCCGGGAGTTCTGGGACGACTTCGCCGCCAACCCGCCGCTGACGATGCTGCGCTGCCGCGCCTGACCCCGTTCGGCCCGTCCCCGGCCGGTCCGGGGGCGGGCCGTCAGGGCATGTCCGTTCGAGCTCAGGCCAGTGCCGCGGCCAGCAGGGCTGCGGTCTCGGCGAGCAGCGGCTCGTCCGCGGGTGCGGCGGCGTCCCGCTTGGTGGCCAGGACCGCCATCACGATCGGTCCCCGGCCGGGTGGCCGGACGATGCCGACGTCGTTGGTGGTGCCGTAGCCGCCGGTACCGGTCTTGTCCGCGACGGTCCAGCCCGCGGGCAGCCCCGCGCGGAGGCGGTGGCCGCCGGTCGTGCAGGCGAGCAGCCACCCGGTCAGCAGCTCGCGGTCCCGCGCTTCGAGAGCGTCTCCGACGGCGAGCCGGGCGTAGGTGAGGCCGATCGCGCGCGGGCTTGAGGTGTCCGTCCCCCGCCCCGGCTCCGCCGAGTTCAGTGCGGGCTCCCACCGGTCGAGCCGGGTCACCCCGTCCCCGAGGGAGCGGCAGAAGCGGGTGACCGCCGCCGGGCCGCCGAGCTCGCGCAGCAGGAGGTTCGCCGCGGTGTTGTCGCTGTGCTCGACGGCTGCGGCGCACAGGGCCGCGACGGTCATGCCACCCGCGAGGTTCCCGGGCAGGCCGGTGATCGGCGCGTAGCCCGACCGCGCGACGTCCCGCTCCGTGTACCGGAGGCGCCCGGCGAGGAACTCACCCTCCCGGTCGAGGTCCCTCAGGACGGCGGCCACCGCGATCGTCTTGAACGTCGAGCACATCGGGAAGCGCTCCTCCGCGCGGTACAGCACCGTCCGGCCCGTGACCGTGTCCCTCGCGAAGACCCCCAGCCGCGCGGAGTGCGCCTGCTCCAGGGCGCGCAGCCGGCCCGTGAGGCCCTCGTCGTCCGTGCCCCGCGCGAAAGCCCCACCCCCGACGGGCAGAACACCGGTGAGAGCCGTCGCGGCGGCTCCGGCGAGAACCCCGCGCCGGCTCGGACGCAGCTCCATGACCATGCTCCTCTGCTCGTGCGGACGTGCCGCAGCCGCACCCGGCGGCCTCCCGTCCGGCCGTCCCGGTCCGTTCGTCCCCCCGTACGGCTGCGCGGACGCCCGTGCCCCGTCCTCTGCCACCGGCCGGCCCACCCATGCAGTGGTACGACCCGGCCGGGTGCCGCACACCGGGACGTCGCCGGGATCACCCGATAGGCCCAAGGCCCGGCGGACCGGGGTGCGGCACCCGGGGCCGGACCCTTGGATGGGGCGTGGCGGCCGGCCGCGCGCGAGCCCTCCGGGGTGCGGCGGCCTTCCGGCTGCCGGCACGCCCATCCCTTCGAAGGAGCACCGGCTCATGCCGTACCGCACAACCCGTGACGGGGTCGAGATCTTCTACAAGGACTGGGGCAGCGGGCGCCCGGTCGTCTTCATCCACGGCTGGCCGCTGAACGCGGACGCCTGGGACGACCAGATGAAGGCGGTGGCGGACGCGGGCTACCGCGGCGTCGCCCACGACCGCCGCGGTCACGGCCGCTCCTCGCAGCCCTGGGGCGGCTACGACTTCGACACCTTCGCGGACGACCTCGACGAGCTGCTCACCGGCCTGGACCTGCGCGACGTCACCCTGGTCGCGCACTCCATGGGCGGTGGCGAGCTGGCCCGCTACATCGGCCGGCACGG
Source organism: Kitasatospora sp. NPDC057015 (assembly GCF_042673745.1). Taxonomy (NCBI): domain Bacteria; kingdom Bacillati; phylum Actinomycetota; class Actinomycetes; order Kitasatosporales; family Streptomycetaceae; genus Kitasatospora; species Kitasatospora sp. NPDC057015. The sequence goes on from NZ_JBHUSG010000039.1 coordinate 12,159, forward strand.
CACCGGGCGGATCCGCTCCGCGGTGCTCCTGGCGGCCATTCCCCCGCTGATGCTGCAGGGGCCGGACAATCCGGAGGGCGTCCCGCAGGAGGTCTTCGACCAGATCAAGCAGGGCATCCTGAGTGAGCGCTCGCAGTTCTGGAAGGACACCTCGGTCGGGTTCCTCAGCGCCGACCGCGCCGGCACGAGGGCCACCCAGGGCAACAGGGACGCCTTCTGGTTCATGGCGATGCACGAGAGCATCGAGGCCGGGGTCCGGTGCGTGGACGCGTTCGCCGCCACCGACTTCCACGAGGACCTGCGGAAGTTCGACGTCCCCACCCTGATCGTGCACGGCGACGACGACCAGGTGGTGCCGATCGACGCCACCGGGCGGAAGGCCGCCCGGATCATCCCGAACGCCACGCTCAAGGTGTACGAGGGCGGCTCCCACGGCATCGCCCTCGTCCCGGGCGACAAGGAGCGGTTCAACCGCGACCTCCTCGACTTCCTCAAGGAGTGACGCGGGCGCGCGGACCGGTGACCGTCGGCTCCCCCGGGCGGGGCCGACGGTCACCGCGCGCCGGGGTCAGCGGCAGCGGGTGGTGAAACCCGTCGTGGCGAGACCCTGGCAGAAGGCCGTCCGCGCGGCGCCGTACCGGGAGACCCGCCCGTCGACGAACCAGGTGCTGTCCGGCGGGAAGTCGAAGGTGCCGTCCGGCACGGCGTCCCAGCCGTAGCGGAAGTCGAGGTCGATGTAGGCGACGGCGGTGACGACCCGTGAGAGGTCGTACGTGCCGGACTGGTTGGGGATCGGGCCGCTGTAGTCGAGCAGGCCGAACAGGCGCTGCATCCAGAGCGCGCCACGGCTCTGCTCCATGCCGTCGGTGGCGCCGCCGTCGGCGGTGAAGTTCATCATGCCGCCCTCGGAGACGATCATCTCCTTGCCGTGGTCCTGGGCGAACTTCATCATGCCGAGCACGTTGCCGTCGTAGTCCCAGTTCTTCCAGATCGCGGCCGGGTTGCCCCAACCGTCGGTGCCGATGTACGGGTTGCGGCACTGGAGGGCGTCGGTGTCGTAGTTGTTCGGCGGGGTGCCGTTGTACAGGTACCCGTGGTCGTAGATCGGCAGGCACAGCTCGTGCGCGAAGATCGAGACGCCGATCCGGTCGACGACCGCGTCCCCGGGGTAGAGCTGGGCGTACTCGCCGCGCACCGGGTGGTAGACGTAACGGACGTTGCCCTGGCGCTTCTGGCCGTCGATCAGGGAGCGGATCCGGGCGAAGGCGCCCTTGTACGAGGAGCAGCTGCTGTCGGTGCAGTGGAAGGCGCTGCTGACCTCGTAGTCGAGTCGCAGCAGGAACGTCGCCCGCGGGTACTGGTTGACGAAGGCGATCAGGGCCGCGAAGCGGTCGGCGTACCGGCCGCCGGCGAGTTCCTGGGTGACGGCGCGGGAGCGGGCGGCGCGGTCGCCGCCGGTGTAGCCGGGCGGGTTGTCCTTCCAGCTGATGCCGATCTGGACGGTGCGGCCCTGGGAGGCGAGGAAGGTGGCGTAGTCGCGGTGGGCGGGCGAGACCCAGGTGCCGGAGGCGAGCTCGTAGTAGACGGAGCCGCCGGCGGGGGCGTCGGTGACGGTGCTCAGGTCGTCCCAGGCGGCCTTGGTGGACTGCCCGGCGAGCAGGATGCGCTGCGGCGGGGTGGCGGCGTTCGACTGCGGGGCGGCGCCGACGAGCAGGCCGAGGAGCAGCATCGGGAGCAGCAGCAGGCGGGCGGACCGGTGCAGGGTGGGGGGCACGGGGTCTCCGGGGTGAGGACCGGGCCGGTACGCGTGCGCGTATCGGCCCGGCGGGTGGGCGGGGCAGGTCAGACGGTGACGGTCCAGGTGGGAGTCGACACCTGGAAGGTCTGGTCGGAGCGCTGGTAGTCGAACCGGTAGGTGACCCTGTCACCGGGCTTCAGGGTGACGGGCAGCTCCCAACGGGCCGCGCCGGAGTTCCAGTTGAGGAAGTAGTTGCCCTGGGCGCCGCCGTTGACGGTGTAGTGAACGGTCACGAAGGAGGCGGTGAAGCCGGCCGGCTTGAACCAGATCACCGGCGCGGAGCCGGCGGCGACACCCTGGGTGTACGGTGCCTGGCTGCCGCTGGGGGACGGCGAGGAGGTGGGGCTCGGCGAGGAGGTGGGCGACGGGGAGGTGGTCGGCCTCGGGGAGCCGGACGGGGAGGGCGAGTCGGAGGGCGGCGGCGGGGTGGCGCCGGTGCCGTTCACCCACTGCCCGCCGCGGATCTGGGCCAGGAAGTTGGCGAGCACGGTCGGGTCGGCCTGGATCCGGGAGTCGCCCCAGTAGCCGTTGGAGCAGCCGGTGCCGCCGGCGGAGGCGCCGTCGGCGCACTGCCACAGGGTCTGGCCGTCCCAGTTGGTGTTGATGTAGGCGGCGGCGCGGATGACGTCGCGGTTCTGGTTGATCCAGGCGAAGTACGGGGCGTACCACTCGTTCCAGATGTCCTGGCCGGTCGCGGCCGTCTTGTTCTTCCTGAAGATGCAGCTCTTGGTGTGGGCGCCGGTCTGGTAGCCCTGCGGGGCGGACTCGGCGATCATCACGGGCTTGCCGTGCGAGCGGGCGAAGTCGAGGACCCGGTTCTGCAGGGCGACGGGGGCGGTGTCGTAGCTGCTGCAGCCCCACTGGGTGGCGAGGGAGCCGGAGTTGTAGAACGAGGAGAGCGCGACCCAGTCGACGTACTGGTCGCCGGGGTACCAGTTGTCGTAGTGGTGGGGGTCGGTGATGACGTAACCCCACTCGGGGTGGTCGGGGTTGGTGTTGAGCGGCCAGGCCGCGCTCTGCCAGACGGTGGCGACGTTGCTCGCGCCGAGGGCGTCGATGCGGCCCTTGATGTAGGCGAAGGCCTGCTTGTAGAAGTCGGCGCTGTAGCAGTTCCACGGGCCGTCGAACTCGTAACCGACGCGCAGGTAGACGGGGCGGTCGTAGCCCTTGAGCGAGGTGACCATCTGGTCGACCTTGGCCCGGTACTGGGTGATCAGGCTGGGGCTCCCGGCGGTCACGTCGGCGTCGCTGCGGCCGATGATGGCGCGCAGCGGCTGGTTGTTGCAGCCGCTGGTGGCGTCGGAGAGGTACAGGCCGACGGCGAGCGAGGAGCCGGGGTACTGCGCGAGGGTGGAGTTGAAGTCGACCCGGCCCGCGCCCCAGTCGGCGGGGCCGACGATGCCGGCGAGCGGCTCGGGCGTGCCGCCGAGCACGAGGTTGGTGTAGAGCGTGACGCCACCGGGCTTGGGGGCGTTGAGCGCGGCCCTGTCGACGACGTCGGCCTTGTACTGGGCGAGGGTGTCGCTGTCCTGGCCCATGATCGACAGGATCCTGCCGTCGGCGGGCAGGTTCCGGGCGGACACGGCGGCCTGGGCGGGCTGCTGGCCTGCCGGGGAGGCGAGGAGGGCAGCCGCGGCGGCGAAGGCCGCGACCGCTGCCAGGCCTGCTCTGCGGAGGGGGCGCATGGAGGTGCTCCTTGGCGTTCCGTTGGGTGGGGACTCGAATGGTGGTGACCTTCGAATCCTCGCGTCAACAGTGTCGTAAACATTCGTCGATACCCGCAGGTGGAAGTGGGTCACTTCGAAACAGCCTGGCGCCCCGAACACGCCCTGCTAAGGGATTTGGCCTGTCCATCGCTTCGAAACTTGCTTCGAAACATTTGACACCGAGTTTCGCCGGACGGCAGGTTGTGCACGGCGCCACCACCGGTCGAACTCTCCCGGAACCGACGCGGCCCGGCGCCTCCCCCACCCTTACCGCTCCCTCCGGAGGCTCGCCATGGGTTCCCCCCGTGCCCGCAGATCCCTCACGATCGCCGCCCTCGCCGCGGCGACCGCCCTGCTCGCCACCTCGTGCTCCTCGGGGTCCGCGTCCGGTGACTCCGCGGGCGGGAAGATCACACTGACCGTCGCGACCTTCAGCGACTTCGGCTACAAGCCGCTGATCGCCGAGTTCGAGAAGTCCCACCCGAACATCACCGTCAAGGAGCGGGTCTCCCAGCTCGACCAGCACCACAACAGCCTCTCCACCCAGCTGTCCTCGGGCAGCGGCGCGGCCGACGTGGTCGCGATCGAGGAGGGCTACCTGCCCAAGTTCCGCGAGGTGAAGGACAAGTTCGCCAACCTCGCCGAGTACGGCGCCCAGGACCGCAAGAACGCCTACCTGCCGTACAAGTGGGCGCAGTCCACCGCCGGCGACGACTTCGTGATGGGGTACGGCACCGACGTCGGCGGCCTGGCGATCTGCTACCGCAAGGACCTCTTCCAGCAGGCCGGCCTGCCCACCGACCGCACCGAGGTCGCCAAGCTGTGGCCCACCTGGGACTCCTACTTCAAGACCGGCGAGACCTTCGTCTCCAAGGTCACCGACCACGCGTGGTTCGACTCCGCGGGCAACGTCTTCACCGCGATGATGAACCAGACCGAGTTCGGCTTCTTCGACGCCTCGGACGCCTACATCGGCGACACCAACCCGAAGGTGAAGCAGTTCTTCGACGCCACCGGCGGCGCCGTCGAGAAGGGCCTGTCGGCCTCGCTCTCGCCGTTCAGCCAGCAGTGGAACGCGGGCATCAAGCAGGGCCGGATGGCGACGATGACCTGCCCGGCGTGGATGACCGGCCTCATCCAGTCCGCCGCGGGCCCGGAGGCCGCCGGCACGTGGGACATCGCCGCGGTCCCCGGCGGCGGCGGGAACTGGGGCGGCTCGTTCCTCACCGTCCCCAAGCAGAGCAAGCACGTCAGGGAGGCCGCCGAGCTCGCCGCCTACCTGACCTCGCCCGAGGCGGAGAAGTCCATCTTCCAGGGCCCGACCGGCTCGCTGCCCTCGCTCACCGACGTCCTGAAGGACCCGGCCGTCCAGGGCACCAGGCAGGCCTACTTCAGCGACGCGCCGACCGGCCAGATCTTCGCCTCCTCGGCGAGCGACCTCAAGCCCAGCTTCCGCGGCACCAAGGACCAGCAGGTGCGGGTGCCGTTCGGCAACGCCCTCGGCCTGGTCGAGCAGAAGAAGTCGACCACCGCCGAGGCCTGGGACAAGGCCCTCACCGAGGCCAGGAAGAGCCTCTCCCACTGACCCGCCGCGTCGGGCCCGACCCCCGGCCCCCCAGGGCGGCCCGCCCCGCGCCCACCCCCCCGCAC
>NZ_JBHUSG010000039.1:17322-106448 GCF_042673745.1 Kitasatospora sp. NPDC057015
CGGGGCCCCCGGGGGCCGGGGGGCCGGGCACACCCCCCCCCCCGGGCCCTGGAAGCCCCTCGCCCCGGGCCCCGCCGGGTCGGCCCCGACGCCGGGCCCGACGCGGCGGACCGGCCCGCGACGACGCCGTCGCACCGGCCGGCACCACCCCGGCCCGGGGCAGCACCCGCCCCCGCTTCCGGACGCTGCCCCGGACCACGCCCCGGGCGCGGTCCGCCCTCCCGGCGGACCGCGCCGGGCCCGTCCGACCGACCCCACCCAGAGGAGTACGTCATGGCGGCCACCACCAGCCTCGGCTCCACGGCCGGCCCCGCCGAGAGCGCCCCGCCGAGACGCCGCGCCAACCCGCTGCGGCACCTGCCCGCCTACAGCTTCGTCGCCCCGTTCTTCCTGGTCTTCGGGATCTTCGGGCTCTACCCGCTCGCCTACACCTTCTGGGTGTCGCTGCACCACTGGGACCGGCTGACCGGCGACGCGGGCTTCGCCGGGCTCGACAACTTCCGCGAGCTCCTCGCCGACCCGGACTTCTACACCGCGACCTTCAACACGTTCAGCATCTTCCTGCTCTCGACGGCGCCCCAGTTGCTCGTCGCCCTCGGGGTCGGCTGGCTGCTCGACCGCCGGCTGAGGGCCCGCACCACCTGGCGCGCCCTGGTACTGGTGCCGCAGTACGTGTCGGTGGTGGCCGTGGCCCTGGTCTTCTCCCAGCTCTTCGGCCGCGACTTCGGCATCGTCAACCGGGCGCTGGAGCAGCTCGGCCTGATCGGCGACCCGATCGACTGGGCGGCCGACACCTGGAGTTCGCACCTGGCGATCAGCTTCATGGTGATGTGGCGCTGGACCGGCTACAACGCCCTGATCTACCTCGCGGCCATGCAGGCGGTACCGCGCGAACTGTACGAGTCGGCGATGGTCGACGGCGCCGGCCGCCTCCTGACGTTCCGTCGGATCACCCTGCCGGCGATCCGGCCGACCGTGCTGTTCACCGTGGTCATCTCCACCATCGGCGGCCTGCAGCTGTTCGCCGAGCCGATGCTCTTCGACCAGCAGGGCAACGCCGAGGGCGGCACCGAGCACCAGTTCCAGACGCTGACGCTGATGCTGTACAAGTACGGCTTCATCAACAACGACGCCGGCTACGCCTCCGCCGTCTCCTGGGTGCTCTTCCTGCTCATCGCCGTCGTCGCCACGGCCAACGCCCTCCTCGTCCGCCGCTCCGGGCGCTGACCCACCGACCGGGAGACCATCATGGCCACCGCCACCACCCCCGTACCCGCCGCACCGACCGCCCCCGCCGCCGCACGCGGACGCCGCCGCGCCGGCCCGCGCCACCACGACAGTGCCGGCCCGCTCGCCCACCTGCTGCTGGCCGCCGCCGTGCTCGGGTCGCTCTTCCCGCTGTACTGGACCTTCGTGGTCGCCTCGCACGGCGACAACTCGGTGCTCTCCGGCGCGACGCCCTCGCTCGTCCCCGGCGGCCACCTGCTGGAGAACGTCCGGCGGGTCTTCGACACCGTCGACTTCTGGAAGGCCCTCGGCAACTCCGTCACCGTCGCCGGCTGCACGGCCGTCAGCAACGTGCTGCTGTCCTCGCTGGCCGGCTTCGCCTTCGCCAAGCTCCGCTTCCCCGGGCGGGGCGTCCTGCTCGTCGCCGTCATCGGCACCGTCATGGTGCCGACCCAGCTCGGCATCATCCCGCTGTACCTGCTCGTCACCGACATGGGCCTGTACGGCAGGCTCTCCGCGCTGATCGTGCCCGCGCTGGTCTCCGCCGTCGGCGTGTTCTGGATGCGGCAGGCCATGACGGAGAACATCCCCGACGAACTGATCGAGGCCGCCCGGATGGACGGCGCCGGCCCGCTGCGCACCTTCGCGCACGTCGCCTGGCCGGGCGTGCGCTCGACGGCCTCCGTGCTCGGCATGTTCACCTTCATGTTCGCCTGGAACGACTACTTCTGGCCGCTGATCGCCCTGCCGCCGGAGAACGGCACCGTGCAGATCGCCCTCAACCAGCTGGCGGCCGGGTACTACACCGACTACACGCTGATGCTCGCCGGGGTCGTCGTCTCCGTCGTACCCGTGCTGCTGCTGTTCGCCGTGCTCGCCCGCAGGATCGTCGCCGGTGTGATGGCCGGCGCCGTCAAGGGCTGAGCGCCCCGCCCGAACCGCCGGGCACCCGCCGCACCGTCCAGGCACCTCCCGTCCGACCCGAGGAGTCCCATGACCGCCGTCGCACCGACCGCAGCCGCCGGCGCCGCCGACCCGGCGCACCCGGCCGGTCCGCCGCTGATCCGCAACCCCGTGCTGCCGGGCTTCCACCCGGACCCCTCGATCCTGCGCGTCGGCGGTGACTACTACATCGCCACCTCCACCTTCGAGTGGCTGCCGGGAGTCGCCCTGCACCACTCCACCGACCTGGTGACCTGGCGGCCGCTCGGCGGCGCGCTCGGCGAGACACGGCTGCTCGACCTCACCGGCGCCCCGGACTCCGGCGGCGTCTGGGCGCCCTGCCTGTCCTACACCGACGGGCGGTTCCACCTGGTGTACTCCGACGTCAAGAGCCTCGCCGGCGCCTACAAGGACGTCCACAACCAGGTCGTCACGGCCCCCACCCCCGTCGGCCCGTGGTCCGAGCCCGTCCCGCTGCCCGGACACGGATTCGACCCCTCGCTCTTCCACGACGACGGGCCGGACGGCGACGGCCGCAGCTGGCTGCTCTGGCTGGAGTGGGACCACCGGCCGGGCACCAACCCCTTCTCCGGGATCCTGCTGCAGGAGTACGACCGCGCGGCCCGGCAGGTCACCGGCCCGGTCCACCGGATCTTCGACGGCACCGAGCTCGGCTGCACCGAAGGCCCGCACCTCTACCGCCGCGACGGCTGGTACTACCTGATGACCGCCGAGGGCGGCACCTCCTGGGCGCACGCCGTCACCGTCGCCCGCTCCCGCACCCTCACCGGCCCGTACGCGGCGGACCCGGCCGGGCCGCTCCTCACCTCCGCCGGCCGGCCCGACCTGGAACTCCAGAAGGCCGGCCACGGCAGCCTGGTGGAGACCCCGGACGGCGAGTGGTACCTCGCCCACCTCACCGCCCGCCCGCTCACCCCGCTCGGCGCCTGCGTCCTCGGGCGGGAGACCGCGATCCAGCGGATGCGGTGGACGGCCGACGGCTGGCCACGGCTCGCCGACGGCGGGAGCGCCCCCGCGGTGGACGCACCGGCACCGATCGCCGCCCACGCCCCCGCGCCGGACGGACCGGTGGCGCTCACCGGCTTCGGCGCCGACCGGCCGGCGCCGGAGTGGATGACGCTGCGCCGCCACGCCGACCCGTCCTGGCTGTCGCTGCGGGACGGGCGCCTGCTGCTGCACGGCGACGAGTCGCTCACCTCGCGGCACCGGCAGAGCCTGCTCGCCCGGCGCTGCCAGCACACGGACTTCTCCTTCGAGACGACGCTCGACACCGCACCCGTCTCGGCCCGCCAGGCCGCCGGACTGGTGCACCTCTACAACACCGGCCTCTGGCACTACCTCCACCTGAGCTGGGACGACACGCTCGGCCGGGTCCTGCGGCTGGGGGTCTGCGACCTGGGGCACTACGGCGAGCCGATGGCACCGCTGCCGGTCGGCCCGGGCCCGCTGCGCCTGCGGCTGTCGGTGCGCGGCGCCGCGGCCCGGTTCGCCTGGTCGCCCGCCGAGGGCGCCCCCCGCTGGCGGGACGCCGGGCCCGAGCTGGACGCGGCCCGGCTCTCGGACGACTACGCGACCGTCGGCGACCAGGCCACCGGCCACTACACCAGTTGGGGGTTCACCGGCGCGTTCGTCGGCGCCTGCGCGCAGGACCTCACCGGCGCCCGGCTCAGCGCGGAGTTCACCGAGCCGCTCTACCGCTCCCCCGGTGCCGTCGGCGGGCAACCGCGGCACTCCCCCGGCGGACCGGACGGGCGGCGCCGGTGAGCGGCGCCGCCCCGGGCGGCCAGTCGCGGGCCCACTATCCTGCTCTGACCCGGGGCGGCGCGAGCGCCCCGGCCGCCCCCGGGGCGAGGACCACGAGGAACGGACGGCAGATGGCGGGCCAGGCACGACACAAGGTGACGATCGGCGAGATCGCCGCCGAGGCCGGGGTCTCCAACGCCACCGTCTCCAAGGTGCTGAACGGGCGCAGCGACGTGTCGGCCGCCACCCGCGAGCGCGTCCAGCAGATCATGGACCGCCACCACTACCAGCGGCGCCGGCCGCGCCGCCGCGGCGGCCTGGTCGACCTGGTGATGAACGAACTCGACAGCCTCTGGTCGATCGAGATCATCCGCGGTGCCCAGGAGGCCCTGGCGGAGGCCGGGGTCGGCATGGTGCTGTCCGCCGTGCACGGCACCAGCACCGGCACCGGGGAGTGGCTGGAGCAGATCGCGGGACGCCGCTCGGACGGCGCCATCCTGGTGGTGTCCGACCTGACGCCGCGCCAGCGGGCCAGGCTGGCCGCGCTCAAGGTGCCGTTCGTCCTGGTGGACCCGGTGGGCACGGTGGACGCCGGGGTGCCGACCATCGGCGCCACCAACTGGGCCGGCGCCATCTCCGCGGTGGAGCACCTGGTCGGCCTGGGCCACCGGCGGATCGCCCACCTCGCGGGCCCCCGGCAGCTGTTGTGCAGCCGGGCCCGGGCCGACGGCTACCGTGCCGTGATGGAGCGCGCCGAACTCCCGGTGCCGGAGGGCTGGCTGCGCTTCGGCGAGTTCAACGACCGCTCCGGCCGGCGCGAGCTCACCGAGTTGCTCGACCAGGTCGCCGCCGCCGGGCAGGAGCCGCCGACCGCCGTCTTCGCCGCCAGTGACCTCCAGGCCTTCGGCGCGTACGCGGCCCTGCGCGACCGCGGCCTGCGCATCCCGCAGGACATCAGCATCGTCGGCTTCGACGACGTACCGGTGACCCGCTGGAGCGACCCGGCGCTCACCACCGTCCGCCAGCCCCTGCAGGAGATGGCGGCGATGGCGGCCCGCACGCTGCTGCGCCTGGTCGACGGGGAGGAGGTCGACCTGCCGCGGGTCGAGCTGGCCACCCGGCTGGTCGAGCGGGGGAGCACGGCCCCGCCGCCGGCCGGGGGCTGAGCGTGCACCGCCGGGCCGTCCCCTCGGGCGGCCCGGCGGCAGTCGTGCGGTCAGCCCGTGGTGGTGCAGCTCGGGGCGGTGGTGACCGGGAACGCCGGCGGGGCGTTGGTGAGCAGGTAGAACTCCGCGCTCCGGCCGGGCTGGAGGACGCCGTTCCAGGAGAGCGCGGAGGCCCGCAGCCGGCCGCCGGCCGCGCTGACGTCGGCGTTCCAGGACTGCGTGACGACGCTGCCCGCGGGCAGGTTCCACCCGGTCTGCCAACCGCTGGTGGGCGTGCTGCCGGTGTTGCGGACGGTGACGCGGTACTCGGCGCCGGCGTTCCAGGTGGTGAGCGTGGTGATCTCGGCCCGGCAGCCGCCGCTGTGCTTGAAGTCGCCGAGTTCGTCGAGCGTGACGACGTACGGGTCGTCGTAGACGCGCTTCAGGAAGTCCCGGGAGTTGGCGGTGCCGTCGGTGAGGAAGCCGCCGGACCAGGTGACGAACCAGCTCCAGTCGGCGTGGTAGGCGCGCAGCAGGTCCGGGTCGGGGATGGTGCCGACCTCGCCGAGGGCGACGGGCTTGGCGTCCTTGCCGAGGGCGACGAGCCGGTCGTAGGTGCCGCTGACCGGCCCGTGGTCGCCGGCCGGCGGGTAGGAGTCGGTGCTGACGACGTCGACCACGTCGTCCCCGGGGTACCAGGCGGCGTCGACGGAGTTCCACACCCAGACCAGGTTGTGCAGGTGGTTGTGGTTGACCATCCGGTCGTACATCAGCCGGTAGAGCTCCTTGGCGGGGCCGGGACCCTTGGCGCCCCACCAGAACCAGCCGCCCTCGGCCTCGTGCAGGGGACGCCAGAGCACCGGTACGCCGGCGTCCTGGAGGCGGGACAGCTGGACGGAGATCGCGTCGATGTCGCGGATCAGCAGCCGGTAGTCGTCGGAGCCGGGGTCGGCCAGCGCGGCGGCGAGGTCGAAGGTGCTGGCGTCCGTGTAGAAGCCGCGCCACCACTCCTTGCCGGGCTGGTCGACGAGGTGGCTGGGGGCGTTCCAGTGCCAGACGAAGGTGGTGATGCCGCCGCGGGCGTCCCAGGCGAGGGCGTTCTCGACCTCCTGGGAGCTCGCGCCGTGCTCGACCCTGCTGGGCGAGTAGTCCATCAGGTCGAGGCCCTCGACGGCGGGGGCGCGGCCGATGTTCTGCTCCAGCCACTGCACGGAGGCGGTGTCCTGCTGGCCGCTGAGGATGCGGTCGCCGTAGCCGGAGCCGAGGTAGGAGAGCAGGGAGCGGGCCTCGGGGGTGGCGGCGGGGTCGACCGGCGTGCCGGAGAGCCGGTGCGGCGGCGGGGGCGGCGCCGGGGCGAGGGAGATCGCGTCGATCTGGTACCAGCCCCAGTCGGTCTGCAGGGCGACGGTGTTGACGCCCGCCCTGAGCAGGACCCGGCCGGCCGGGGCGTCCGCGAACACCGTCGAGGAGGCCAGCGACACCTCGCCGGCGCCGGCGCCGTTCAGCCGGAGGGCGGTCTTCTTGTCACCGTACGGGGAGCGGTAGCGCACCGTCAGGTCGTAGAGGCCGCCGGGGCTGTCGGGCACGGTGACGGTGACGGTGTCGTCGGGGGCGTCGAAGCCCTCGACGTATCCGGTGCCGGAGTGGCCGGGCTCGGCGGAGGCGCTCTGCACGCCGTTCAGCTGCCCGTCCTCGGCCTCGTAGACGGCGGCGGCGCCGGAGGCCGGGGTGCCGGTGGCCGAGGTGCCGGCCGCCGCCGGGGCGGCGGGGGCGAGCGCGAGCAGCAGGGGGAGCAGCACGCCGGCGGCGAGCACCGCCCGGGGTCGGGTGGGGCGTGTTCTGGACACGGGTCGGCCTTTCGGACGGCTCGGCGGGAGGGGGGCCGCACCGGTCGTCGGTTCACCCGGCACGACACAGGAGCTTCAACGGTCGGCGACGCGGTGTCAACGGTTTGGGCAGGATTTATGGGAGCGCTCCCACATTCCATGCCGACTGCCCGCGGCAATGCTTGACGGATGGTCAGTGCGACGGGCGGGTGAGCGGCGGGTGAGCGGCGGACCCCACGGCCGGTGGCGCTCCGGGCCCGGCCGCGCGGGTCCGGCCCGGCCCGGAGTAGCTCCGGACCGGGCCGCCGGTCAGCCGGACGGAAGCCTCAGGAGCTCAGCACGCCCGAGCCGAGCAGGCCGAAGAGGATCACGCCGATGGCGATCCGGTAGACCACGAAGGCGTTGAACGAGTGCTTGGCGACGTACTTCAGCAGCCAGGCGATCGAGGCGTAGGCGACGGCGAAGGAGACCGCGGTGCCGACGATGAGCGGCGCCGTGCCGACCCCGGCGCCCAGGGCGTCCTTCAGCTCGTACAGGCCCGCGCCGGTGAGGGCGGGGATGCCGAGGAAGAAGGAGAGCCGGGTGGCGGCCACCCGGTCGAGGTCGAGGGCCAGGCCGGCGGACATCGTCGCGCCGGAGCGCGAGAAGCCGGGGAAGAGCAGGGCGAGGATCTGCGCCGAGCCGACGATCATCGCGTCCTTGAAGGAGGTGTCGTCCTCGCCGCGCTTGTGCCGCCCTATCTGGTCGGCCGCCCACATCACACCGCTGCCGACGATCAGGGACCCGGCGACCACCCAGAGCGAGGCCAGCGGGCCCTTGATCAGCGGCTTGGCGGCCAGGCCGACGACGACGATCGGGATCGTGGCGTAGACGACCCACCAGGCGAACTTGTAGTCGTGGCGGTACCGCTCCTCGCGGTTCACCAGACCCCGCCCCCAGGCGGAGACGATCCGCACGATGTCCTTGAGGAAGTACAGCAGCACGGCGGCGATGGCGCCGACCTGGATGACGGCGGTGAAGCCGACGACCGAGGTGTCGTCGACCGGGATGCCCATCAGGCCCTCGGTGATCTTCAGGTGCCCGGTCGAGGAGACGGGCAGGAACTCGGTCACCCCCTCGACGATTCCCAGGACAACCGCCTGTCCGACAGTGATCGCGCTCACGTGCACCTTCCCAGTGATGTCGGGCGAACCATCCGGAGATCGACATGCGGGACTCCGTCCTCGCATGTGACTACAGGAATGTAGACGTCAGCGGCGGCCCCCGTCCAACCGCCTGGACCCTCGGCCCCGGCCACGCCACCCCCAAGACGCACGCACGAGCGGTCGGCCACGCCTCACCACCGGTCCGCCGCCGGGCCGCATCGCAGCGATGCCGCCCCGGCCGGGCGCCTCCCCGAACGGGGCGGAGCCCCGGGCCGCACGTCAGGGGCGGAAGTACCCCGTGCGGCTTGGGCATTCCTGCCTCTTTGCCCACCGGAGGCCGCGGTCGAGAATGGGAGGACACCTCTCGCCGTGCCCTTCCACCGGGAGGAACGGGGAACACCGCATCGCCGTCACCGGGGAGTCGAATTCCCCCCTGCCCGGGGGCGGCGATACCCACCTCCGGCGGCCACCGGGATTCGCCGATCCTCCCGGCCGGGAATTCCCGAGATCAGACCGGCGGGTTTCACGGGGATCCGTCCACCGGCCCCGACGATCGCATTCCCACCGACTTCGGAGATGATCGTGATGAGTGGCAGCAGTACCTTCACGGATCGACCTTCCGCCGCGCTGGCCGCCACCGCCGACGCATTCATGCGGGCAGGCGATCGTGGCCGGGAGGCTGCCGCCCGTTTCGAGCTCGGCAGTCACCTGTTCCACCTGAACCGCGTCGACGACGCCTTCGAACAGCTCAGCCGCGCGGCGGAGCTTTTCGACCAGGCGGGGCTCGCGGCCCCCGCGGCCCAGGCGCTCCTCGGCTGCGGTCACGCCATGACCACCGCGGGCCGGGCCGGGGACGGCCTGGTTTGGTTCGACCGGGCCATCAGCGGGTTCGCCCGCGCCGGGGACGGGGCCGGGGAGCTGGAGGCCTCGGCGGCCAAGCTCGAAACCCTGGCCGACCTGGACCGGTGGTCCGACACCGAGCTGAGTGAAAAGATCATCGCCGCCACCCGACACACGGCCGACCCGCGCCTGCTCACCTTCCGACTGGTGGTCTTCCGCTACCGGACGCAGGCCCGCCTGGCGGCAGGAGACCCGGTGGGATCCCTGGAGCCGGCCAGGCGGGCCGCCGACGTCGCGGGTCGACTGGGGGACCGCGGCATCGAGGCGACGTTCCGGCTGGCCCTCGCCCACAATCTTCGGATTCTGAGGGATTTCGAAGCGGCGGCCCGGGAATACGAGCAGGTGGTATCCCTGGCGAGCGACCTGCCCGGTGCCGCCGGTCTCGAAGAGCAGGCCCTGATCGGTTTGAAGGTGACACTGGATGGCTGACGCGCTGACGGGTGCCGACCGATTCCGTCAGCTCGCGGATCGGTACGCCGCCTCCGGAAACACCCGCATGGAAGCCCAGTGCCGATATCAGCGGGCCGAGAGCCTGGGGCGCGGCCGGAGCGCCCGCGAGAGTCTCCTGCGCTCCATGGAAACGTCGATCTCGCCCCTGCTCGACCTGCGGGAGGAACGGGCGGCGGAGTACGAGCGTGCGGCGGAGCTCTTCGACCGGGTCGACCTCGTGGGCGAGGTGGGCCGGTGCCTCTACCAGGCCGCGTACGAGTACAACTGGCTCGGCCTGAACCGCCCCGAGTACCGCGAGAAGTGCTACTCCACCTGCCTCACGGCCGCTCGACGCCTCGGCGCCGCCGGTGACTGGTGGGGCGAGGGAATGGCCGAGTTCCTGGCGGGACAGACCCTGCGGACGGACGGCATCGGCGACCCGCCGGACCCACGGAACCTGCCCGCGCTCCGCCGTGCGGCGGACGCCTTCACCCGCGCGAACCGCCCGGTGGAGGCGGCGGCCGCCGAGATGACCGCCGCGGTCACCCTGACCCGCACCGACGGCACGGAGTGGATGACCGCCGCCGTCCAGGCCATGCGCACCTACGAACTGGCCCGACCGAGCCTGCGCGTGCCCAAGGACCGGGAGGTCAACGACCGGACGATCATCGCCGACGGGGCCCGCGTCCTCACCGGCAAGCTCAGCAGGTCCGTCGCCACCCTGGGCACCCACCCGCTGTGGGGCGAGCTGGTCTGGCTGCTCGGCGAGGCACCCAAGGCCCGCTCGTTCCAGGACCAGCAGCTCCAGGACGACACCTGGAGCCGGCTGGCCGCCGACGACAGCAGCCTGTCGGAGCTGATGACGCGCCGGAGGAACCTGGTCCGGGAGCACTCCGACCTAGAACTCATGATCTCTGCGGCGCTGATGACCGGGCGCTCGTACGACCGGATCGAGGCGATGGAGCAGAAGCTCCGACAGAAGGCCGAGGAGTTGGAGAACACGGACCGCAAGGTGGCCGAACGGTTCCGGCGCATCTACCACGACGCCCCGGAGCTGACCGAACTGCTCAGCACCTCCCCGGTGACCCCGGGCGAGTTGCAGGGCTGTCTCGACCCGGGCGAGGCCTACATCGGCTACCGGTGGAACGACGGCGCTCCCCTGCGCTCCGTCGTCACCCGGACGAGCGTGGTCGCCGGTCTCGCCACGGGAGTGTCCGCGGAATTCGTCGACCAGGCGGTCGCCGCCTGCCGCGAGGGCGACCGCATCCCCCGCAGCAATCTGGTCGAGCCGCTCCCCGAGCGGATCGACACGCTCGTCATCTCACCCGACGCCCTCCTCCTCGGCCTGCCGTGGCACTCGCTCCCCAGCCCGACCGATCCCGACCGCACACTCGGTGAGCGCTACACGATCTCGGTCGTTCCCGCGGCGGGCGTCCTCAGGTACCTGCGCAACACGCGGAGCACGGTCACGGCCGGGCGGGACACCGCCTACCTCGGCGTGGCCTGCAACGGAGGGGCCTACCAGCCGCTGCGCTTCGTGGACCTGGAGGTGGAGACGACCGAGCGGGACCACTTCGCCGACGAGCCCGGATCCGGCTGCCTCGTGACCGCGGACTGCGACCGGTTCCTGCAGCGCGGCTGCGACACGGGCCTGCTGCACCTCGCGTGCCACGCCGAGCCGCACGGGCTGCTGCTGTCCCGGGACGGCACCTGGACCCGGCCCACCGACCTGCTCAACCTCCCCGGGCGCACCTTCGGCGCCGACGTCCTCCTGCTGACCGGCTGCAACGCCGGCGACTTCGCCAAGGACGAGAACAACGAGTTCCTCGGAGTCGTCCGCCAACTGATCGTGGTGACCGGGGCCCGGGCCGCCGTCGCCAGCGTCGCCCCCGTGGTGGACGAGGCCGGCGTGCTCTTCGCCGACCTGTTCGTCTCGGCTCTGAACGGCCACGGCCCGCAACGCCCGTGGCGGACGCCCGACCGCCCGCTCCCGGTCGGTCCGGCGGTCGCCTGGGCGCAGCGGACGATGCGCCGCGAGGTCCGCGAGGCGGACGTCCTGGCCCTCGTCCCCGACTGCGACCACCCGTATCCGGCGGACCCCACC
Organism: Kitasatospora sp. NPDC057015; assembly: GCF_042673745.1. Lineage (NCBI taxonomy): Bacteria > Bacillati > Actinomycetota > Actinomycetes > Kitasatosporales > Streptomycetaceae > Kitasatospora > Kitasatospora sp. NPDC057015. Next base: position 28,805 of record NZ_JBHUSG010000039.1, read on the forward strand.
TGGTGGTCCCCCTGGTTCGTCGTGGGCGACCCCAAGGCGACCGCGAGCGGCCGGCGGGCCACCTGACCTGCCCGACACGGGCCACCTGACCTGCCCGACAAGGCTGGGAGTGCAGTGATGACGTACTACCTCAAGGTGACGACCGCCGATCCCGACGCCGCCGCAGACCTCGCCTCGGCCGTCCGGGCGGACGCCGCCGCGGCGGGTGCTCGCGACGCACCGGTCTCCGACGGTGTCCGCCTGAGCCCGCCCCGTCCGCGCGGCGGCGTCGGCGAGCAGTTGCTGACGCTCGGACTGACCGTACCGGTCGGGATCACCGTCGACGTGGCCGCCGACCGGGTCAAGCAGTACCTCCGACGCCACGAGGAGGACCGCCGGGTCAGGAGAGCGGCCATCAGGAGAGCGACCATCAACTGGACGGAGGAGACGGTCGACAGCGACGGGCGCCTGACCAGGAGCGAGCGGAAACACACGATCGAGTTCGACGAGGCCTGACGCCGGTCGGGCGGTCGCCGCGGTCGTGCGGCCGTCGGCCACCGCTCGTCGAGGAGGGTCGTGGCCCGTCCTCGACGAGCGGTGGCCCGGCCGACTCCGGCTACCGTCCGCCGCCGGCCCGGCCGGTCGGCCTCACTTCAGGTGCCGGGCGAAGAAGCGGGCCCCGGGGTCGAGCTCGAACTGCGGGACGCCGGTGTGACCGCCCATGTTGGCGTGCAGGGTCTTCTCCTTGGAGGCGAAGGCGTCGAACAGGTCCAGGGCCGCCTGCCGGTCGTTCCCTTCGTCGTCCCACTGCAGCAGGACCTGCAGCGGAATGGTGACCTGGCGGGCCTCCTCGAACATGGCGGCGGGCACCAGGCTCCCGGCGAAGAAACCGGCGGACACGATGCGCGGCTCGACCACCGCCAGCCGGATGCCGATGGAGATCACTCCCCCCTCGTACCCGACCGGGCCGCCGATCTCGGGCAGCGACAGGAGGGCGTCCAGGGCGGTCCGCCACTCCGGGACCGCCTTCTCCACCAGCGGGAGGACGAGGGCGTCGACGATCTCGTCGCCGACCGGTCCGCCGGCCTCCATGGCCCGGCGCAGGTCGGCGCGGGCCTGCTCGACCTCGGGCCAGCGGGGCCGGTCACCGCTCCCGGGGAGCTCGATGGTGGCCGCGGCGAAGCCGTACTCCGCCGCGTAGTACCGGGCCCGCCCCACCAGTCGCGGGTACATCCTGCGCAGTCCGAGCGGGGGGTGGCCGATCAGGATCAGCGGCACCGGAGCGGATGCGGACGGGGGCGTCCACAGGATGCCGGGGATCTCGCCGAGGGTGAATTCGCGTTCGAGAACGCCGTCGTCGAGGCGCTGTTCGGAAGTGAATCGCATGGTCGTGCCTTTCGGGAGTGCTCAGAGATGGCGCTCCCGGACGACCTACCGCCCGACCGTGACCCCGGAGGGGAGCACCCATGTCGAAACTGCGTTCACGGGTACCACCTCCTCGTTCTCTCGCACGGCCTCCGGAAGGTTAGCAGTGGTCGCCGTGGCCCGCCCAACGGTTTTCCGCGCGGGCTCCGTGGTCGGGCTCGCCGCACGGCTTCCGGAGGGGGTGCCTCGACGGCGAGCCGTTCCGGCCGGGCGCGGCGGTGGAGCGCCGCGGCGCCTGGCCGGGGTCGCGGGCGATCGCGTGGCCCCCGTGGCGGACGACCGGACCGTCCGGCCGCTCCGAACCGCCGTACCGGGCTCAGGCGGTGGCCGTCGGGGCGGGCGAAGCCGCGCCGGTCCGCGGGGCCTGGCAGGGCAGGGTGACGATGACGATCACTCCCTGGCCGGCCTTCGCCCCGCCTCCCAGGGAGACGGTGTAGCGGTCCGGCTCGTGGAGGGCGTCGAAACCCCCGGTCGGCGAGGGGGACCGGGTGTCCGCACCGGACTCCGTCGAGGTGATCTTGAAGCCCTCGTTCGCGAGCTTCTCCCGCAGTGCCCGGTACACCTCGGGACGCTGCTCGTCCGTGGCCTCCAACTCGATCGCGGAGCTGAGCCGGTACGCCTCCCCCTCCTCGGCCATGCCCGTGCCCCGCCCCTGGCACCGGTGGTAGGCGACGAGCTTGATCCACAGGTTCCGCTGGAGGCCCGTCAGCTCGCGCACGTGCTCCTGGACCTGCTCCACCCGGGTCAGCGCCTCCTCTCGCGACTCGACACGTGTGGGCTCGCTCGGCACTCCCAGCTCTCCGCCCGGCGAATCCACGAGCGAGCAGGAGCCGAGCACCAAGGCACCCGACACCATCAGCACGGTCGCCCGGGCCGCTCGTGCGGTCGCCCCGGACGGCACGGACGTCGATCTCTTGAACAAGTGCGGTACTCCCCCGTGAACAGGTGTGCGTGCTGCCGTCCGGATGCTACGACACCACCGCGGCGACTCCGGGCCCGGATGACGCCCGCCGCCCCCGTCAGGCCGCACGCACGCCCGGGCGGCGTCCGGACGCCGGCTCAGGAGCGGGTGCGGTAGCCGCAGACGAGCCAGAGACGGGTGATGGGGCCGAGGCGGTCGGGGAGTTCGAGGGTGCCGAGGAGGGCGGGGCGGTCGGCGGGCAGCGGGGTGTCGCCGGTGGCCGTCAGGGTGCCGGTGAACAGACCGGGCCACTCGGCGCCGGCGACGCACTCGACGAACGGGTGATGCTCTCCGGCGTGCGGAAGCGCGGTCGGAGCGCAGGGCGCGCGGCCCCGGCGCCCGTCGCGGCTCGTCCTCCAGCCGACCCGCTCCGGCGACCGGGGGCCGCCGCCGGGCGGCCTGCTGGCCCAGGTGGCGGTGCCGCATACTCCGGGAGCGTGGACCGGACCTCGGCACCGAAGCGCCATCGCGAACGGGTCCATGGCGGGCTGATCCGATGCCAGTTCCGGGGTTTGACCTAGGTGTTGCGGCGCCGTCGGACCGTCGCCCGGGGCGCTCACACGCGCCGCCGTCCGCCGCCCGCAACAGGCCGGGAGTCGGTGACGCTCCATATCCTCGCACCATGGACATCGACCGTCGCACAGTGCTGCGCCGCGCCGCGCAGGCCGCCTCGGCGGGGGCTGCGCTGGCGCTGGTGGCGGCCGGGCCACCACGGCACCCCGGGCCCGCCGCCGACCGCAATCCGCCCGCGGCGGCGCCGGCCCCGGCCCCGCCGCCGGGTGCGCGCCCGGCGTTCGTACCGGCCGCGCCGCCGGTGATCGTACGCCGGTCGACCTGGCAGGCGCACGAACCCGAGATCGAGCGACAACGCGACCCGGCCGTGCGGGCGGTGTTCATCCACCACACCGACGACCCGAACTCCTACGGCCCCCAGGACGTACCCGACATCCTCCGGGCCATCTACCGGGAGCACCGGGAGAACCAGGGCTGGGACGACATCGGCTACAACTTCCTGGTCGACCGCTTCGGGACCGTCTACGAGGGCCGCCTCGGCAGCACCGAGGAGCCGGTCGTCGGGGCTCACACGATGGGCTTCAACCGGGAGACGGTCGGCATCGCCGCGATCGGCACCTACACCGCCGGCACGCAGGTGCCCGCCCCCGTGCTGGACGCGATGGCCAGGCTCGCGGCCTGGAAGCTCGGCAGGTACGGCATCGACCCCCGGGGCCGGTCCGAACTGACCTCCGAGAGCAGCGGCAGCCGGTTCCCCTCGGGCACCAGCCACGCGTTCGACGCCATCTCCGGCCACCGCGACGCGTTCTGCACCCTCTGCCCCGGCGACGCGCTCTACCTGGCCCTGCCGCGCATCACCGACCGCGCCGCCGAGATCCTACGCGGCGATCCCCCCGCCCGCCCGGGCACCGCGACTCCCCCGCCACGGCCTGCCGGGCAGCCCTCCGAGCTGGTCCGCCGGCTCTCCCCCCGCAGCTGACCGAACCGGCGGACCGGCGGACCGGCCTCGAACGGCGCCGGTCCCGCACGCGAAGGGCCTCGGGCGCCGCCGACCTCAGGCGCCCCCGCCGGCGCGGGGAGCTGGAGCCGCCCGGCCCCCGGGGCGGCGGCCGCGGTACACCACCGCGGCGCCGGGCGGGATCCGCGCCGGGTGAGCTGCGGCGGCCGGCGCGGTCATGGCCGGTTGCCCCGCTGGCAGGCGGGTTCGTGCCAGGTGGTGCGGACGACCTGGTCCCCCGGGGAGATGTGTTCGCTGGACCAGGTCCGGCAGCAGCCGCTGCCGCCCGGCCGGACGGGCGCCGAGTGGCGGCTGCGGGCCGGCGCCGCGGGCGCCGGAGTGGTGGGCGCGGCCTGGCGGCGGCGTCGGCGGCTGGTCGAAGAAGTCGTCGTCACCCTCCGGCTGTGCCCGCCCGAGCTCCCGGCCAACCCGGGCCCACCCGAACGGAGCAACCGGGCCGTTTCAAACCCGCCCCGGAGCGGAGCGGGCGACACGGCTCGAATCCCACGGATCCGGGTCGGGGCCGGCCGGCCGGCGGGCGCACCGCCGGGGCCTACTCCGGTGCGAGAGCGGCGAACACGCCCCGCGCAGGCGCGCCGTCCGGCCAGGTCCATCCGGCGACCAGGCGAGCGGCCGAACCCTCGACCGCGTCCTCCGCCCGCAGGACACGGGTGATCCGCAGGCCGGACCCATCGTCAGAGCCCGTTCCGAGCACGGTGACGGTGGTGTCGGGGGTGTCGCTCTCGCTCTGGTGCTGCGGCGTCGCCCGGCCGAGCAGGAGCGCGCGCAACTGCGCCACCACCACCGGGTCGTGGACGCCGTCGTAGATCCACCGGGTGCCGAGCACCCCGTGCTCCGACGTGCCGATCAACGCCTCGTCGGGGGCGCCCTCCAGCGGTGCACCGCGGTAGCCCATCGGCACCAGGTACGCCACCGGCTCGCGCGCACTCACGTCCGCCACGACCATCACCTCGATCCCGACCTCGCCCTCCGGATCGTCCAGCCGGAACCCGCCGGCCCTGACCAGGTCCGGCTTCTCCGCGTCGCCCACGTACCAGCTCCGCGTCGGGAGCCAACCGGTGAGCAGTTCCAGCTTGCCAGGAGTCAACGTGGTGCGGTGAACGGTGGCCATCGGCGCTTCCTCACGGGTAGGTCCGGGCCCGGCCTCGGGCGGGATGCGAACGAACCTACCGGACCGGCCGTGGGTCCCGCGGGGCGGTGTGCGGCCTCGCTCCGCCCACCCGTACGACATGCACGGTCGTCGCGGGGCGGGTTCGAGGACAGCCCCGTCGTAGTGCCGCTCCAGACGTCCCGTCCGGAGGTGTGCCGTCGCCTCCACCATCACGCGGCGCCAGGGAACCGACGTCTCACCGGCCCTCGGAAGGCGAGATCGTGCGGCGCTCCTGCAGCCAGCGCTCGCTCAGGTGTGCCCACACGCTCTGGTACTCGTCGAAGATCGGCTGGAGTCGGTCGTAGGTGAGGCCGGCCGTGGGCGTCGACGCGACGAGGTACTCGAGGTCGTCGGCGAGACGCTGGAAGCGGTACTGCGTCTCCTCCATCAACACCCAGCGCGATCGCCAGTTGAAGAACGACTCGACGGCCCCCAGCAGCGTGACCAGTGCCACGAAGGCGAAGGCCAAGCCCGCCCAGAAGCCCAGGTTCTGCAAGCCGAGGATGATGGTCGAGGCCGCGGAGAGCGAGAGCGTCAGCACCTTCAACGCCGAAGAGGACAGGCGGAAGCGCTTCTTCCTGCTTCGGGCGTACGCGTTGCCCTGCCGAATCCTCTCCAGGAGGTGGCCGGCGGTCTCCAGCGGAGTCAGCCCCGCCGGCATCTGCTCGGTCGAACCCATGTCGCCCTCCGCCCCATGGTGCGCACCCCCTGCGACGCCCGTCCGTAGGTTCTCACACCGCAGGACCACGCGGTCAAGAGGCGTCCCGGTCGGGTCGTCGCGTACGGGGGACGGCGCGTCCGGAGCCCTCCGGTGTGCCGCCCCTCCGCCTGCGCGGGTGTGTCCTCCGGACCACGGGTGCCTCGCGGTGCGCGGCCCGCTCGCGCCCCTCCGGGCGGGCGGCGATGATGGGTGGATGGCACGGGATCTTGTTTTGGTGGGCGCGCCGACCAGTGCGGGCAGCTACGCGCCCGGCCAGGAGGCCGCCCCGCGCGTGCTGCGCGAACTGGGCCTGATCGAGCGCCTCACGGCCGCGGGCCGCCGGGTACGGGACGCGGGGGACGGACCGCTGCAGGTCTGGGCGCCGGACCCGCAGCACCCGCGGGCCCAGAACGTCGAGGCCGCGGTCCGAGCCGTCAAGGCGGTCGCCGACCGCGTCGCCGCGGCGCTGGCGGAGGACGCGGACGTCCTGGTCGTCGGCGGCAACTGCACCGTCGCGCTGGGGGTGATGGCCGCCCTCACGGCGAGCGACCCGGACGCCGGCCTGCTCTACATCGACCGGCACTTCGACCTCAACACACCCGAGAGCACCCACGAGGGCGCCCTCGACTGGATGGGGCTCGCGCACGGACTGGACCTGCCCGGAGCCGCGGAGCCGCTGGCGGCCGCCTTCGCCCGCCGCCCGCTGCTCGCTCCGGACCAGCTCCACCTCCTCGGCGTCGACCCCGGGGAGGCCACCGCCTGGGAGCAGGAACAGGCGGCGCGCCTCGGCCTGCGATGGGGCTCGCACACCGACCTCGCCACCGCACCGGGGCCCGAGGTGACGCGGGCCCTGGGGGCGCTCCCGTCCGGCGCGCTGGCCGTCCACCTCGACGTCGACGTGCTGGACTTCACCGACGCGCCGCTCGCCGAGAGCACCGGCGGCCGCAACAGCGGGCCCACCCTCGACGCCCTGTCCGAGGTGCTGGACACCGCCTGCCGGGACCCTCGCTTCCGCGTGCTCTCGATCTGCGAACTCAACCCCGCCCGCGCCGCCGGGGACCTCAGCGTCCTGCACCGGTTCATCGCCGGCCTGCAGCACGCCCTGCGCGCGATCCCGTGACCGGCGCCGGACCTCGACTCCTCCCCCGCGTCCCGCCGCGCACCGCACGAGGCGCCCGGGATCAGCGGTGCTTGAACTCCTCGATGGCCGCCCGGACCGTCTCCCGCATCGCCTCGCCCCCGATGTGCCCGGAGTCCTCGAAGATGTGGAGCCGCGCGTCCGGCCATTCCTTGGCCAGCTCCCACGCCGTCTGGACGGGGCTGCCCATGTCGTGCCGGCCGTGCACCAGCACCGCCGGGATCCCGGCCAGCCGGTGGGCGTTGCGCAGGAGTTGGTCCTCCTCCAACCACGCGCCGTGGCTGAAGTAGTGGGCGCAGATCCGTACGAACGCGATCCGCTCGTCCACCTCACGATCGCTGTACATGCCGGGCAGTCCGTTGGGCTCGTCCGACACGACCGCGTCCTCCCAGGCCAGCCAGTCGGCGGCGGCCCGCTCCCGGACCGCCCGGTCGGGGTTCTCCATCAGCCGCGCGTAGGCGGCGAGCAGGTCGCCGTCCCGCTCGTGCTCGGGGACACCGTCGCGGAACCGGTCCCACGCTTCGGGGTTGAACCGCCCGGCGCCCCGGTAGAGCCAGTCGATCTCGGCCCGGCGGGTGGTCGTCACCGCCTGGATGACGATCTCGCTGACCCGCTCGGGGTGCTGTTGCGCGTAGGCCAGGATGAGCGTCGAGCCCCAGGAGGCGCCGTCCAGCAACCACCGTTCGATGCCGAGGTGTTCGCGCAGCCGCTCCATGTCGTCGACCAGGTGCTGCGTGGTGTTGAGGCTCATGTCCGCCGCCGGGTCGCTGGCGTGCGGGGTGCTGCGACCGCAGTTGCGCTGGTCGAAACGGACGACGCGGTAGCGCCCGGGGTCCCAGCCCCTCGCCGGCCGCCGCGGCGCGCCCGCCCCCGGACCGCCGTGGACGTACAGGGCGGGCTTGCCCTCGGGGTTGCCGAGTTGTTCGTAGTAGACGCGGTTGCCGTCTCCGGTGTCGAGCATTCCGCTGTCGTAGGGACCGGTCGGGGGGTAGAGGTCAACCATGACCGCCGATCCTAGGCCTGATCGTGGTCGGGGGTCCGGCCTTTCCCGCCCTTCCCCACGGACAAGGACGCCGGGCCGACGGCGCGGGCGCGGCAGCCGTCGGGCACGGCCTGACCCGGGGGAAGCGGCGCCGACGTCCGGCGAGGCCCGCTGAGACCCGCCGGGGTCCGCGGCCGGGAGCGGGTCGACCGCGCGGCGGAGCGGAGCCGGCGCGCACGAGCGGGCTCCTGCCCGAACGCGCCGGCCGGGGGCGCCGGGGAGGTCAGGGCGCGCTCTTCGCGGCCTGCTGGACGGCGTCGAAGCGGGTGTCGAACTCGGCCGAGACGTCGAGCTTCCCGGGGATGGCGTGCGCCTCCGCGAGCAGGTCGGCGACCTGCTGCTGCTGGGAGATCGCGGTGGCGTAGTCGGGAATGGTGGGCTTGCCGTTGTTGGCGACCACCGCCTCGCCGACCTCCTGGGGCAGCTTCTGGACGCCGGTGAAGTACGCCCGCACCCAGTCCTGTTGGTGCTCCGCCAGCCACAGTTCGGCCCTGGTGAAGCGGGCCGAGAGGTCGCGCAGGGCGGCCGTCCGGGCCTCGTCGCGCAGGGCCGCGCCCGGGGCCACCAGGAACTGGAGGCCGCTGTTCAGGCCCTTGTCGTCAGCGAGTTCGTGGGCGCCCTTGTCCTTGTTGGCCACCAGGTACTTGGTGCCCAGCGGCTCGGTCACCACACCCGCGTCCACCTGGCCGGAGGCCAGTGCGGCCGGAACGTCCAGCGGGGTGAGGTTGACGAGCGTGACGTCGGAGGGCGTGAGCCCGGCGTTCTTCAGGGCCTTCAGGACGGCCGGTTGGAAGGTGGTGCCCTGGGTGTAGGCGATCTTCCTGCCCTTGAGGTCGGCGACCTTCTGGGCGGAGCTGCCGGGTGAGGTGACGATGTGCACGGCGTCCTTGCTGGACTGCACCACGCCGACCACCTTGACGTCCTGTGCGGCGGCCTGCGCGAAGATCGCCGGGGTCTCGGCCACGATCCCGACGTCCAGCGAGCCTCCCCGGAAGGCCTCCAGGATGGCGGGGCCGCCCTGGAACTTCCCGTACGTCAGCTTGTAGGGCAGGTCCTTGTCCTGGCCGGAGGCGCTGAGCAGGGTCTGCAGCAGGTCGTTCTGGTCGCCGACCCTCAGCTCGGTGCCCGCCGGCACGGCCGTGGGCAGCGCGGCCGTCCGGGCGGCGGCCGGGGCCGCGTCGCCGCCCGCCGCCGAGCCGGCGCAGGCGGTCAGCGCGGGCGCGGCGAAGGCGAGGGCCACGAGGGCGGCGAGCAGGCGGGGCGGGCGCGGTCCAACGACTGGCAGGGCGGGCATGGCGGGCTCCTCGGACGGGGAGAGTTGGGAAATAACTTTCGGTATGGCCGATAGATTCATCCGAGACATCAGGGGTGTCAACCGCCTCAGATCTCCTGACCTCACGACAAATACGCAGGTCAGAGGCACTTTTTCAGGACCTCCGACCCTTTGTTGCAACCGCATGAAATGTTGGGAAGTTTCTTTCCAACCGGGCTTTGCGAAGCCTAGGCTCGACCCGACCCCAGGAGGTGAACCATGCGAGCGGCGTATCTGCTCGATCCCGCGACCCAGCACCCGGGCCGGCTTGCCGCGCTCGCCGGCGCCGGGCTGGACACCGTCATCACCAAGGCGGCCGCCGTCACACCCGGCTTCGCCGCCGCCGCGCGCGGCAGCGGTCTGCGGGTGATCGGGAGCGTCCCCTGCTTCCGGGCCGGGGCCGGGCCGCACGCCGACACCGCCGGCTCCGGTCTGCCGCCCGACGCCGAGCTGCGCCCGGTGGACGCCGACGGCCGCCGCTGGCAGCGGATGAAGTGGTACGAGGGCCTGATCCCCAGCCATGACCGCTACAACCGGGCCCTGGTACGGCACTGCGCCCGGGCGGCCGCCTCGCCCGACCTGGACGGCCTGGCCCTGGACTTCCTGCGCTGGCCGCTGCACTGGGAGCTCGAACTGCGCCCCGGCTCCCGCCCCCGTGACGGCTCCTACGACCCGATCACCCTGGCCGACTTCGAGCACCGGACCGGCCTGCACCCGCCCGGCCCCACCGGCCCCGGCACCGGCACCGATCCCGGCACCGGCCACGACGCGCGGGCCGCCGCCCGGTGGATCGGGGACCGGCACCGCGAAGCCTGGCACGCCTATCGCACCGCCACCGTCACCGCGGTCGCGACCGCCGTTCGCGCCGCCGTACACGCCGTACGCCCCGAGCTGTGGACCGGCGTCTTCCTGGTGCCCGCACCCGAGGAGCAGCGCCGTGACCTGCTCGGCCAGGACACCGCCGCCCTCGGCGGCCTGTTCGACGCGGTGCTGGTGATGAGCTACCACGCGATCCTGCGCCACTCGCCCGACCTCCCCGCCCGGGCCGCCGCCGAGGCGCGCCGGCACACGGACGGCCCCGTCGTCCCGATGGTCCAGGTGACCGCGGACCCGGCGTACGCGCGCGGCGCGGACTGGGGGGCGCCGGTCGGCGCGGCCGAGTACGCCGAGGCCCTGGCCGGGGGCCTGCACGCCGGGCGGGGCTACGTCTGCCTCTTCCCCGGCGAGGCACTGGACGACGAACTGCTCCGGCTGACCCGGCAGCGGATCACCGCCGCGCACCTGGCGGAGCCGAGCGGCGCAGCGCGGCCGGGGCGGCCGCGACGACGACCTGAAGGAGAAGGCCCTGATGAGTGACGACCTGCTGACGCGCATCCGCCTACGGCGCGAGCAACTGCCCCGCGCCGAACGGACCATCGCCGACCTCGTCCTGCGCGACCCCGGCGCCGCCGCCGAGTGCACCATCACCGCGCTCGCCCTGGCCGCCGGTACGTCCGAGACCACCGTGCACCGCTTCTGTCGATCGCTCGACCTCCGCGGCTACGCCCAACTGCGCCTCGGGCTGGCGGCCGAGGCGGAACGACTGCGCGCCGACAGTCGGGCGGACCTGGCCATCGGCGGCGACATCGGCCCCGAGGACACCCTCGAACAACTCGTCCGCAAGGTCGGCCGCTCCGACGCCCGGGCCGCCGAGGAGACCGCCGCCCACCTCGACCTGACGGCGCTCGCGGCGCTCACCGACGCGGTCGGGTCGGCCCGCAGGATCGAGCTGTTCGGGCTCGGCTCCAGCGCCCTGGCCGCCCAGGACGCCGCGCACAAACTGCTGCGGCTCGGGTACTGGGCCAGCGTCTGGACGGACGTGCACGCCGCGCTGATGAACGCGGCGCTGCTGCGCCCGGGCGACCTCGCGCTGACGGTCAGCCACTCGGGCCGGGCCCGCGAGGTGGTGGACTTCCTCGCGCAGGCACGCGCCGCCGGGGCCGTGACCTGCACCGTCACCAGCAACCCGGGCTCCCCGGCCGCCGAGCAGGCCGACATCGTGCTGGTCACCTCCGCCCGGGAGAGCATCTTCCGCAGCGGCGGCACCGCCTCCCGCACCGCCCAACTCACCGTCGTCGACTGTCTGTACGTGGCGCTGGTCCAGCGTTCCTACCAGCAGACGCTGGAGGACCTGGAGCGTGCCCACGAGGCCGTGAGGTCCCGGACGCTGCGCACGCCCCGCCCGTAGGCCGCGGACGCCCGATCGGCAGCACCGCCCGCGCGCCCCCGCCGTCACCCCTGCCCGCTTTCCCGCTCGAAGGAGCTTCGATGTCCCGCCCGCGCACCGCCCTGGCCAGGCTGCTCGTCTGCCTCGCCGTGGGCGCCTCGGCCGCCCTCGGGCTGCCGGCCCGCGCCGCCACCGCACCCGCCACCGCACCCGCCACCGCACCCGCCACCGCGTCGGCCGGTACGGCCGGCTTCACCCTCTTCGACAACACCGCGTACGCCTCCGCGAACATCGGCCACGGCGCGGTGCGCGCCAACCTGGTGCCCAACTACACCTGCACGCCCCTGGTGGCGGGTGGTGCGCTGCCCGACGAGGCCCGCTGGAAGGAGATCGTCGCGGCGGCCGACGTCAACCCGGACGCCCCGCTCGTCCTGGACTGCGAGAGCCTCTACCTGAACGGCAGCGCCGCCAACGCCGCCGACCACCTGAACCGGCTCGCCCAACTGCAGGCCTGGGCACGCCAGGTGGCGGCCCCGGGGCAGATCATCGGCTGGTACGGCCTGCTCGGCAACACCTCCGCGGCGTACCGGCCGCTCTACCAGCAGCTGATCCAGCAGGCCGGAGCCACCGCGTTCTTCCCGTCCGCCTACACGTTCTCCGCCAACGAGACCACCTGGAGCTCCACCCTCGCCGCCAATCTGGCGACGGCCGCGGCGACTGCGCCGACCGTGCCGGTGTACCCGTACATCTGGCCGCAGTACCACCAGGGTTCCTCGCCCGACTCGCTCTCGCTGGGGTTCGTCCCGGCCGCCCAGTGGTCGTACCAGCTGGCCACCCTGCACGACCTCGGGCTCCGCGGCGCGGTGGTCTGGGGCGGGTCGAACAGCGCGGTGTGCGACGGTGCCTGCCAGGCCGCCGCGGGCGGTCAGGGCTGGCTGCCGCAGACCCGGGCCTTCCTCGACTGGACCGGTTCGGGCGCGGACCGACGGGACGACCTGGCCCGGCAGGCCGTCGTCAGCGCCTCCTCGGTCAACGTGGCCGGCCGCGAGGGCGCGAAAGCCGCCGACGGCGATCCGCTGACCCGCTGGGGCAGCCAGTACGCGGACCCGCAGTGGCTGAGCCTGGACCTCGGCGCGGTACGGCCGTTGACCGGCGCCCGGCTGGTCTGGGAGACGGCCTACGGCACCGCGTACCTCCTCCAGGGATCCGTCGACGGCACCACCTGGACCACGCTGCACTCCACCGACACGGGCACCGGTGGCACCGAACTGATCGGCCCGTTCACCGGCAGCGCCCGGTACGTGCGGCTGCTCGGCACCGCGCGCGGCACCTCCTACGGGTACTCGCTGTGGAGCCTGAACCTGTACGGCGACTGACCTGCCACCGGCCCGGTCCGCCCCGGCGCCGCCCCGCCCCTCACGCCCCTCACGCCCCGCCCGCCCCGAAGCCTCCCGCCAAGGAACCCCCGTGACCCGACCCAGCGCCGCCCAGCCGGCCGAACACGATCGCGCCCGCGGACACGATCCCGCCTCCGAGGACTCCCTTCCGCCGTCCGAACGGCGCAACCCGGCCAGCATCGGACTGGACCGGCTCGGCACCGCCGAACTGCTCGCCCTGATCAACCGTGAGGACGCCACCGTGCCCGGCGCCGTCGCCGTCGCGCTGCCCTCGATCGAGGCGCTGGTGGGAGCCGGCCTGGCGACCCTCGCCCGAGGCGGGCGGGTGCACTACTTCGGGGCCGGTGCCTCCGGCCGGGCCGCGCTCGCCGACGCCGTCGAACTGCTGCCCACCTACGGCGTCGGCCCCGAGACGGTCTGCCCCCACCTCGCCGGCGGCCCGCCGGCCGGAGGCACGGCCGACGAGGCCGCGGAGGACCGCGCCGACGGCGTCGACGCCGACCACGTACGGGCCGGCGACCTCGCCATCGGGATCAGCGCCAGCGGCCGGACCCCGTACGTCGGCGCCGCCCTCGCCCGCAGCCGGGCGGCGGGCGCCGTCACGGCACTGATCTCAGGCGACCCCGCCGCCCCGCTGGCCGCCGACGCCGACCTCCACATCGTGCTGGACACCGGCCCCGAGGTGGTCACCGGCTCCACCCGGATGAAGGCCGGCACCGCTCAGAAGCTCACCCTCAACATGTTCTCGACCGCCCTCATGGTCCGCACCGGACACACCTGGTCGAACCTGATGGTGACCGCCTCGGCGAGCAACGCCAAACTGCGCCGTCGAGCCGTCCGCACCCTCACCAGGGCGAGCGGCGCCGCCGTCGACGAGGCCGAACAGGCACTGCACGACTGCGCCGACGAGACCGCCACCGCCCTCGTCTCGCTCACCACCGGCGCCGGCCCCGCGGCCGCCCGGGCCGCGCTCCGGGAGGCCGGCGGGCTGCCCTGGGCCGCCGTCCGGACACTGACCCGGCCCGACGGCGCCCCGCACCCCCACACCCCCGAGGACCGCCCGTGACCACGACCACCGGCCTCGCGGCCGACCAGCACCGGGCCCGCCGCCGGCCCGCCCGCCCGGTCGGACGGCGCGCCCGCCGGGTGCCCTTCGCCCGCGCCCTCGGCCCCCTGCTGGTCCTGGCCCTGTGGCAACTCGCCTCCGCCACCGGCGTCCTGGACCCGCAGACGCTGGCCCCGCCCGGCGAGGTCGCCGGCACCGGCTGGGGCCTGCTCGCCGACGGCGAACTCCAGCACCACCTGTTGGTGTCCCTGCGCCGCGCGTCGGCCGGGCTGGCGTTCGGCGTGCTCGCGGCGCTGCTACTGGCACTCGCCGCCGGGCTCAGCCGGGTCGGTGAGGCCCTGCTCGACGGCACGGTGCAACTGCTGCGCGCCCTGCCGATCCTGGCGCTCGTCCCGCTCGCCATCCTCTGGTTCGGCATCGGGGAGCAGGTGAAGATCATCCTGGTGGCGCTCGGCACCTTCTTCCCCGTCTACCTCAACACCCACGCCGCGCTCACCGGCCAGGACACGCAGTGGGCCGAACTCGCCCAGACCCTGCGGCTGAGCCGCTGGACCTACCTGACCCGGATCGCGCTGCCCGGTGCGGCCCCCGGCTTCTTCACCGGCCTGCGGATGTCCGTCACCATCTCCTGGCTGGTGCTGGTCGTCAGCGAGCAGATCAACGCGGACAGCGGCATCGGCTACCTGATGACCGAGGCCCGCACCTTCGGGCAGACCGACGTCATCGTGGTCGGCCTGGTCGTCTACGGCCTGCTCGGCCTGCTCTCCGACACCCTCGTACGACTGCTGGAAGGACGTGTGCTGACATGGCGCCGGACGCAACCCTGACCCCTCCCCGACCCGTCCCGGCCACCACCCCCGCCGTCCGGGTCGGCGCGCTCACCCGCACCTTCGACGGCCGCGACGTCCTGGACGCGGTCGACCTCGCCATCGCGCCGGGCGAGTTCGTCGCCCTGCTCGGGCACAGCGGCTCCGGCAAGTCCACCCTCCTGCGTGCGGTCGCCCGCCTCGACCACGGCGCCGCCGGGTCCGGCACCGTGGCCGTCCCCGAGCGGCGCGCCGTGGTCTTCCAGGACGCCCGCCTGCTGCCCTGGGCCCGCACCCTCGACAACGTGGTGCTGGGCCTGCCCGGCAGCCGCGCCGAACGCCGCGGGCTCGGCCGCGAGGCCCTCGCCGAGGTGGGCCTGGCCGCGAAGGAGAACGCCTGGCCCACCACCCTCTCCGGCGGGGAGGCCCAGCGCGCCGCCCTGGCCAGGGCCCTGGTGCGCGAACCGGACGTGCTGCTGCTCGACGAGCCGTTCGGCGCCCTCGACGCCCTCACCAGGATCCGGATGCACGTCCTGCTGCGCCGGCTCTGTGAGCGCCACCGGCCCGCCGTCCTGCTGGTGACGCACGACGTCGACGAGGCGCTGCTGCTCGCCGACCGGGTCCTGGTGCTCACCCGGGGCCGGTTCTCCCTGGACATCACCGTCGACCGGTCCGCCGCCGGGGCGCCCGACCGGGACGGACCGGCCTTCCGCGAACTCCGCGCCCGGCTGCTGGCCGAACTCGGCGTACACCCCGACGCGGTGGAGGAGCACACGGCGACCACCACCGCCGCGCATCCGGGGCAGGCGGTGGGGCCGCTGCCGCGGCAGCCGGAGGAGGACCCGGCCGATGCCCGGAGCTGAGCGGCGGCTGGTGCTCGGCGTCGACGTCGGCGGCACCGCCGTCCGCGGCGTCCTCACCGACCTGGCGGGCCGGCGCCTCGGCTCGGCCCGGGAGTCCGGCGGCAACCCGCAGGCCCAAGGCGGCGCGGTGGCCGCGGGCCGGATCGGCGCCGTCATCCGGGAGGCGCTCGGCGACCACGACCCGGGCCGGGTCGCCGCCTGCGTGATCGGCCTCGCCGGCTACCGCCGGTTCGCCACCGACACGGCCGCCGTCGCCTTCGCCGAGCAGTGCCGGGCGGCAGCCGGGCCGGCCGTGCCCGACTCCCTGCGACTGTCCCTGCGGCCGGACGCCGAGGTGGCCTTCGCCGCCGGAACGCCGGCGGCGGACGGCGTCGTGCTGATCGCCGGCACGGGTGCGGTCGCCTGCCGGCTCCGGCGACGCCGCGTCAGCGCCACCCGCGGCGGGCAGGGCTGGCTGCTCGGCGACGAAGGCTCCGGGCACTGGCTCGGCCGGGAGGCCGCCCGGCACACCCTCGACGCCCTGGAGGCCGGGCCCGGCGCACCGGACGCGCTGGCGACGGCGGTGCTCGCGGCGCTCGGCATCCCCGCCCGCCCCCGGGCGGGCGCCGTCGCCGGCCTGCTCCGTGCCGTCTACGACGCCCCGTCCACCACTCCGGCCACCCTCGCCCCACTGCTCGGGGCGGCGGCCGCGGCGGGCGACCCGGCCGCGGCCCGGATCGTGGCCCGCGCAGCCGGCCACCTGCGCGCCCTGGTGGAGTCGGCCCTCACGCCCGGTGCCCCACCCGAGCCGATCGTGCTGGCCGGCGGTGTCGCCGTCTCCCCCGGCCCGGTCCGGGAGCAGCTCACCGCCGCCGTGCGCGAGCTGCCGGGCCCGGTCACCGTCGCCGGCGACACCGCCATGGCGGCCGCCTGGCTGGCCGCCCGCGCGGTTGCGCCGGGCACCGCTCACGAGGCCTTCCTGCCGCGCCCTGACGACGACGCACCCGCGGGGAGGTCTGCCGGCTCGACGCCCGCCGGTTGAGCCAGGCCGGGGACGGCGCCGTCGTCGTCGATGCCGTCAATGCCGTCGACCGCGGGTCAGGCGGCGAGCGGGCGGGTCCGGCGGAGAGCAGAGCGCGGGGCGGAGCGCGGGCCGGACGGCGAGCGGGCCGGGTCCGGGCGCCCCGAAGGTTCGCCCGCGACCGTCGCGAAGCTCGCGGGGCCGTGCCGGGGTGACGTCTTGACAGGTCCGGGGAGAGCCCAGGAGACTCCGGGAGAGCGCTCTCTCAGCTCTGCCGCCCTGCCCGGCCACCCACCGGACGGGTCGGCTCCGGACCGGTCGGCACCGGGCTCCGTCGCGCCCGCGTACGGCCGGCACGCCGATCAGTGCCGGCCCTCCCGGAGTCTCCGCCCGCGCCCACCCCACCGCGCGGCGCCCTCTCCGGCCCGCCGCCGATCCGGTCCACCGACCACCCCGGAGGCCCGCCCACCCCGGACACCCGGACGCACCGGACCGGCGTGCCACCCGGCGCACCACCCGCCACCCACGTGAGCCGCAGGCCCGCGTGCCCCCTCCGCCGACAGGAGTCGCCGCCGTGCGTCGTCCCAAACCGCGATCCACCCTCGCCGGGCCACTCGCCGCACTGCTGGTGGCCGGCTTCCTCGCCGCCTCCGGCGGCCCGGTGGCGCAGGCCGCCGACCAGCCGTGGACCAACGCCGCCCAGACCCCCGAGCAGCGCGCCGACGAACTCCTCGCCGCGATGACCCAGGCCGAGAAGCTCACCATGCTGCACGGCGGCCCGTCGTGCAGCTACGCGGGCTGCGTCCCGGCCAACACCCGGCTCGGCATCCCCTCCCTGCACTTCCAGGACGGCCCGGTCGGCGCCGGCGACGGCCTGACCGGCGTGACGCAGCTGGCCGCACCGGTGGCCGGCGCGGCGAGCTGGGACCCGGCGCTGATGCGCCAGTACGGGCAGGTCCTCGGCGCCGAGCAGTGGGGCAAGGGCACCAACGTGGTGCTCGCGCCGACGGTCAACATCGTCCGTGACCCCCGCTGGGGCCGGGCCTTCGAGTCGTTCGGCGAGGACCCGTACCTGGCCGGGGAGATCGGCGCGGCCGACATCGCGGGCGTCCAGAGCCAGGGCCCGATGGCGCAGGTGAAACACTTCGCGGTCTACAACCAGGAGACCAACCGGAACTCCGCGGCCGACAACGCGGTGATCTCCGACCGGGCCGAGCGCGAGATCTACCTGCCGGCCTTCGAAGCCGCCGTCAAGCAGGGCGTCGACTCCGCGATGTGCTCGTACTCGTCCGTCAACGGCGCCTTCGCCTGCGAGAACGGCCCGCTCCAGAACGGCGTCCTCAAGGGCGACCTCGGCTTCAAGGGCTTCGTCACCGCGGACTGGGGAGCCACCCACTCCACCGTCGCCTCGGCCAACAACGGCCTGGACGTGGAGATGCCCGGCAGCGACTACTACGGCACCGCGCTGACCAACGCCGTCAACTCCGGCCAGGTGTCGCAGGCGACGGTCGACGACCACACCCGCAGGGTGCTGGTGTCGATGTTCCGCCGCGGACTCTTCGACCGCACGCAGACCGGCAACCGGGACGCCGTCGTCACCACCGCCGCCAACGCCGCCGTCTCGCAGAAGGTCGCGCAGGAGGGCAGCGTCCTGCTGAAGAACAGCGCCTCGGTGCTGCCCGTGGCGCCCTCCGTCCGCTCGATCGCGGTGATCGGCGACGACGCCGGGGTCGGCGTGATGACGCAGGGCGGCGGCAGCGCCGCGGTCAACCCCCCGCACGTGGTGACCCCGTACCAGGGCATCAAGTCCCGCGCCGGCGCCGGTACGACGGTGACCTTCGCGCAGGGCGTGCCGTCCGCGGACGGCTCCCTGCCGCCGGTGCCGAGCTCCGCGCTCAAGCCGTCCACGGGCGCCGGCACCGGCCTGTACGGCGAGTACCACAACAGCACCGACCTGTCCGGCGCCGTGGTGGCGAGCCGGGTCGACGCGGCCGTCGACACCGTGTGGGGCGGGCAGTCGCCCGCCGCCGGCGTCAACGCCACCGACTGGTCGGTCAAGTGGACCGGCACGCTGACCCCGCCGACCACCGGCAGCTACCAGTTCTCGCTCAACAGCGACGACGGCAGCCGGCTGATCGTGGGCGGCCAGCAGGTCATCAACAACTGGTACAACCAGGGCCCGACCACCCGCACCGGCAGCGTCACCCTGACGGCCGGTCAGCCCGTGAGCATCGAGGTCGACTACTACCAGGCGGGCGGCGGCAGCAGCGCCACCCTCGGCTGGCAGGTGCCCGGCCAGAGCGCCCACGACCAGGCCGTGACGGCCGCCCGCAACTCCGAGCTCGCCGTGGTCTTCGTCAGCGACTTCCAGTCCGAGGGCTCCGACCTGCGCGACATCGACCTGTCGGCGGAGCAGAACCAGCTCGTCGCCGACGTCGCCGCGGTCAATCCGCGCACCGTCGTGGTCGTCAACAGCGGCTCCGCGGTCACCATGCCGTGGGCGGGCTCGGTCCAGGGCATCGTCGCGAACTGGTACCCGGGGCAGGAGGCCGGCGCCGCGATCGCCGCACTGCTCTACGGCGACGTCAACTTCTCCGGCAAGCTGCCGGTGACCTTTCCGAAGTCGCTCGCCGACGTGCCGGCCTCGACCACGGCCCAGTGGCCGGGACAGAACGGCGCCGTGCAGTACTCGGAGGGCGTGAACGTCGGGTACCGCTGGTACGACGCGAAGAACAAGGAGCCGCTCTTCCCGTTCGGCTACGGCCTCTCGTACACCACCTTCGGCTACTCCGGTCTGACGGTCTCCGCCCCCGACGCCTCCGGCAACGTCGCCGTCGGGTTCGACGTCACCAACACCGGCACCCGGGCCGGCGCCGAGGTCGCCCAGGTCTACGTCGGGCAGCCGGCGTCCAGCGGCGAACCGCCGAAGAACCTGCGGGGCTTCCAGAAGGTCGCCCTCGACCCGGGGCAGAGCAAGCACGTCTCGCTGACCCTCGACGCCCGCAGCTTCCAGTACTGGGCGGGCTCCTGGACGACGGCCGCGGGCACCCACACCGTCTCGGTCGGCTCCTCCTCGCGCGACATCCGCCTCAGCGGCCAGACCACGGTCACCGGCGGTGGGGGTACGGGCGGCGGTCTGACCCTGCTGCCGCGGACGGGGTGGTCGGCGACGGCCTCGTCCACCGGCGGGGGCGACGTGCCGGCCAACATGCTGGACGGGAACGCCGGTTCACGCTGGTCGTCCGGCGTACCGATGGCCTCCGGGCAGTCCGTCACCGTCGACACCGGCGCCCTGCGACCGCTCGCCCGCATCACCATGGACTCCGGCGGCAGTGCCAACGACTACGCCCGGGGCTACCAGGTCTACCTCTCCCCCGACGGCACCACCTGGGGCACACCCGTCGCCACCGGCAACGGCACCGGCCCCCTCGTCACGGTCGACTTCCCCGCGCAGAACGCGCGGTACGTCAAGGTCGTCCAGACCGGCACCGCCACCTCCTGGTGGTCCATCACCGAGCTCAACGCCTACACCACCGGCGGTGGTTCGGGCGGCGGCGGGCCGACCGTGCTGCCGCGGACGGGGTGGTCGGCGACGGCCTCCTCCACCGGCGGGGGCGACGTGCCGGCCAACATGCTGGACGGGAACGCCGGTTCACGCTGGTCGTCCGGCGTACCGATGGCCTCCGGGCAGTCCGTCACCGTCGACACCGGCGCCCTGCGACCGCTCGCCCGCATCACCATGGACTCCGGCGGCAGTGCCAACGACTACGCCCGCGGCTACCAGGTCTACCTCTCCCCCGACGGCACCACCTGGGGCACACCCGTCGCCACCGGCAACGGCACCGGCCCCCTCGTCACGGTCGACTTCCCCGCGCAGAACGCCCGGTACGTCAAGGTCGTCCAGACCGGCACCGCCACCTCCTGGTGGTCCATCACCGAATTCAACGCCTACGCGTGATCCGGCCGGGGCCGCCGCCGCCGCGGCGGTGGCCCCGTGCCACCCGGGCGCGCCCGGTCAGCCGACCCGGGCGCCGTACACGTGGTCGACCGCCATCGTCATCAGCACCCGGCGGTCGGCAACCATCACCGAGCGGTACTCGTCCCAGTCGGGGTGCTCCCCGGCGGCGGTGCGGTAGTAGCGCACGAGCGCCTCGACCTCGGGGCCGTGCGGGTCCGTTCCCGGCCCGACGAGGGTGACCGTGCCCTCCGCCGTGGCCCAGGCCAGGCCCTCGGGGCTGGTGACCTCCAGCGCGGCCCGCGGGTCACGGCGCAGGTTCGCGGTCTTGGCCCGTCCCTCCGTCATCGACACGTAGAGGACTTCGGCCTCCCGGTCGTAGAAGGGCATGACCGGGGAGAGTTGGGGGCGGCCGTCCGACTTGATCGTCGCGAGGACACCGAGCCGGCTCTCCCCCAGCAGGGTGCGCGGGTCGAACGAGGAAGCAGTCATGTCCGGGACCAAGTCGCCGAGCGCTGCCCTTTATTCCCGGCGCTCGGCCAGACGCCCCGACCAGACGCCCCGACCAGACGCCCCGACCGGACACCCCGGCCGAACGTCCCGGCCCGGTGGGAGGCCCCGGGGCCGGGCCGGGCATCGATTGCCGAAGCGCGTAGCATCGTGATCATGAACTCATGGCGGATGCGGCCTGCCCGGGACACCGACGTCGAGCCGGTGGCCGAGCTGCGGGCCGTGGTGCTGCGCGCCGACCTGGAGCGGCTGGGCCGCTTCGACGAGCAGCGGGTACGGCAACGGCTGCGGGAGGCGTTCGTCGCGTCGCACACCCGGGTGATCGAGGTGGACGGCGCATTCGCCGGCTGCGTCGCACTGCGTCCCGCCGAGGACGCCCACTGGCTGGAGCACTTCTACCTCGCGCCGCACCTCCAGGGCCGGGGCACCGGCGCCGCCGTGCTGCGCGAACTGCTCGACCGGTGCGACCGGGACGGCGTGCCGGTCCGGCTGAACGTCCTCCAGGGGAGCCCCGCGCGGCGGCTCTACGAGCGGCACGGCTTCACCCTCGACAGCGAGGACGCCGTCGACGTCTACCTCGTCCGCCCGCCCGCTCCGGCGGCGCGGGAGCGGGCGCACCCGCCCATCGCGCCGAACCGACCGGCGTCCGCGTCGCGATGACCGGCAGGCCTCACCCCGGGACTCGAAGTCGCCTACCGCGGCGCGTCCTCCTGGTCCGGGAAGTCCTGGATCCGCGGCACGTCCTCGTGGTGAGTGCGCCCCCGGCTCGGAGCGCTCACCACGAGGACGTTCTCGGCGCTACGCCAGCCAGTACTGGTCGGCGAAGTTGCCGCAGGTGTACTGCATGGCAGCGGTGCCGTCGGAGCTGCCCTGCACGACCAGGCACTTGCCGCTATTGACATTCCTGAGCCGAACCGACCCGTTGTGGAAGGGAATGAGCTCGGCACTCCACTTCTGGTCCCGCAGGCCGGTGCAGTCGTAGATGAAGGCCGGAGCGCCGAGACTGTCGCCCTGGACCGTCAGGCAACCCGTGCCGTACGTGTTCTTGTAGTACTTGTTCCGGATCTCGCCCGTGGTGCCGGCCGCGGGGACGGACCAGCTCTGGTCGTCGAAGGCGGCACACTGGGTGAGAGTCGCCGCCGAACCCTGCGAACCGTTCGCGAAGACCACCAGACACCTGTTCAGACTGGTCTCCGTCGAGAGGTGGTAGATCCCCGGCGGATTGATGACGCTGTCGGTTCCCGTCTGCCCTGCGGACGCCGATCCGGCCGAAGCGAGCACGCTTGCGAGAACCGACGGAACCGCGAGCAGTCCGAGCATCTTCCTATTCACGAAGCCCCCCTTTTTTGCGACACGGGAAAGCATGGCCGCTCCCCCGAAAAGCGAGAATAGCAAGCCGCTCCCCCGACGGGAAGATCGCTCCGGGCCGTATCCACCGATTCGGGTGGTATGCGTCGCAATATTTCTTACCCCGCCCATACCGCAAAGTGACTTCCTCGCCGAATCAGGACTTGCCGGAAATAGCCCTTTCCATGCCACCGGCAGCTCCGCAAAGTCGTCACATAGGCCGGTATCGAAATGAATGGACCGGCAAAGGGGGCTTTGATCCTTCCGTCCCCGCAGCCGGGCCGGCCACCGCCGGGGGTCAGCACGGCGCGCAAGGTCCGCCCGAACGCCCACCCCTCCGGCCGGACCCGGAAGTCGCGCCGGCCGGATTGACGACTTGGTACCGCAACCGTGAACTGCGCACGAATTCCCCGATACGGGAGGATCCGCCCGCACCCACCTCGGCGACGACCGCGCTGCTGCGAACTCCCGATCCCCCGGCCCCGGAGTGATGCGTGATCCACTGGGCGAAATTCACCAACCATGCGAACGTGCATGCGATATGACTGGTGCGCACACGCGCGTTCACCAGGCGCAGCCGCGTCGAGAATCGAAAGCGAACTCGTGAACAGATCGCCAGCCAAGGCCCTGGTCCCACTCGCCCTGGGCCTCCTGCTCCTCGCCTCCACCCCCGCCACGGCCGTCGCCGCGGCCCCGCCCGCGGTCTGGGTCGCCAGCGGCTCCGACCACGTCTTCTCCTCCTCCGGGGTACCGGATCGCCCGACGGGGGCCGTGTCCCTGTTCGCCGCGCGGAACGAGACCCAGGCCGCCCAGATCGCGGTGCGCTCCGGCTCGACCCTGACCGGACTGCGGGTCGTGCCGAGCAGCCTCACCGGGCCCGCGGGCGCCACCATCCCGGCGTCCGCCATCACGGTGAACCGGGAGTACAACCACCCGCACATCGGGAAGATCAGCGACCCGGACAACTCCCACCAGGAGCCGCCGGACGGCGGCACCAGCTACTACGACGCCCTGGTCGAGAACACCGCGTACGACCTGGGCGCCAACACCACCCAGCCGTACTACTACAGTGTCGCGGTGCCCGCCGGTCAGGCCCCCGGCACCTACACCGGTACGGCGAGCGTGCAGAGTTCGGCCGGCCCGGTGGACGTCCCGGTGTCCGTCACGGTCTACGACGTGGCGCTGCCCCCGACCAACCGGTCGACCTTCCGGATGGACAACTGGTTCACCTCGGTCGGCTGGGACTACAGCTGGACCTCCCGGTCGATCCCCGGCCAGTACGGGGTGCAGGACTACGACGACAACTGGTGGAAGGTCATGGCGAGTTTCGCCGCCGACCACGCCAAGCACCGCAACAACGTCATCCACGCCGACTTCCAGGCGCTCGCCATCCCGGACACCACCCTGGTGAACGGCCAGTACACCTTCACCTGGGGCGTGTTCGACCGCTTCGTCCAGTTGTTCAAGGACGCCGGCGCGCTGCAGTTCATCTCCACCCCCCACCTGCTGGAGGGCAGTGGGCTGGAGACCCTCGTCAGCAACGGCCAGGGCGGGGTGAAGATGGGCTACCAGACCCCCGGCAGCCCGGGAGCGACGGCCTACCTCGACACCGTCCTGCCGGCGCTGAAGGCCCACCTCGACACCAAGTGCCTGGATCCCGGGCCGACCTGCGCGGCGGGCCGTCGGTGGAGCGACGTGTTCTACATGAGTGCTTCGGACGAGCCGTCCACCAGCGACCAGGCGACGGCGTCCGAATGGCTCTACGGCCGCTACCGCGCCGCCTTCCCGGACGGGATGAGCAACGAGGCCCACTACACCAGGTTCACCGAGACCGACACGTTCACCACCACCCTCACACCGCAGGACAGTTCGGAGAACTACGACTTCAACGCCGGCTACTACCAGGCCCAGCGGCTCGCCGGCAAGGACCTCTGGCTCTACTACTGCAACGGCCCGACGAACCAGCACCTCAACCGGTTCATCAGCTACCCCCTCGCCGACTCCCGGCTGACGCCGTGGATGGTGGCGTCCACCGGCGGCAACGGCTTCCTGCACTGGGGTTGGAACATCTGGGCCAACAACGACGGCCCCGCCTACACCCCGGCCGACACCTTCAACGACTGGACGACCGGAGACCCGTTCCTGGTCCGCCCGAACAAGGCGACGTACGGCGTCTACGACAGCGTGCGCAGCGAGGCCCTGCTGGCCGGCATCCAGGACTACGAGCTGCTGCACCAGCTCGCCGCCGTCAAGCCGGCGCTGGCCCGCACGCTGAGCGCCGGACTGATCACCGGCACCACCGTCTACACCACCTCCGGCGCCGAGATCGACGTGCGGCACAAGCAGATGCTGGACGCACTCACCTCCCCCGCCGGCGACGCGGTGTACCCCTTCGGTGACGACTTCTCCTCGGGCAGCGACGCCAACTGGCGGCACGTCCGCGGCTCCTGGTCCGTGACGGGCGACCAGGCGTACGTGCAGAGCAGCACCGCGGCCACGGGCTGGCAGGACTGGGAGGTCGTGTCGGCGGTGGCCGGCCGGGCCTACCGGGACGTGGCGGTGAGCGCCGACGTCCAGATCACCGGGGTCGGCGCCGCCGGCGGCGACACCAACTGGGCGGGCCTGACCGTCCACAGCCTCAACCCGTCCGACACCCAGACCGGCTACCTCGTCGCCCTGCGCGACACCGGCCAGGTGTTCGTGAACCGCAACGGCAGCCAGCTCGCCACCGCGACCGTACCGGGCTACACCAAGGGGCAGCAGGTCACCCTCCGGGTGATCACGAAGGGCAGCACCCTCAAGGTGTTCGCCGGCCCGGTGCCGCTCATCACCCTGACCGACCCGGGCTACCCCGTGGGCAGCGTCGGCCTGGCCACCGGCGGCGCGAGCGCCAGGTTCGACAACGTCCGGGTCAACCCGGCGACCGACCCGGTCGAGGGCGCCGCCGTCACCGCGTCCAGCTCGTACGAGGGCGACGGCTGGAGCACCGGCGCCGTCACGGACGGCCGCAGGGGCCTGCCGACCGGCACCAACGGCTGGAGCAGCGGCGGCGACCTCACGCACGACCACACCGAGTGGGTGTCGACCGACCTGGGCGCCGCCGAGCGGCTCGGCCGGATCGACCTCTACGCCCGCGCGGACGGCGCCAACACCGGGCTGGGCTTCCCGGTGGACTTCACCGTGCAGGTCTCCACGGACAACGTGAACTGGACGACCGTGGCCTCCCGCACCGGCTACCCGAGGCCGGACGCCGCGGGCCAGTCGTTCGCCTTCACCCCGACCGACGTCCGCTACATCCGGGTGACCGGCACCAAGCTGCGCACCGACCCGCACGGCAACTACCACATGCAGCTCGCCGAGATCGAGGCCGCCGGCCGGAACCTGGCGCTGGGCCGCCCGGTGACCGCCTCCAGCTCGGTGGAGAACCCGGCCGCCGGCTGGGTGCGCGCTGCCGCGACGGACGGCGTGACCACCTCGGGGCTCGGGTACTCCATGGGCTGGAGCAGCGCGCAGTCCCCGACCGCGGCGGCGGACGCCTGGGCGACGGTCGACCTGCAGGGCCGGAGCACGGTCGGCGAGGTCCGCCTCACCGCCCGGACGGACGGCGCGAACACCGGGCTGGGCTTCCCGGTGGACTTCACCGTCCAGGTGTCCGACGACAACGTCACCTGGACCACCGTGGTGTCCCGGACGGGCTACCCCCGCCCCGGCTCGGCCGACCAGGTCTTCTCGTTCACGCCGGTCGCCGCGCGGTACGTGAAGGTCGAGAGCACGCGGTTCAGCGCCGACCAGTTCGGCGCGTACTACCTCCAGTTGGGCGAGATCGGCGTCAGCTGACCGCACCGCCCGGGTCGGTCCGCCCCGTGCACCGGAGCGGGCCGGCCCGCCGGCGGTCCTTGATCGGCCGGCCGCCATCGGACTTCTCGGTTCAGTCATATTCCGACATGACATGACCAATACGAAAAACGGTCCGCCCGCTGCTTCGCCCTCGATCTAGCCTGATCGACGGTGCGGGTTGACGATCCGTCAGCCCGCCTGGCGACCTGAGGTGGAGAACCTGTGCTGAGAAGCCCGCGTCCGCCCGTTTCGATCCGCCCGCCGCGCGCCGTCACGGCCGCCGCACTCACCACCGCCCTCCTGCTGCTCGGCCTGGGGAACACCGCCCCGGTGGCCACCGCCGCGACCACGGCCGGCCCGGCCGCCACCGGCACGGCATCCGCGCTGGTCAAGAGCGTCCAGAACATCACCCACCCCGGGGCGCTCCCGGTCGACCACGGCGACACCGTCAACTGGACCATCCGGTACGAGAACGGGACCACCGGCGGCGGCGCCGCCCCGGCCGCGGTCACCGACCAGGTCACCGGCGCCGGAAGCGCCCAGACCTACGTCCCCGGCTCGCTGCACGTCCCGCCCGGCTGGACGCCGTCGTGGTCCACCGACGGCACGTCCTTCGCGACGACCGACCCGGGGACGGCCACCACCGCCGTCCGCGCCGAGAACCCCGCCGCCCGCGCCGGCGGCACCGCGCTCTCCGCGCCGCTGCTCGCCCCCGTGCAGCCGACCCCGCAGTCCACCGGCGGTGACGGGTTCACGCCCGTCCTGCACCGGACGGCCTCCGGCGAGGTCGAGGCGTGGAACATCTACCACCACGCCGGCCCCACCGCCCGGCAGGTCGTCTGCAGCAGCCTGTCGACCGGCCTGCCGTGCGCCGGCGGCCCGTGGCCGCGGCCGTTGAACACCGCCGTCGGCCCGCTGGGAGCGGGCAACACCGGCGACATCGGCAGCCCGCTGACCCCGCAGTACGTGCTCGATCCCGAGCGCCCGGGCCTGCTGTACTACCCCGCCGTCACCGCCGGAGCGGTGGGGGTCGGCTGCCTGGACCTCGACGCCCGGGCCAACTGCGGCTTCGTCGCCCTGGCGAGCACCGGCGGGACGCCCAGCAGCGTCAACGGCCTGGCCGGCCTGGTCGCCGTCGCCGGCAGCCTCTACGGCGTCGCCAGCACCGGGCAGGTGCTCTGCCTCTCGCTCGCCCACCGCACCCCGTGCGCCGGTCAGCCGTACGCGCCGGTCGTCGCACCCAACCACGACCTGCCCGGCACGCCCTCCGCGCTCTACCTCGGCGCCCTGACCGCCGTGGGGGACAAGGTCTTCGCGTCCTCGTCCCCGCAGGGCGGCTCCACCGCCTCCGGCCCGCCCGTCCTGGGCTGCTTCGACACGACGACCCGGGCCGTCTGCACGGGCTGGGCCGACCAGCACCCGGCCGGCCCCGGCGCCGGCTACTACACCTACAACGCGTACACCTCCTACGACGCCGCGGGGCGGCCCGACGGCGTCTGCACCACCACCGTCGGCGGCACGAACCTGCTCACGACCTGCTACGGCCAGGACGGCTCCCCGCACCCCGCCCCCGCCACCCTCTCGTCGCTGGGCGGCGGCGTGCTGACGTTCAACCCGGAGACGGTCACCTCCGACGGCGTCACCCGGAGCTACTTCCCCGTCTGGGGCGGCGGCGTGCCGGGCGCGACGGTCTGCCACGACTGGACGCACGCCGCGCCGTGCACCGGGTTCCCCGCACCCGCGCCGCACCCCGGGGTCAACGGCGGCAACACCCGTGACTACGGCTACGCCTACGACGCCACCACCCGCTGCCTGATCGGCCTCGGCGACGCCGGCGTGCTGTTCTCCCTCGACCCCGCCACCGGCGCCTCCCCCTGCGTCCACAGCGGCGCCGCCGTCACCCTCAAGCCCGCCGACTTCTACTGCGACGGCGGCTCCGGCCACGTGCAGGCGTACGACCGGGCCCGGCTGACGGACATCGACCTCTCCCATGTCGACCTGGCGGCCTCGCGCGCCGTCGTCACCGACCCGGACGGCAGCCCGGTGGCCACCGGGGCCCTCACCGCCTCCGGGACGGTCGACCTGTCGGGCATCGCGGTCGGCACGCACCCCGCGATCACCGTCACCGTGCAGCTCGTGCTCACCGGGACGGGGGACTTCACCGCCGACAACCACCCCGCGCTGGTGGTCGAGTACCGGGGCGACGCACCGCAGGTCTGCTTCCGCACCACCGTCACGCCCGACTGCGCGACCACGGCCCTCAGCAACACCGCGACCGGTACCGACGCGAGCGGACCCCTGACCTCCAACACCGTCACCGCCGCCGTCGCGCCCGGCGCCGGCTGCCGGCCGATCGTGAGCGTCGAGAAGGAGATCTGCGCCTCCGGCCACCCGCACGACTGCGGGCCCGACGGCCCGGGCCCGTGGGTCAAGACGAGTCCGGTGGGCCTGCTGAGCCTGCTCGGCACCGCGTACTGGCGGATCACCGTCACCAACGCGGGGCCCGTGGACGCCACGGCGGTGACCGTCAACGACGCCGTCACGCCCGGCTGCCGCAAGGCCGCCGGCACCTTCACCCTGACGGCCGGGAGCAGCCGCCGGATCCACTGCGACTCCTTCCTGTTGGCGCTGCCGCTGAAGAACACCGCGACCGCGAGCTTCGTCCCCGCGAACTCGCCCGCCGGCACCGCCCCGACCACGACCGCACCGTCCTCGGCGGTGGCCTGCTCGCTGCTGTGCATCCTGGCGGCGCCCGGCCGCGACTGATCCGGACCGTCACTCCGGGGAGTAGCCGCGCAGCACTCCCCCGTGCCGCCCTGTCGCGCCGAACCCCGGCGCGGCAGGGCGGCGCTGGTGGGGCGGTGCGGGCCGGGCGGTGCGGGCCGGGCGGTCGGGCGGGGTGTGCGGGCGGCGCGTCAGGGCGGTGACTGGCCGCGGGCGCGCTCGGCGGCCAGGACCTCGGGCAGATCGGCCAGGCGCCCCATGCCGGCGACGGCCCGGGCCGTGCGGTGGTTGGCGACGAGCAGGGCGCGGTGGCGGTGCACGAACGCCCAGTAGCCGGCGGTGAACGGGCAGGCACGGGCTCCGAGCCGGTCCGTGGGCCGGTAGCGGCAGGGGCCGCAGAAGTCGCTCATCCGGTTCAGGTAGGCACCGCCGGCCGTGTAGGGCTTGGTGGTGATCCGCCCGCCGTCGGCGTACTGGGACATGCCCACGACGTTCGCGGTCATCACCCAGTCGTAGCCGTCGACGAAGCAGCGGTGGAACCAGTCGGTGAGTTCGCGCGGGTCCCAGCCGTGCTGCAACGCCCAGTTGCCCAGCACCATCAGCCGGGGGATGTGGTGCACCCAGCCGTGGTCGCGGACCTCGGCCAGCACCCGGGACAGGCAGCGGGCGCCGACCGCCTCGGCGTCGAGGTCCCGGAACCAGGCGGGCAGCGGCTCGTGGTGGCCGAGCCGGTTGGCCTCGCGGTAGTCCTCCCCGAGGTACCAGTAGAGCTGCCAGACGTACTCGCGCCAGCCGGCGACCTGGCGGACGAAGCCCTCGGCACTGTTCAGCGGCACCTGCCCGGCCCGGTGGGCGCTCTCGGCGGCGCGCACGCACTCGGCCGGGTCGAGCAGCCCGAGGTTGAGCGGGACGGACAGCGCGCTGTGGGCCATCCACGGGTCGGCGTGCAGCATGGCGTCCTCGAAGCGGCCGAAGTCCGCCAGGCGGTGCGCGACGAAGTGGCCCAGTGCCTGCTGTGCCTCGGCGCGGGTGGCGGCGAAGCGCCGCGGCCCGTCGCGGCCGACGAAGGCGACCTCGCCACTGCGCTCCCAGCGGTCCAGGTCGGCCCGGACCCCGGCGTCGATCTCGTCCTCCACCGGCTCGAAGGGCGGCGGGACGGGCAGGGTGGCGGCGCCCCGGGGCGGGGGCTCGCGGTTGTCCCGGTCGAGGTTCCAGCTGCCGCCGACGGGGGTGCCGTCCGGCTCCAGCAGCAGGTGCTCGGCCCGGCGCACCCGGTGGTAGAAGTCCTCCATCAGCAGCCGGGCGCCACCGCGCCCGTCGGCCCACCGCCGGAAGTCGCCGAACGGCACCAAGAAGCCGCGCGGCGGCAGCACGGTCACCCCGGGCAGGCCCTCCACCAGCCGCAGGGCCGGGTACGAGGTCGGATGGCAGACCGTCACCCGTCGGCGCCCCGCCACCCGGGCGAGGCCCTCCCGGTAGGTGTCGGCCCGCACGTACCGCACCCGGTCGCCCAGGTCGTCGGCGGCGTGCCGCATCGCGGACAGCACCAGATGGGCCTTGGCCCGGTGGAAGCGACGTCGGCGCAGCACCGAGCGGGCCTCGATCATGATCACCGGCGCGTCGGGGTCGGGGCCGCCGTCCCCGGGAGCGAGGAAGTGCGGTCCCAGCTGGTCGCCGAAGACCCAGTGCGGGCGCGGTCCGCTCATCCGGGCCTCCCCGACACCCTCACCGGGCCGGCCGCTCGTCCGTCGTGAATCGCTCCGCTCCCTCCGCAGCTGGCCGCCGCACGGCTGCGGCCCCGCGTCAAGCCTCGACGTCCGGGGCGCCGACGGACACTCGCAGCGCTCGCGCAGCGATTCGCCCGGGCACGGGCACGGCGGCCGGGGGCCGGCCGGCGACGGTCCTCACCGGCGGTGCGCTCCGGCGGCACCGGACTACTGTGGGGAGGAGATCACGCAGCCCACGGCGGACCAGGCGAGCAGGGGTGACGAATGACGTCGGCGCTGGATCTCACCAGCGGATCCGAGCTGCTGGCCGCCTACGGCGCCCTCGCCGTGCTGCTGGTGACCTTCGTCGAGGCCGGGCTGCTGGTGATCGGTTTCTTCGTCCCCGGCGACACGCTGCTCTTCCCCGCGGGTGTGCTCTGCGCGACCGGCACGGGCACGGCGGGGCACCAGGGGCCGTACCTCACCCTCTGGCAGGTGCTGCTCTGCGCGGCCGTGGGGTCGCTGGCGGGCACCCAGCTCGGGTTCGTGATCGGGCGGCACGGCGGGACGTCCCTGCTGGCCCGGAGCCGCGGTACGCGACTGAGACGCGCGACGGCGCGCTCGGAACAGCTGCTGGAGCGCTACGGCTGGCGCAAGGCGATCGTGTTCGGGCGCTTCGTGCCGATGGTGCGGTCCGTGCTCGGGCCGGCGGCGGGCCTGCTGCGGGTGCCGACGGCGACCTTCACCTTCTGGCAGGTGGTGGGCGGGCTGCTCTGGACCCAGGGCACCATCCTGGCGGGCTACGCCCTGGGCGCGTCCTTCCCCGGCATCGACGACTACCTGCTGCCCCTGGTCCTGGCGCTGGTGGCGGTGTCCGCGCTGCCCCTGCTGTTCTCCCGGCGCGCCGGCCGCGGCGACGCGGACGGAGCGGACGGAGCGGACGCCCCTCGGGACGGCGACGCGGACGACGCGGACGGCCACAGGGACCGCGACGCGGGCGGGACGACCGCCGGCGGGCGCGGGAGCGCGAGCGGTCGGGCCGGGGAACAGGCCGACGGGCGAGCGGACGGCCGGGCCGCCGGGAGCGCGGACCTCCCGACCGCGCGGAGCGCCGACGAGCGGCCGCGCTGACGTGACGCGGGGAGCACCCGCCCGCCCGGGCCCCCTCCGGCGGGCCGACCCCGCCGCGACGCTCGCGACCGCGCGACCGGGTCTCAGGGCTGCGCCACCGGCCTCCCGGTGCGGTGTTCCTCCAGGGCCTGCCACACCTTGTCCCGGAGGAAGGGCGCCTCGGTGAAGCGGATGCCGGTGGCGTCGCGCAGGGCGTTGGCGAAGGCCGGCGGGACGGGGTTGAACGGGCTCTCGCTCATCGACTTGGCGCCCAGGGGGCCGATCGCGTCGGAGGTCTCCGAGAAGTGCACCTCGGTACGCGGTACGTCCGCGTAGGCCGGCAGCCGGTAGCGGCGGAACGCGGCGGTGGTGACCTCGCCGCGCTCGTCGAGGAGCACCTGCTCGAACAGGGTCGCGCCGAGCGCCTGGGCGACTCCGCCCTCGACCTGGCCGCGGCACTGCAGGGGGTTCATCACCTTGCCGGCGTCCGCGCCGTGCACGCTGCGCAGGATCCGCATCTCCCCGCTGTCCGGGTCGACGGCGATCCGGAACCACTGCGAGTTGAACGCCACCGAACGCGGTGAGCCGCCGAAGTGGCCGTCGGCCGCGAGATCGACCCCCTTGCCCTGCGCGGCAGCGAAGATCTCCTTGAGGGTGACCGGCCGCCCCTCGCACTCCACCGCGTCGGCGGTGAGCCGCAGCAGGCTCCGCGGCGTCCTCGCGTACTCGGAGGTGAACGAGAGGATCTGCTCGGCGAGTGCGTTGGCGGCCTTCATCACCGCCTTCCCCGCCACCACCGTCCCCGCGGAGCCGAACGCCCCGGTGTCGTGCCGGACGACGTCGGTGTCGGACTGCCGGATCGAGATCCGGTCCACCGTCGTGCCGAGCGCACCGGCGGTGATCTGCTTGTGCACGGTGGTGGTGCCGTTGCCGAACTCCGCCGTGCCCACGGCGATGTCGTACGTGCCGTCCTCCAGCAGCTTCACCGTGGCGTCGGCGATGTGGCCGCCGGGCGGACCGCAGGCGATCGCCGCCATGGCGAAGCCCTGGCCCACCAGCCAGCCCTCGGGGGCGAGTTCGGCGCTGGTGTCGCCGGCGAGGGCGTTCCTGACGACGCCGAGGCACTGGTCGAGGCCGTAGGAGGCGATGTGCAGGTCCTCCTCCTCGCCGAGCGGGCCCTCCATGTGCTCGCCCGGGCCGATGACGTTCCGCTCGCGCAGCACCAGCGGGTCGATCCCCAGCCTGCGGGCGAGCTCGTCCATCGCCGACTCCACCGCGAAGGTGACCTGACCGAGCCCGTAACCCCGGAAGGCCCCGGCGGGCACGCCGTTGGTGTAGACGGAGTACGCGTCGACCTTCTTGTGCGGGGCCCGGTAGACACCCATCGACTCACCGACGCTGTGGAACATCACCGCCGGGCCGTGGTTGCCGTACGCACCGGTGTTGGACACCACCCGGAACTGCAGGGCGGTCAGCGTGCCGTCCGCCTTGGCACCCAGCTTCACCGTGATCGTGAACGGATGCCGGGTGGTGGCACCGTGGAACTGCTCGGCCCGGGTGAACTCCAGCTTCACCGGCCGGTGCAGGCGCATCGCGGCGAGCACGGCGACGTCCTCGGTGAGCATCTCCTGCTTGCCGCCGAACCCGCCCCCGACCCGGCCCGCCACCACCCGCACCTTCTCCATCGGCAGGTCGTACAGGTCGCACAGGGCCCGCCGGGTCAGGAACGGCACCTGGGTGCTCGACCGGACGACGATCCGCTCCTCGTCCGTGTCCTCGTTCTCCTCGAAGTACACGACGCAGCCGTGCGTCTCCAGGCTGGCGTGCTGGACGCGCTGGGTCCGGAAGGTCTCCTCGTAGACCACGTCGGCCTCGCGCCAGCCCTGTTCGACGTCGCCCAGCTCACCGTGGGCCTCGCCGCAGACGTTGTTCTCCGGGCGGGCGATCCGCGACTCGGGCCCCTTGGGGTGGATCACCGGCGCGCCCGGCGCCATCGCCTCCTCCGGGACGAGGACGTACGGGAGTTGCTCGTACTCCACGACGATCCGCCGGCAGCCCTCCTCGGCCGCGCCCTCGGATTCGGCCACCACCGCCGCGACCCGCTGGCCGACGAAGCGGACCACGTCGTCCAGCACCCGGGTGTCGTCCGGGTCCTCGGTCGGGTGCTCGTGCCGGGCGGAGGAGTACAGCTTGTCCGGCGCGTCCTCGTGCGTGAACACCGCGACCACACCGGGGACGCGCAGCGCCGCGGAGGTGTCGATCGAGACGATCCGGGCGTGCGGGTGCGGGGAGCGCAGCAGTTTCATGTGCAGCAAGCCCTCCACCTCGACGTCGAAGGTGTAGCGGGCGGTGCCGGTGACCACCTGCGGGCCGGCCGGGGCCCCGGGGCTGCGGCCGACCGCCTGGCCCGCGCAGGGCTCCTCGGTGTGCTTCACGCCGCGGACGGCGTCCTCGATCGCCCGGTAGCCGGTGCAGCGGCACAGGTTGCCCTTCAACGCCCGTGGCAGATCGGCGAGATGCTCCTCGGTGAAGGCCGACGTGGTCATCAGCATGCCGGCCGTGCAGAAGCCGCACTGGAAGCCCTGGGCGTCGAGGAACCCCTGCTGCATCGGGTGGAGTTCGCCGCCCTTGGCCAGCCCCTCGACGGTCGTCACCGAGCGGCCCTCGGCGCGCACCGCCGGGTAGAGGCAGCTGTGCACGGGCTCCCCGTCGACCTGGACGGTGCAGGCGCCGCAGTCACCCGCGTCGCAGCCCTTCTTCACCCCGAACCAGCCGCGGTCGCGCAGGTAGGTGCGCAGGCACTGGCCCGCCCTGGGCGCGGCGTCGAAGTCCTCACCGTTGACCCGGATCGAGTAGCTCATCTCCCGTCCTCCGCAGTCGATTCGCCGTGGATCTCCGCCGGGTGCGGCTGCGACTGCGGCTGCGGCTGCGGCTGCGGCTGGGCGGCCGGGGACGTCCCACCGCCCGGCCTCGCGTCGCCCGGCCTCGCGTCGGCGGGCCGCCACCACCCGCGACCGCGCTCCTCGACCACCGTGTTCAGATCCACCGCAACCACCGTCCTCGAAACGTCGACACAGGTCATTGCAGCAACCCTGACCGGCCGAAACGAGTGGATCGGCACACCAGCCGGCAGGACCCGCGCTGGACGATCGACCAGGAGCCGGCCCGGACGACACCGGTGGACGCCGTGGGGTTCGGCGGAGCGGTGGGGCCGTGACAGTGGCGACCACCCGCGTCCGTCACCTCTCCCCGGCCTACCCCGCCGCCCGGAGCCCGTACACCCGGTGCCGCCGCCCGTGTTCCGGCATTCCCGGGCCCCGCTGTGCCCTCAGGGGACGCGGGGCAGCTCGCCCGTGAGCTGCCAGTGGCCGACGGTCCTTTCGAGCAGTTGCTCCGGGGAGGGCGGTTCGGGGTAGGCGTCGCCGAGTGTCCGGGCGGCGTTGCGGGGGTCGCAGGCCGTCCGGTCGTCGAAGGAGAGCGGGTTCTCGGGCAGCGCCTGGGCGAGCCTGGCCAGCGCCGGGTCCGCCCGCCCCGCGTCCAGGACGGCCGATCGCCACCGCGGGTAGGGCAGGTCGGTGAGCCGGTGGCCCGCGGCGCGCAGCGCGGTCGGTACGGCGGCCCAGGGCAGGGTCCGGGCGGTGATCAGGTGGTAGGCCTGCCCGTGGGCCCGGGCCGTCCCGCAGAGCTCGACGACGAGCCGGCTGACCCAGTCGACCGGGCTGAGCCGGATCCTGGTGTCGAGCACCGGGGCCGCGCCG
Organism: Kitasatospora sp. NPDC057015; assembly: GCF_042673745.1. Lineage (NCBI taxonomy): Bacteria > Bacillati > Actinomycetota > Actinomycetes > Kitasatosporales > Streptomycetaceae > Kitasatospora > Kitasatospora sp. NPDC057015. The sequence continues at coordinate 64,328 of NZ_JBHUSG010000039.1, forward strand.
AGTCGCACCGAGACCCGGATGACGCCCTCCAGGAGGTCGTCGGGGTTCGAGCGCGCCGTCCGGGAGTGCGCCGTGATCCGGCCCGGCCGCAGGACGACGGCTCGCAGCCGGCCCTCCTGGTGCGCCACGCTGACCAGCCGGTCGGCCGACCACTTCGTCAGCCCGTACCCGCCCGACACCGGGGCGGTGAGTTCGAAGGGCTCCCCCGCGACGCCCCGGCCGACCGCCGCGAGGCTGCTCACGTAGCAGAAGGACGCCGAACGGGCTTCGGCGAGTTCGAGCAGGTCCTCGGTGGCGCGGACGTTGGCGCCGTACAGGGACTGGTAGGGCAGCGTCATGTTGACCCGTGCCCCGCAGTGGACGACCCGGGAGACGCCCTGACCCAGTGCCTCGAAGGCGGCGGGCGGGAGTCCGAGGCGCTCCTCGGCGAGGTCTCCCCGGACGACCTCGATCCGGTGCCGGTGCTCCTCGGCGAGTCGGCCGTCGAGGGCGGCGCGCAGTCTCGCGGCCCGCTGGTCCGCGGTCGCTCCCCGGACGAGGCAGCGCACGGTGTCCCCCTGCTCGGCCAGGCGCGCCGCCAGGGCCGAGCCGAGGAATCCGGTCGCCCCGGTGAGCAGCGTCACCGGGCGGTTCGGCGGCACGTCAGCTCCCCCGCTTCGGTCGGGTGGCCGGCGCGGCGATCCCGGCGGGGCCGATACGACGGGCGTAGCCGCGCACGGTGGCCGCGTCGGCCGACGGCGCCGGGACGTCCCGGCCGAGCGCCCGCCCGACCAGGGCCGCCACCCGGACGGACGTCAGGGAGTCGCCGCCCAGGTCGTAGAAGCCGTCCGCCAGCCCGATGTCGTCCACCTCCAGCACGTCGCAGAAGGCTTCGGCGACGATCCGGTCCAGCCTGCTCCAGCGCTCGGCCGGTCCGCCGGCGGCGCTCGCCGGCACCGGTGGGCGGGGTACGGGCAACGCGGCGATGTCGACCTTGCCGTTGGCGGTCACCGGGAACTCGTCCAGCACCGCCATCCGGGTCGGGATCCACTGGGGCGGGAACGCCGTCTCCAGGGCTTCGCGCAGCGCCACCGGGTCGGGGCCCGCACCGGCCCCGGCGTCCCGGAGCACGAACGCGTCCAGTGCGGTCGTCCCGTCGGCGGACCGGGGCAGGACGAGGGCCTCCCCGACCCCGGGCAGGCCCCGCAGTGCCTCCTCGACGGCCGCCGGCTCGACCCGGTGGCCGCGGATCTTCACCTGCCGGTCCGCCCGGCCCAGCACCGTCACCACGCCGTCGGCGCCCAGTCGGGCCAGGTCGCCGGTGCGCAGCAGGCGCGCCCCGTCGGCCCCCCAGGGGTGCGGGATCCAGCGCTCCGCGGTGAGCGCCGGCCGGTGCCGGTAGCCCCGCCCCAACGACGGCCCGCCGACGAGCAGTTCGCCGACCTCGCCGATGCCGACGAGCTCGCCGTCGCGGTCCACGAGGTAGGCGTCGACGTTGTCGATCGGCGTCCCGACCGGGATCCGGTCGCCGATCTCCTCGGCGCCGCCGAGCCAGTGGCAGAAGCAGCCGTGCGTCTCGGTCAGGCCGTAGTGGTTGACCATCACCCGGCCCGGGTCACCGGCCAGCCACGCCCTGATCTCGCGGGTGAACGTCAACGGTTCGCTGCCCACCATGAGTTGGCGCGCCAGCCCGTCCTGCGGGACGCCCCGGGCCGTCATCATGCGCAGGTGCGTCGGGGTGGCCTTCAGCAGGCCGCCCGCGGACCGCCGGGTGAGCTCCAGCAGTTCGTCCGTCGTCACGCCGTCCGGGGCGACGACGATCGGCCGGCCCTCCAGCAGCGGAGTGAAGATCGTGGTGAGCGAGCCGAGGAAGAACAGCGAGGCGCTGAGGAAGGTCACCTCCCCCGGCCGGTGCTCGAACGCCCGGCCGCACCAGAGCGCGTAGTTGACCAGCTGCCGGTGGGTGCCCTCGACGCCCTTGGGCCGCCCGGTCGTGCCGGAGGTGTAGAAGACGTACGCGAGGTCGTCGCCGGCGGCGGGCCGTGGCCGCGCCGTGGAGTCCTTCGCCCGGGCCCGGAGCTCCGACAGGGTGAGGACGCGGCCGGTGTGCGAGCTCAGGGTGGCGGCCAGCTCGTCCGTCGTGACCACCGTCCGCGCCCCGCAGTCGCGCAGGACGGCCTCGGTCCGCTCGGGCGGATCGTCGCAGGACAACGGGACGTAGCCGCCGCCGGCCTCCAGCACCGCGAAGATCGCGGTGAGCGCGTCCAGGCCGCGCGGCAGCAGCAGTCCGACCGGGACTTCGCGTCCGCAGCCCTCCTCGGTGAGCACGCGGGCCCAGCCGGCGGCCGTGTCGAACAGCTCGCCCCTGGTCAGCCGCTGCTCGCCGCAGACCGCGGCTGTGAGGTCGGCCGGCAGGCCCCGCGCCCGGATCAGCTCCGTGACGGAGCCGTCGGGTACGGCGCGGTGCGGGCCGTGCAGGGCTGAGCGGCCCTCCTCGGGAGCGGGCCGCGGGCCGGCGAGGGCGGCGGCGACGGGGGGCCGCGCCGCCGCGCCCGGCCGGCCCTGCCCTCGGCGCTCGATCGCGTCGATCTCGTCGAGGCAGGCCTGCCGGGGCCCGGCGAAGCCGGCGTCGGACCAGCCGGGCGGGCACGGGCGGGTCGAGGGCCACACCGAGTACTGCCCTGCGGCGTTCGCCACGACCTGGAAGTCCACGTCGTCGTAGTTGTCCCACAGTGCCATCCGAGGCTCCTCTCACGCCGTCCGGTCGGATGCCGGAACCGCCGGCGTCGGGGGTCGGCCCGGGGACGTCTGCGGGCCCGGGGCCGGGTGCGGGACCACCGCGAGCCGCCGCTCCAGCGCCGCGCGGCACTGCGGCCACTCCTCGACGACCACGGAGAACATCGCCGAGTCCCGTAGCCGTCCGTCCTCACCCGGCGCCCAGGACTTCGACCAGTTGCGGAGCACCCCCTCGAACCGGGCGCCCGCCTTCTCGATGGCGGCCCGGGAGCGGCCGTTGCGGGCGTCCGTCTTGAGATCGACCCGGGAGACGCCCCACTCCTCGAAGGCGTGCCGGAAGAGCAGCAGCTTGGCCTCCGTGTTGACGCCGGTGCCCTGAGCGGAGGCCGCCAGCCAGGTGAAGCCGACCTCGACCGCGCAGAGCCGGTCCTGCTCCGGCCAGAGGCGCGGCTCCCAGAAGGCCGTGACGCCCACCGCCCGGCCGGACGCCCGCTCGACCTGCGCGTACGGGGCGAGCCTGCCGGTGGCGGCCCGGCCGAGCTGCTCGTCGATGTACCGTTCGACCTCCTCGGCCCGGGGAACCCAGGTGAAGTCGTACGAGTCGCGGTTCTCCTCGGCCGCCGCGGCCAGGTCCGGGCGGTGCCGGTGCGCCAGCGGCTCCAGGCGCACGACCGCGCCTTCGAGGACCGGTCCGTCAAGCTTGAATGTCATCGGGCTGTGCTCCTGCGGTGATCGGGACGGAGGGCGGGACGGAGGACGGGGGATGCGCACCCCGGCCGGGCGGGCGCGGGCCGCGCGAGTCGGACGCTACCGGGCTCCCGCCCGGTGCACGGAGAGGAGTTCGACGGGCGCCCCGCCGGGGGTCTCGATGAGGGCCATCCGCAGCGGACGCCCGCCGACCGAGGTGACGACGGCCTCGGCGCGCAGCGTCGCCCCGGCGGCCACCGCCCTGGCGCAGTCGGCCTCGATCGAGGTGCTCGCGACGCCGATGGAGGGGAATCCCAGGTCGTTCATGGCGTGCACGGGCCGGCTCCCGTCGCCGGGGACGAGCAGCAGCCGGCACTCCGCGGGGAGCAGCGGCGAGGAGAGGGTGCCCCAGGCCGCGTCCCGCTGGACCGAGTCCCAGCGGGCCTTGGCGAACGCCGACCAGAAGTCCGCCTCGGCCCGCACGTCCGCCACCCGGCAGAGCAGGCCGGCCAGCCCGCCGGCCGCCGTGTCCGGTGCGGCGTCCGGAGCGGATCCGGTTCCGGACTCGGCGTCGGATCCGGAATCGAACCACGCCGTCCCGGCGGGGCCGGCCACCGCCCGGCAGACCGGGTCGGTCAGCGGCCCGGCCCGCCGCAGGGCCTCCCGCGTCGCCTCCCGGCCGCCCACCGGCGGCCCGGACGGTGGCCGGGAGCGGAAGACCGCCTCGTACGCGCCGCGCCGCCCGCTCGACCGGCCGTGGTCCACCACCTCCAGCCGGATGCCGGACGGTGCGGCCAGCAGGGCGAGCGGGAGGACGTGGTCGTCGTCCTCCACCGCTTCGAAGGCGGCCGGCAGTTCGACCCGGTCGACGAAGTCGAGTCGGAAGCCCAGGGCGGTGCCCAGGGCGATCCCGGGTTCCAGCGGGGACTCCATGGTCAGATGGGTGACACCGGCGATCACCGTCCACCTCCCGGATGACCGGCGCTGCCGGCGGGGCGGCGCGGAGCGGCGGACCAGCGGTGGCCCGCCGGTCGCGGCGCCTGCGGTTGCGGTTGCGGTTGCGCCTGCTGGGAGGTCATCGGCTCGCCCCGGCGCTCTCCCACGAACTGCCGAGCGTCCGCGGGACGTTGGGCAGCGCGTCCCAGAGCGCGGTGATGGCCGGCCGGACCAGCTTGTCCTGGCCGCCGCGTGGCAGCGGCGTCTCCGTCAGCACGACACGGCACGGCGCACGGCGCGCGCCCAGCGACTCGCGGAGCCAGCCGAGGACGTCCTCCGGCGCGGTGGCGGCCCCCTCGACCAGCCGTACCAGGCATCCGATGTCCTCCGTGCTGTCGGCCAGCCGCAGCGGCACGGCCGCCACCTCCAGGACGTCCGGGTGGGCGGCCGCGGCCTCCTCCACCTCGGTCAGGTAGATCGCGTAACTCCCCTTCATGACGGCGTCCTTGCTGCGCCCGACCAGTTGGTACACACCGTCCTCGTCGCGCCGCGCGATGTCGCCGGTGCGCAGCCATCCCTCGACGAGGGTGTCGGCGGTCGCAGCCGGGTTGCGGTAGTAGCCGGCGAACACCTGGGCCCCGGACAGCTCGATCTCGCCCTCGCCCCGGCCCTCGACGATCCGGCCGGCCGAGTCCCGCAGGCGGGCGGCGACCCGCTCGGGCACCCCGATCCGGTTGGTCGCCATGCCGTCGTCGCCGAGGTGGCCGAAGAAGGCCGCCGACGAGGTCTCGGAGAGCCCGTAGGCGTTGAGCAGTGGCAGCCCGAAGCGGCGCTGGAACCGTTCCTGGGTCCGGGGCGAGAGCGGGGCGCTGCCGGTGAAGCACAGCGGGCCGGGCGCGGTGGTGTCCCGGTCCTGCGCGAACCGGTTGACCAGCTCGACCAGTTGGGGGACGAGGAAGGTCTGGTCGATGCGGTGCTCCGCCAGCCGCGACCAGTACCCCGAGGCCGTCGCGACGGTCAGCTCCGGGAGGACCACCACGCAGGCGCCGAGCACGGCGGCCCAGGTGTGGTGCAGGTTGATGACCCCGGATCCCGACATCCGCATGGACCGGGCCAGCCGGGCCGGCGGCCTGCCACGCAGTCGCAGCGAGGCCGAGACGTTTCCCAACGTCCCGTCGTAGAGCCGCTCGTGGGTGAAGACGATCGCCTTCGGGTCGCCCGTGCTGCCGGAGGTGTAGCCGATGAAGACGGCGTCGGACGGGACGTCGGTGGAACCCGCCCCGGCGGCCAGGGGCGTCACCGTCACGGTCGGTTCGAGGTCGACCCGGAAGACCGGCGTGCTGTGCGCCAGGATCGACGCGGTCAGCCGGCCGCCCCACTGGGGGTCGAGCAGCACCGGCGGGCTGTCGAGCTGCCACAGTGCGAGCAGCGTCGGGACCAGGTCCGGGTGGTCGTTCAGCACCAGGGCCGACACGCAGTGGCGCCGTGCTCCGCCGGCGAGCAGGTCCGTACGGATCCGCTCCGCCCGCTCGCAGAGATCGGCCCAGGTCAGGACCGTCCCGGCGGAGCGCTCGTCGTGGTACTCCACGGCGGGGTCGTCCGGCCGGGCGGACGCGAGCTCCTCATGGCGTTTCAGCAGTTCCCTCATGCGTCCGTCACCCTCCACTGGAGGTGGTGGCTGTCGAACACGAACCCGTTGCGGAGGTAGGCCCGGTGTGCCCGGTGCCGCTGGTACCCGGTGTCGAGGTGCACCGCCTCGCAGCCCGCGTCGCGGGCCAGCTCCTGGACGTGCCGCAGCAGGGCCGTGCCGAGTCCGCCGCCGTGCTGCTCGCTCAGCGCCCCCAGGTCGTCGAGGTAGAGGATCCGGCCCCAGGCCATCGAGTGCAGGATGCGGAAGCCCGCGACCGCCTGCACCTCCCCCTCCCGCTCCAGGAGGACGATCCGGTAGCCCTCCGCGCGCTGGTTCCGCCAGCGGTCGACGAACAGCTCCTCGGAGGGGATGTTCAGCCGCAGCTCCCGGAAGACCGGCCAGCAGCTGCGCACCTCGCCCTCGTCCAGGGCTTCGCGGATGTCCCAGCTCATGCACTTCTCCTCTTCGATGTCCTGCTCGTCGATGCCCGCCGGCGGCCCGCCCGTCGATGCCCCGCTCGTCGGTGCCCCCGTCGGTGTCCGGCCCGTGCGTGTGGTGGACTACCAGCCGTAGAGCCGGGCCACCGAACCGAAGTCCACCTCGTGGCCGTACTCCTGCCCGGCCTCGCCGATCCGGTCCCGGGCGGCCTCGCCGACCGGGACGGCCAGGCCGGTGCCGGCGGCGAGGTCGAGGGCGTGCCGGAGGTCCTTCAGCAGGTAGCCGAGCTTGAAGCCGGCGCGGAAGTCGCCGGCGAAGACCCGGTTCGGGTACAGGTTGGCCAGTTGCGCGTTGGCGCCGCCGCCTCCGGTCGTGATCGCCCCGATCGCCGCGGACGGGTCGATCCCGGCCTCGCGGACCATCGCCAGGGCCTCGCCGGACGCCACCGCGTTGACGGCCACCAGGTAGTTGTTGGCCAACTTGACCACCAGGCCGGCGCCGACCGGGCCGCAGTGCCGGAGCTTCGCCTCGTCACCGATGGCGGTGAGGACCGGCCGGGCCCGTTCCAGCGTCGCCTCGCTCCCGCCGACCCAGAAGGCCAGCGTCCCGTCGCGTACGGCGGCGATGCCACCGCCGGCCGGGCAGTCCAGGTAGCCGACCCCCTGCGCCTCGGCCTCACCCGCGAGTTCGCGGGCGACCACCGGCGAGTGCGTCGTCATCTCCACCAGCACCGCGCCGGGTTCGGCGACGCTCAGCACCGCCGCCACCACGGTGCGGACCTCGGCGGAGTCCGGCAGGATCGAGCAGATCACCTCGGCGCCGGCGGCGGCCGCCGCGGGGCCGTCCACCACGGTCCAGTGCGGGGGCAGCCGGTCGGGTGTGCGGGAGGAGACGACCACCTCGTGCCCCGCCTTGAGGAGTCGCTCCACCATGGGTGCTCCCATGAGTCCGGCTCCGATGAAACCTACGCGCATCGCGGGGCGCTCCCGTTCGTGAGTTGCTGAGCACTGAGTTGCTGAGTACTGGGTTGCTGAGTACTGGGTTGATGAGCACTGGGTTGATGGGGGTTGTCGACTCGCCGGACGGGCACGGCCTAGGCCGGACATGGCCTAGCGCCATGCGACCCGTACCGGCAGGTACTCGTAGCCGGCCTTCAGGATGTTGGCGCTGACCCTGGCCCCCGCGACGGACGAGATCCGCGAGGTGGCGCTCGCCAGCGCGCCGATGATGTGGCGCAGTTCCGTGTGGGCCAGCATCCGTCCGAGGCAGCGGTGCGGGCCCGCGCCGAACGCCAGGTGCGCGGGCCGGCGCCCGGCGAGCGCCGTCCCCGGCTCCTCGAAGGCCCGCTCGTCCCGGTTCGCCGAGCCGATCAGCACCATCAGCCGCGCGCCGCCGGGTACCGGCACGTCGCCGACCGTCCGGGGCCCGACCGCCGTCCGCAGCGTGGCCCGGACCGGGGAGGCCAGCCGCAGGCCCTCCTCGATCAGGGCGCCGGACAGGTCCGGACCGGCCGGGTGGCCCGGCGGTCGCGGCCGGTCGATCACGAAGGCGGCCAACAGGTGGCAGACCGCCGACACGATGGTCTCGTAGCCCGCCTGGAACAGTTGGAGGACGGCGAGGATGACCTCCTCGCGGGCGGCGGGGGTGTCCGCCTCGCGCCAGGAGTCGGCCAGGCCGCTACCGGCTGCGCGCGACGGGTCGCCGGGCGCCGCGCGGGCGGCGGCGTTCAGGAACGCCGTCACCGCGCGGAAGGAGGCGAGGTTGCTGCGCATCACCCGCGGTCCGGCGGCCACCGAGGACAGCTCGTCCCCCGGGTCCAGCGCGCGGGCCGTCAGGTCGGCCCATCCGGCGAGCACCCGTACGACGTTCTCGGGGAGACCCATGAGGGCGCCGATCGACTGCGCGGCCACCGGCTTGGCCAGGTCCTCGACGATGTCGACGTGCTCACCGCGGGAGGCGAGTGCGGCGATCACGCGGCGCACGTGGGCTCCGATCGCCGGGTCGACGGCGTCGAGCCGCGGCTTGCTCAGCAGCCTGGCGACCGTCCGGCGCAGGCGGGCGTGCACCTCGCCGTCACTGGAGGAGACGACCCCGCCCGCGTCCCCGGCGAACTTCAGGTTCAGCTGCCGCCGCACGGGGCCCCGGTCGTCGAGGAGCGTCGCGTCCTTGCCGAAGGCCAGCGCGGCGGAGAACCCGTCGGGGTCGCCGAGCACCCGCTGCGCGTCCGCGTACCGGCTGACCACCCAGATGCCCAGCGGCTCCAGCTCGGCGACCGGACGGTGCCGGCGCAGCGCCCGGTAGGCCGCGTACGGATCCTTCAGGACGTCCGGGCGCATCGGGTCGAAGATCTCGATGGCCGGCACCGGTCGCGGCCTCATCGCGGCGGTCACCGGTGCGCCGCCGCGGGCGGAGCCGGGACGAACGGCATGACGGCCACCGCGCCGCCCGCCTCCCCGGCCGGCGTGCGGACGCTCAGGGCGCTCCCCGCGGCGACGTCGGGCCGCAGGAACGCGAGCGCCAGTCCGCGGCGCAGGCCGAGCGAGAAGGTGCCGCTGGTCACGCGACCCACCGGCTCGCCGCCCTGGAGCACCTCGGCCCCGGCCGGGGGGATCCGGCGGCCGTCCATGACGACGGTCCGCAGGATCCGCCGGATGCCGCGCCGGCGCCGCAGGAGGAGCGCCGCCCGGCCGGTGAACTCGGTGTCGAAGGCCACGATCCGCTCCAGGCCCGCTTCGAGCGGGGTGACCTCCGGCCCGAACTCGAAGCCGTGCCGGAGGATTCCGGCCTCCAGGCGGTGCGTCTCGCGCATCGCGAGGCCCACCGGCGCGACTCCGCGGGCGAGCAGGGCCCGGTGGACCTCCCGGGCGGCCGGTGCGGGGAGTTGGAGCTCGTAGCCGCCGCGGCCCCCGAACCGGGTGGCGGCCACCAGCGCCTCGTGACCGCACAGCCGCAGCCGTGCCACGCCGGCCACCGGCACCGGGCTTGCCGCCGGGGCGAGTTCGGCCATCCGCTCGGCGGCCTGCGCGCCCTGCAGGGCGAGCAGCGCCCGCCCCGCGGAGACGTCCTCGATCCGGCAGTCCGGGTATGGCCCGGCCGCCCGCGCGGACCGCAGCGCGTCCAGCACGGCGGCCGGACGGTTCGCCGTCAGGAGGAAGTGGTCGCGCTCCACCCACCAGAGCATCAGGTCGTCCAGCACGCTCCCGTCCGCCCCGGAGAGCAGCAGGGTGTACTGGCTGCGCCCCGGCCCGCAGCGGGCGAGGTCGTTGGTGAGGGTGCGCTGCAGGAGGTCGCGGGCGCCGGGGCCGCAGACCCGGATCGAGCCGAGGTCGGAGGCGTCCCACAGCACCGACGCGTTGCGGTGGGCCCGGTACTCCTTGAACGGGCCGGCGAACTCCAACGGCATGCTCCAGCCCTCGGATTCGGTCATCCGGGCGCCGAGGCGGATGTGCTCCTCGTGCAGTGGCGAGCGGTGCGGGTTCATCTGTGGGCCCCGTATCGGAGGTCGGCCTCCCGGCTCGGGAGGGCGGGCGGCTAGGGCCTGTCCGGCGGATCTTGGCGGATCGGCGCGCGGGGTCGGGCGCCCGTCTGGGCGTGCGCCCGGATCGTCCTCGTACTGGACGTACTTGGATGATTCGGGCGTGCGTCCAGATGGGGGCACCTCCCGGCCGAAGGCTGGGGGAGGATGATCCGGCGTCGCGCGCCCGGCAAGATCCGCCGGACAGGCCCTAGACCTGCGTGTGGGCCTGCACGAACCGGTGGGCACCGTGCAGCGTCGCGATGGAGTCGATGTCGAGGGCTTCGACCTCGATCTCCTCGCCCAACTGCTGCTCCAGGAAGTCGAGGAAGGCGAGGGTGCCCAGGGAGTCGAGCACCCCGGTGTCGAAGAGGTTCGTCCCCGCCTCGACGCCGGTGGTGTCCGCGCCGATCTCCTGGAGGAAGCGGAGCGCGTCGCTGACGAACTCGGTTTCGGTTGACATCGTGTGTCCTCTCTCTGCCCGGCCGGGTGGGGCGGGCGTGGCCGCGCGTCAGGTCTGCCGGGGTCGGTGCAGGGCGCCGCGCAGGACGGCGTGCTGCTGGTGCAGGGCCCGTCGCGACACCGTCGCGGGGGCCAGGGTGTCGAAGCCGTGGAACGTCCCGGCGTACTCGTGCAGTTCGGTGGGGACGCCGGCGGCGGCGAGCCGGCGGGCGTAGGCCGCGCCCTCGTCCCTCAGCGGGTCGTACTCGGCCGTCATCACGTACGCGGCGGGCAGGCCCGACAGGTCAGCGGTCCTGGCCGGCACGGTGTGGGGCGGGACGCCGCCGCGGGTGCCGGCGGGCCCCAGGTAGTGCTGCCACATGTGCGCGCAGTTCGGGGAGTCCCAGGCCGGTGTGTCGGTGAACGCCCGGGCGGAGACGGTCTCCATCCGGTCGTCCACGACGGGGTAGAGCAGCATCTGCAGTGTGGGCGGCGGCAGTTCGCCCTCGTCGCGGACCGTCAGACAGACCCCCGCGGCCAGCGCGCCGCCCGCGCTGGTGCCGGCCACCGCGATGCGGCTCCGGTCCACGGACAGCGCCTCGCCGCCGGCCCCGCAGAGCCACCGATGGGCGACTACGGAGTCCTCCAGCGCCGCGGGGGCGGGGTGCTCGGGTGCGAGCCGGTAGTCGACGGAGACGACGACCGCCCCCGTCTCGCGGCACATCTCCAGGCACCGGGGGTGCTCGAAGTCGAGGTCCCCGGAGATGAACGCGCCGCCGTGCAGGTACAGCACCGCCGGGTACGGCGCGGTGGCCGCCACCGGCCGGTAGACCCGCACCGGCACCGCGCGACCCGCGCCGTCGGAGGCGACGGTGTCCTCGACCCGGACGCCGGCGTCGGCGGCGGCCCACTGCCCGGTCATCCGGGCCACCCGGATCCGGCGGGCGGCCTCCCTGCGGACGGCGTGCGGATCGGCGTGGTCGACGAGCCGGTAGAGCCGGGCGGCCCGTTCGAGCTCCGGGTCGAGCTGCCGGGCGGGCTCCGGCGCAAGCTGTGGGTCGAGCTGCCGGCCGGGCTCCGGGTCGAGCCGGCGTACGGGTGCGAGCCCGAGGTCGTCATGCATGGTTCCCACCCTTCTCGCCACGTGCGGCGCGCCGGTCGGCGTCCGCGCCGGTCTCCGCCGGCGGGGCCCCGACCGCGGTCCGGGCCGGGAAGCGCAGGACGAGGAGCCGGGTGCCGGCGCTCGCGGCGCGCCCCGTCCAGCCGGCGCCGCCGGGCGGCTGCCAGCCGATCGACTCGGCGGGGTGGCCGGCGCCCCCGTACTCCAACTCGCCCGCGAGGACGAACAGGAACTGCCCGCTCGGTCCCGCCCCGGGGAGCTCGACGGACGCACCGGCGCCGGCGGTGAGGCAGCTGATCTCCAGGCCGTCGTGCTCGTCCGCCAGCAGGGTCGTGCGGCCGGCCCGCTCCGCCGCGGGATCCACCGGGGCGGGCGCGATCTCCCGGTGCAGGCTCCGCCCGGGGCGGGCCGGGAGCAGCGCCCGGGACTCCGGCATGAACTCCGTGGCGTGCGTCGTTTCGGCCCGCAGGGTGAAGTAGCGCAGGGGCGGGTCGCCGCCGGTGAGCGGGCCGTACACGGTGCGGGCGTCGGCGTAGTGCGCGACCGGGAGGTCGATCGGCCGGCGGCCGAAGTACGCGCCCGGGGCGCCGAGCAGGATCTGGAACTGGTCGACGGGGTGGAAGTGCGGACGCAGCACGTGGTTCCGCTGTTCCACCAGGTAGGCCTGCGGTCCGCCGTCCGGCGCCGCGCCGCCGAAGTAGTCGACGACCCGGCTGATCCGTCCTTCGAAGACCACCCTCCGCGACACCGCCCGCTGGCGGGTGACCCACCGGGGTTGGTCCATGGCCGTGTGCTCCTTCCGGTCCTCGGGGGTTCGGTCCTCGGGTTCCCGTTCGGGGGTTCCCGCTCGGGGGTTCCCGTCCTCGGGCGTTCGGTGGTTCCGCTGGTCGCGTCCGGGTCTCACTGCTTGCGGAGCATGGTCACCGCGAGCGCGGCCGACTGGACGAAGAACTTCACCTCGTTGCCGACCGCGACGAAGCGGAACCCCTCCTTGGCGTACTGCCGTGCCAGTCCGGTGCTGGGCGCGAAGATCCCGGCGGGTTTGCCGGCGGCGGCGCACGCCGCCAGCACGGCCTGCCGGGCCTGGTCGAAGGCCGGCCCGCCCGGACGGCCCGGCTGCCCGAGATCCATCGCGAGGTCGCCCGTCCCGACGAAGAGCAGGTCCACCCCGTCGGTCCGCGCGATCTCCCCGGCGTTGCGCACGCCTTCGCGGCTCTCGATCTGGACGATGCAGAGGATCTCCCGGTTCGCCGACTCGAAGTACCGGTCGGAGGCGCTGTAGTAGGCGCTCGCCCGGATCGGGTTGACGCCTCGGCTGCCCTGCGGCGGGTAGTGCGAGAAGCGGGCGGCGCGCGCGGCGTCCTCGGCCTGCTCGACCTTGGGGACCATCACGCCGGCCACGCCCAGGTCGAGGGCGAACTCGATGTCGTGGCGGTCCAGCCGCGGCACCCGGACGATCGGGGCCACCCCGGTTCCGGCCAGGGCCTGCGCCTGGTGCAGCGCGTCGGCCTTGGTCATGGCGGCGCCCTCCATGTCGATCACCGCCCAGTCGACCCGGGTGTACGCGGCGGCCTCCGCGAGCAGGGCGCTCCCGCTCACCAGGAAGAGCCCGTACGCGGGGCCGTCCTCCGGGGCACGGAGGAGACCGCCTCCCGGCCGCCGTGGCGGCGGGTCCTGCTCCGATTCGGTCACCGCTGCTCCTCTCGTCGCGCCGGTCGCCCCCGTCCGGCGGCACCGCCGGCGCCGGCGCCCGGGCCGCCCGGGGCCGGACCGGCGGGGACGCCGGACCGGGGCGCCGGCGGTGTGTCAGGCCGGACGGATGGTGCGGTGGATCTCGTTCCAGTTCTCGGCCAGCAGGTCGAGGTAGGTGGTGAAGCCGCGCTCGATGTGGGCGATGTCCTCGACCGTGCGGCAGGCCTTGGCGGCGGTCGAGAGGGAGTGGATCTTGTGCTCCTTCTCGGTGGCGCCGATGTGGAGGTAGAAGTACTCGCAGTTCTCGTGGAACTCCTCCAGCCCGTAGTGGCCGCGGTAGTTGCGCACACCCTCGTAGAGCTGGACGAGCTGCGGGTAGGCGTGCCACTCCTGGGCGAGCAGCGCGCCGCAGACCTCCTGCGCGTACGGGCTGCTGAAGACCTTCTCGCCCTCCTCGATCAGCCGTACGGTGGAGGGCAGCAGCGGCGCGGCCACCGAGTCCAGGTCCACCTCGTGCCCGCGCAGCCGGCCGAGCAGCGTCTCGAAGAAGTCCTTCAGGATGACCGAGTGGACCTTCCGCGGGTTTCCGAGGCCCATCTCGTCGTACAGGTTCTCGACCGTCTCGGCCCGGGCCGCGATGTCCGTCATGTGGAGGAAGGCCAGGGCGATGCGCACCGGCGTGCGCCGCACCCGCTCGTAGAAGTTCCTGGCGACGAGCTCCACCTCGTCCGCGGTGAGCTCCTGCGTCATCCACAGCTCGTAGAACGGGTTCTTCAGGGCCGGGTGGTCCGAGCAGCCCCGGGCGAGGGCGTGGATCCGGTCGTGGGCCTCTTCGGGCGACAGCTCTACGGTCTGGTCGATCATGGTGGTCATGTCATTCCCCGATGGGTTGGGCGGGTGGGTTCACCACACGGGTGGTCGGTCAGTCGATCAGGTGGATGCAGGAGGCCGGGCAGGCCCGCGCGGTGAGCTCCGCGAGTTCCTCGAGGTGCTCGGGCACCTCGGCCTGGCTCTCCTCACCGCCGGGCTCCTCCAGCAGCCGGCCGTCCTGGCGCACGTACGCGAGGAAGTCGTTGCCGATGCCGAAGAGTTCCGGCGCCTCCTCCTCGCACAGTCCGCTGTTCTGACAGGTGGACTGGTCGATCCAGATCCGCACGGTTCGTCCTTTCTGGTGAGGCCGGACCTCGTCGCGGGAGGGCGGGCCGGGTTTCACACGGTGGGCTTGGGGGCGTCCGTCCGCAGGACCGCGCCCAGCCGGTAGGTCTCCTCCACCACGACGCGCAGCCATTCGCCGTAGCGGATGACCTGCGGCAGTTCGGCGGCGGTGAAGGTCTGGTCCTCGTCGTGGCTCATCCGCACGACCCGGAAGTCGCCGATCATCGGCGTCATGACCTGCTCGGCCCCGCCGGTGGCGTGGCGCAGCGCGAACGAGGCCCGGCCACCGCTGGAGCACCCGATGCTCTTGTGCCCCCGGTAGTGGGCGTCCTCGTTGCGGAACAGCATGTGGCCGCCGTGCTTCTCGACGAACTGGCCCTGCAGGCAGCCCGGTCCGTAGAGGCTGCGGATCGCACCGCGCTTGAGCTTCAGCATCCGGGCCCGGATGGTCCGGTGCAGCTGGTCGGTGGACTCGTGGCCCAACTGTTCGGCGTAGTCGCCCAGTTCGATGCCGTCACGCAGCTGGGTCTCGGTGAAGAAGGCGTCGCTGGTGGTCATCTCGTGCGGGCGGTCGAGCATGTCGCCCATGGGGCAGGTCAGCGTCACGTGGTCGGCGCGGAGCACCGGGTCGGCGAGCGCGGCCCGCATCACGGCCCGGAGGACCGAGGCGCTGTCCCCGTCGGTCGCGACGGCCGTCCTGGTGGCGGCCCGGAGCCGGTCGGAGGTGGCGGGGCCGGCCGGTTCGCCGAACACCTCGACGAGCACCTCGTCCACGACGGGGGTGAGCTGCTCGGTGTCGATGTCCGCGTGCGGCAGGACGCCCTCGGTGCGGAACCAGGCGCGCCCGTCGATCACCGAGAAGAGCTCGTGGGTCTGCTGGACGGCGGGGCGCAGGCTCTCGACCCGCCGGGCGAGGGCGAGGAGCCCGTCCGGCGCCTGCTCCGCCGGCGCCACGACGCCCGTGTAGAGCGCGTGGCGGGCGTGCAGCACCGCGCGGACCGCGGCGGAGTCGACCCGGTCGAGGAGGTCGTCGAGTCCGGTGGACGCGGTGTCCAGGGCGAACAGGGAGAGCATCAGATCCGCCTCCTCGTCGTCCCACTGGCGCGGATCGCGCTGCCGGCACGACTCGTAGGCCGATCGGAGGTCGGCGCGGACGCGGTACTCCCCCTTGTAGACCAGCCAGTGGTGGCGGCTGTAGACGAGGGGGCGCAAGCAGGCGTCGAGCACTCCGGCCAGGCAGTGCTCGTCCGGTGCCGCGGCCACGGCGGTGCGGAACTGGTCGGCGGTGTCCGCCTCCAGGACGTGGGTACGTCCGGGCATGAGCGAGGTCATCGAATCTCCTGGGGTGCTGGGTGGGGTCAGCTGTCCTGATGCGGAGAGGCGCGGAGGCCGAGACGTCGGTGCGGCGCTGCGGCAGCCTTACATACTTGATCGTGCCCTTGCAAGGACTTGAATATTTTTCGCTAACTCCTGCAACTACCTGATGGTCAGTACCCTGACACTCGGCCACGTCCCGCCGAGCCGGCCCACCCGCCTCCCCCGCGCCGCCTCCCGGTCGACCGCACGACGACCGTCGGCCACCCCAGGGCGGCCACCACGGCGCGCGATCGACGCCGGGAGCAGTCGACCTGACGGTCAGCCACAGGTCACGATCGGCCGCTTCGCCCACGGACATGGCGGCCCCCGGAGGCAAACGCCCACGCCAGACAGATCCGCAATCTACTTGCAATACGGTGAAAATATGAGACACCATGGGCTGGTGACGGAGGGCCGGGCCCCGCGCGACGTGGCCCGTCGCGATCGGGGCCCGGCCCACGGCGGCCTCGGACGCTCCCCACCACCAGCGTCACCGGGGCACCCCCGCCAGGCCGGCCCGCACCCTCCGCCACAAGCGGACCGCGCCGCCGAGCCGCTCCCGACAGCGGCGCCGAACCCCCACCGCACCACCGCGCCCGGACCGGACCGCCCGCGCGACCGGAACCGGCCGGCCGGCCCTGCCGCACCCGCCGCCACGGGCCACCCGGCGGGCCCCGGCACAGCGACATCGGGCGGCACCTCACAGGAGACCACGCATGCTCTCACCCGCGCACCACACGGTCCGCTTCCGGGCGGACTGCCCCCCGCCCACACCGCTGGCCTGGGGGCAGTTGGCCTTCTGGGACGTGCTGCGCTGGCTGCCCGAGGGCGACGACTCGCCCAACCTGTACCGCTGGCTCGCCGTCCCGGCCGGCACCCGCCCGGAGCAGGTGCGGGCCGCGCTGCGCGTCCTCATGGAACGTCATCAGGCCCTGCGGAGCCACTACTTCGAGCAGGACGGCACCGCGACGCAGCGCGTCCTCGCTGAGGGCGAACTGCGCGTCGCCGTGCACGAGGCGACCGGCCCCGACCTCGCGGCCGAGGCCCAGGGGCTGGGCGAGCGACTGCGGCGCGGAGCCACCGACCACGCCCACGACCTGCCGATCCGCGCCGCCGTCCTCAACCGCGACGGGGCCCCGGCCGCGGTCGTCCTGACCATCAGTCACCTCGCGGTGGACGCCTGGAGCTTCCGGATCGTCCTCCGGGACCTCGCCACCCTGCTGGCGGCCGACGCGCCCGCCGACCACGTCCTGCCGGCCCGGGCGAGACAGCCCGCCGAACGGGCCCGGTACGAGCGCTCCGAGGCCGGAGCGCGCCGGGAGGCCGCCACCCTCGCCCACTGGGAGCGCAGACTGCGGGTGGTCTCGCCGACCATGCTGGAGAAGTCCCCGCGCAGCCTCGCCACCGGGAGGGACTGGGCCAGCGTCGACAGCCCGGCGATGGCCCGCGCGCTGCGCCTGCTCGCCGCCCGCACCGGCGTCACCCCGGGCACCTCGCTGGTCGCGCTCCTGGGCCTGCTGCTGGCCTTCCGGACCGGCGAGCCGGAGGCCGCCCTGCGCCTGATCGTCGCCACCCGGTTCGCCCCCGAGGACCGCGACTACGTCGGCGCCTTCAACCAGAACGCCATGCTGCACCTGACGGTGGCCGACCAGCCGCTGGAACGGTACCTGCGCGGAGCGGTCACCACCGTGCTCGCCGCACACCGGCGGTGCGAGGCCGATCCCCGCCGGGTGGAGCGGCTCGTCGCCGACATCGCCGCCGAACGCGGCTTCACCCCCGACAGCTACTGCTTCTTCAACGACGTCAGCTTCCACGGGGACCGCCCGCCGCGCACCGAGGGCCGGCCGGCCGACGCCGGCGCGGAACACGACCCGGAGGCCGTCACCGCCGCGCTGCCCCTCACCAGGCTGGAGCAACTGCCCCGCCAGGACCCGCAGAAGGGCGCCAAGCTCTTCCTCTCCCTGCACCGGCTGGACGAGACCTGCCTCATCACGCTCTCGCTGGACCCGGCCTTCCTCGGCCGCCACCGGGCCGTCGACCTGCTCGGCGACCTCGAAAGGCTGCTCGTGCTGGCCGTCACCGACCCGGACCGGCGGATCGGCGCGCTCCGCCGGTCGTTCGCCGACCCCGACGCGGCCCCGGACCGGCCCGAGGCGCCCGCACCACCGCCCCCGTCGCACCGAAGCACACAACAGCCAAAGGGTACGAAGTGACAGTCACCATCTCCAGCGAACTCCTGGTCCAGGCCTCCGCCCTCCGCAAGGTGTACGACTCGGGGTTCGTCGCGGTCGAGGGAATCGACTTCCAGCTGCACCGCGGCGAGGCGTTCGGGTTCCTCGGGCCCAACGGCGCCGGGAAGTCCTCGACCATGCGGATGCTCGGCTGCGTGTCCCCGCTCAGCTCCGGCAGCCTGCGGATGCTCGGCATGGAGACCGCCGAGCACGGCCCCGAGATCCGGGCCCGGATCGGCGTGGTGCCGCAGGACGACACGC
Source organism: Kitasatospora sp. NPDC057015 (assembly GCF_042673745.1). Taxonomy (NCBI): domain Bacteria; kingdom Bacillati; phylum Actinomycetota; class Actinomycetes; order Kitasatosporales; family Streptomycetaceae; genus Kitasatospora; species Kitasatospora sp. NPDC057015. The sequence goes on from NZ_JBHUSG010000039.1 coordinate 82,504, forward strand.
TCGACACCGAACTCACCGTCCGGGAGAACCTGCTCATCTACGGCCGGTACTTCGGGCTCGGCCGGGCGGTGATCCGGGAGCGGGCCGAACGGCTGCTGGAGTTCGCCCGGCTGACGGACAAGGCCGACGCCCAGGTGGAGGCCCTGTCGGGCGGCATGCGGCGCAGGCTCACGATCGCCCGGGCGCTGGTCAACGAGCCGGAGATCCTGCTGCTGGACGAGCCGACGACCGGGCTCGACCCGCAGGCGCGCCACCTGCTGTGGGAGCGGCTCTACCAGCTGAAGGCCGACGGCGTGACGCTCGTCCTGACCACCCACTACATGGACGAGGCCGAGCAGTTGTGCGACCGGCTGGTGGTGATGGACGCCGGCCGCATCGTCGCCGAGGGATCCCCGCAGGACCTCATCCGCACCCACGCCACCCGCGAGGTGCTGGAACTGCGCTTCCCCCCGGGCGAGCAGCAGCGGACGGCCGGGCGGCTGGCCGCACTCGCCGAGCGGGTCGAGGTCCTGCCGGACCGGGTGCTCCTCTACTGCAAGGACGGCGAGGCCGCGCTGGCCGCCGTGCACGCCGAGCGGATCACGCCCCTCACCGCGCTGGTCCGCCGGGCGAGCCTGGAGGACGTGTTCCTGACCCTCACCGGCCGCACCCTCGTCGACTGACCCGTCGAGCGATCACCTTCGAAAGGCCCGTCCATGGCGCTCCTCCCGGACCTCGCCCGGTCGCCCGCTTTGCGGGAGTTCACGTACTGGATGCACCGCTACCGCAGGACCTGGCGCGGCACCGTCGTCGTCAACGTCGCCAACCCGCTGCTCTTCCTCGCCGCGATGGGGGTGGGGCTGGGCAGGCTGGTGGACGACGGCGGCAGCGACCACCTGCACGGCGCCTCCTACCTGGCGTTCTTCGCCCCCGGCCTGCTGGCGGCCGCCGCCATGCAGAACGCCTTCCTGGACTCGGCCGGACCGGTCTTCCAGTCGGCCCGCCAACGGGGCAACTACCGTGCGGCGGCGGCCACTCCGATGCGTCCGGCGGACATCTTCACCGGTCACCTGCTGTTCACCGGCTTCCGGGTCCTGACCAGCGCGCTGGCCTTCGTCGCGGTGATCGTCGCCACCGGGGCGGTGCCCTGGCGGCACAGCCTGCTGCTCCTGCCGGCCGCGCTGCTGACCGGGCTGGCCTTCGCCGCGCCGGTGGCCGCCTGGGCGGTCACGGTGACCCAGTCCACCCGGATCAACGGTGTCTTCCGATTCGTCCTGCTGCCGATGTACATGTTCTCCGGCACGTTCTACTCCACCACCCAACTCCCCGACTGGCTCCAGGCCGTGGTGTCGGTGACGCCCCTCTACCAGGGCATCCAGCTCTGCCGGGAGCTGGCGCTCGGCACCGCCGCGCCGCTGGACAGCGGCGCGCACGTGCTCTACCTGGCCGCGATGGCCACGGCCGGCCTGCTCCTGGGGCGCCGCAGCTACACCCGCCATCTGTACGGCTGATCCGTCCGTCCCCCACGCCGTGTTCCCCGCCACCCGGAAGGCAGGCCCGTCCGCCCGTGACCGTCCTCAGTGCCCCTCACACCGCCGTGCACCACGGACGCCTGCGCGGCGCCGGGAACATGGTGGCGCGCAACCTCCTGATCTACCGCCACACCTGGTACCTGCTGCTGGCCGAGGTGTTCGAGCCGGTGCTGTACCTGCTCTCCATCGGCGTCGGCATCGGCCAGCTGGTCGGCCGGGTGCCCGGGCTCGGGGACTCGCCGGTGGCCTACTCGGCCTTCGTGGCACCGGCCCTGCTGGCCACCGCGGCGATGAACGGGGCGATGAACGAGACCACCTTCAACATGTTCGCCAAGCTCAGGCTCAACCGCACCTACGAGTCCATCCGGGCCACCCCGATGACGGCGCAGCACATCGCCCTCGGTGAGGCGCTCTGGGCCGTGCTGCGCGGCACGCTGATCACCACCGGGTTCCTGGTGGTGGTGTCCGTCCTCGGCCTGGCGCACTCGGCCGGGATCCTGCTGGTCCTGCCGGGCGCGGCCCTGATCGGCTTCGCCTTCGCCTCCGCCGGCCTGGTCGTGGTCACCTACCTGCGCAGCTGGCAGGACTTCCAGTTCATCCAGCTGGCGATGCTGCCGATGTTCCTCTTCGCCACCACCTTCTACCCGCTCGGGGTGTACCCGCGCTGGCTGCAGATCGTGGTCGAGTGCCTGCCGCTGTACCAGAGCATCGAGTTGGTGCGGCAGCCGTCGCTCGGCCACGTCGGCGCGCAGTTGATCGTCCCGGTGGTCTACCTGACCGTCTTCGGGGCGGTGAGCCTGCGCTGGGCGATGCGGCGGATCGACCGGGCGCTGACCCGGTAGCACCGGGCGGGGGCGGGACGTCGACGGCCGGGCCCGCGGGGGCCCGGCCGTCGTCGTGCGCTGCGGGCCGGCGGGGGCCGGCCGGTCAGCCGCCGGCGGGGGCGCGCCCGCGCAGGGCGGCCGCCAGCGCGCCCACCGTGGTGTCCGCGTACGCGGTCTCGACCAGGAGCCACTCCAGGTCGCGGAGGAAGACCGCGCTCCCGCGGCCGGCCAGGAACCTGCGGTCGGCGCAGAGGGTGATCACCGATCGCGCGGTCTCCGGGCCACGGGGCGCCTCCAACTCCTGGAGGAACAGGAAGAACTTGGCACCCTTCTGGTCGAAGTCCCACTCCGGGTCGGAGAGTTCGGTTCGGTCGAGCGCGCCGGCGAGGGCCTCGGCCGATCCGGCGGCCGGTGCGGCGAGCGGCTGCTGTCCGGAGCCGAAGCGGACGTCGTTGAAGAAGCAGAAGCCCCCGGTGCGCAGCCCCCGCTCAGCGCCGATCCGCTCGATCAGCTCCTCCAGCGCCCGGGGCTCGTACTCGGTGTGCCGGTACCCGGTGGCGGCGGCGCTGCCCACCCGGCGCAGGAACGCGTCGAAGGTCTCCTCGCGGAGCTCGGCGCGCACCAGCGCGTTCTGGTTGAACGCGCCGACCAGCGCCTGGTTCTCCGGGCGGAACCGGGTCGCCACGATGGTGCGCAGCGCCGCGGACGGCTCGCCGGTGTAGAGCGCCAGCAGCAGCAGGGTGCCGGCCTGCAGCACCACGGAGGGGCTCAGCCGGGCGCGCCGGGCGTGCTCGCCGGCGGCCAGGGCCAGGGCCGGCGACCTCAGCCGCGACCACTGCCGGTCGGAGGGGCCGCCGTCGCGCAGGTCCTCCACCATGGCGGCGGGCAGTTCGCGCAGCGCCTGCTCCCAGAACAGCAGTGCCCGCTTCTCGCTGCGGCGGGCGGGCTCGGAGGCCTCGTAGTCGGCGCGCTCCAGCGGCTGCTGGGCCCGGGGCGCGAGGCCCTGCGGGTCGGTCAGCAGCCGGGTGAGGTCCGCCCGGAGGATGGACAGGCTCCAGCCGTCGATGGCGAGGTGGCTGAGGCACAGCACCACCACCGCGGCGTGCGGTCCGTCGGTGACGACCGCCGCCCGGACGGGTGGTTCGGCCGCCGCGAAGGGGGTGGAGCGCAGTTGCCGTCCGACCTCCTCGGCGGTCTCCCGGGCCCCCGCCGCGCCGGCCGGGTGCAGCCGGACGGGCAGGGTGCCGCCGGGCAGCACGCTCTGGAGCGGCCCCCGCGGTCCTTCCGAGAACAGGGTGCGCAGCGAGTCGTGGCGTTCGACGAGCAGCCGGACGGCCGCGGCGGCCCGTTCGACGGCCGTGCCGGGCGGCGCGGGGACGGCCAGCACCAGGTTGGTGGAGGTGTCCTCCGGGGGCAGCCAGCGCAGCACGTCCCAGATGGCGACCTGGCCCCAGGTCATGGCGGCGGTGACGGGGGGTCCGTCGGTGCCGAAGCCGATCGCGAGGGTGTCGCCCGCGGGTGGTCGGTTCATGCTGGTTCCCTCCGTGCGGCGGCGGCCTCGCGCAGCGGTGCGGGCCAGTCGGCGGGGTCGTCGCCGGTGTGGGCCCGGATCCAGTGCGCCCACCGTTCGAGTCCGAATCCGATGCAGGCCGAGTAGGCGGCGCCGTTCGGGCCGTCGATGGCGAAGCCGGTGCCGAAGTGCTGCTGGTGCAGGTTCACCGAGGCCACGGCGACGTCAGGGGCGCCGTGCGGCAGCCGGGCGCGCAGTTCGTGCTTGACCTCGTAGGCGGACTGGAAGGCGAGGTAGTCGACCCGGTCCGGGGTGAAGAACGGGTCGTTGGCCGTCTCCAGCCGGCACGGCAGGCCGACGGCGCGGGCGAGGGACTCCAGCCGCTCCAGCATGTCGTCCCGGAAGGCGCGGGCGCCGGCCGCGTCGCCGACGTAGACGATCTCGCGCATGGTGAACGAGGTCAGCCGGGTGGCGGAGACCGCCGACGGCAGTTCGCGCCGGGCGCAGCCGGCCCGGGCGGTCGCGAGCACGGGCGCCGGCAGCGGCCGGTCGGCCAGTGCGGCGAACAGGTGCAGGCAGACCGCGGGGGCCAGGACGGCGCCGCCGGGTACGAGTTCGGCCCGGCGGGCGGCACGGTCGGGTGCGGCGGCGAACCGGTCGAGGGCGGCCAGGTCGGGGCCGACCTCGGCCGCCGCCAGGAGGTTCTGCGGGAAGGAGCGGGTGTATCCGGCGCGTTCGACGGTCGACCAGTCCACCAGGTGCGGGGCGGTGTACTCGTCGGCGCCGCTGTCCAGGGCCAGGTCGAGCAGGACGGTGTCCAGGGCGCGGAGCAGCCGGGCCGATGCTCCCGGGCCCACCTCCAGGCCGGTGCCCACCCGGCGGTGTCCGGCCGGGGCCGGTCGGGTGACCGTCGAGGTGGCGCCCTGGTCGAACCTGGCCCGCGGGGCGCCCTGGCGGCGGGCGGTGCGGGCGTGGGCGGCGGCCAGCAGGTCCTCGGCGCGGGCCGCCGGCCAGTCGGCGGTCGGCCGGTAGTGGACGACGGTGGCCAGGTCGGTGTGTTCGCACCGGTGACCGCCCGGGGGCACGCAGTACGGCAGCAGTTCGTCGAAGGCCTGCCGCCCGCTCTCGGGGACGGGCGAGGGGGCCGTCCAGCGGATGCTGTCCCCGGCGGCGGCGTCCCCGGCGGCGTCGTCGTGCACGGCGCTGTGACCGGGCGGGTCGCTGTCGTCGTGCGGGTCGCTGTGGCCGGGCGGGGCGGTCCGCTCCCGCGCGGCGGTCATCGCCCGGCCCCGGCGGCGGGGCGCACGGAGCAGCGGACGGGAGAGGCCGCCCGGAAGGTGCGTCCGCTGGGCAGGGGCGCGGGCGCCAGCACGTCCAGGGCCTCCACGCGGTCGAGGACGGCGTTCACGACGGTCTCCAGTTCGGCGACGGCGAGGCCGGCGCCCAGGCAGACGTGCCGGCCGGCGCCGAAGGTGAGCGGGGTGCGCTGCGGGCGGCGCAGCGGGTCCCAGACGTCGGGTTCGGGGAAGACCGAGGGGTCGCGGTTGGCCGCGGCGAGGAAGGCGTTGACCGGGGCGCCGGCCGGGATCTCCACCCCGTCGAGGTGGACGTCCTCGGCGGCGAAGCGGAGCGTGACGTGCAGCGGCGGCTCGTGCCGGAGGGTCTCGGCGACCACGCCCGGCACGTCCTCGCGTCGGGTGCGCAGTCGCCGGTAGAGCTCGGGCCTGGTGCCGAGGGCGACCAGGACGTTGGCGATGCCGGCCGCCGTGGTCTCGGTGCCGGCGGCCAGCAGCAGGACGGCCGTGTTGACCACCTCCGCCGGGCTGAGCCGCTCGTCGGCGGCGAGGTCGGCGAGCAGGCCGTCGCGGGCCTCGCCCGCCCGGGCCCGCTGGAGGCGTTCGCGCAGCTCCTCGCGCCGCCGGGTGACTTCGGCGAGCGTGGTCGGCCCGTGGTCGACGTAGTCGACCAGCGGGGCCAGGGTGGCGGCGAGCCAGGGCGCCTCCTCCACGGGCAGGCCGAGCACCCGGCACATGACGCGGAAGGGCAGGGTGCGGGCCAGGGCGTCCACCAGGTCCGTCCGGCGGTCGGCGACCAGTTCGTCGAGCAGCTCGCCGGCGAGCGGTTCCACGATCCGCTCCGCGTAGCCGGCCACCGCGCGCGGGCGGAACGGGCCGGCCGCGGCGGAGCGCAGCCGCTGGTGCTCGGCGCCGTCGCGGTCGAGCATCGAGGGGCCGAACGCGCGGCGGCTGGTGCGGAAGGGGTGGTAGGCGGAGAACCGGGGCGAGACCAGCACCTCGCGGACCAGCTCGTAGCCGAAGACGGCGTAGCCGCCGAGGAGTTCGGAGCGGTGGACGGGCTCGTGCGCGCGGTAGCGGTCGTACAGGGCCCAGGGGTCGGCCTGGAAGCCGGGGTCGTCGAAGTCGAGCACGGCGGTGCCGGGGTGGGCCGGCGCGGAGCCGGGTGTCGCGGAGTGGGGGGTGCCCGGGGCCGGGGTGGCGGGGGTCGTCGTCACGGGGCGTCAGACCTCGAATCGGAGCTCGCCCGTGCCCGCCAGGAAGTCGGCGAGGCCGGTGAGCTCGGCCAGGGTGCCGGCGCCGTCGCGGATGGACTGCTTCAGGCGGTCCTCGCGGGCCCGCAGCAGCCGGCCGGCGCTCAGCACGGCGGTCACCTTGTCCTCGGGCACCACGACGAAGCCGTCGGCGTCGCCGACCAGCCAGTCGCCGGGCCGCACCTCCACCCCGCCGGTGCGCACGGTCTGCGGTACGTGCGGGGCGCGTTCGCGGGTGGTCCGGGCGGACACCAGGGTCACCTCGGTGGAGAACACCGGGATCGGCAGCTCGGCGAGGTCGTCGAGGTCGCGGACCGCGCCGTCCACCACCAGCCCGCCCAGCCGCTGGGCGAGGGCCGAGGCGGTGAGGATGTCGCCCGCGAGGGCCTCGGAGGGCTGCTTCCGGTTCACCAGGAGCAGGATCCAGCCGGGCGGGGTCGCGGCCAGCGCCTGCAGGCAGGGCAGCATGTCGTCGTCGGTGGCGACCGGGAACGCCGGGCCGGCGACGCGGGGAAGGCCGTTCCTGGCCCGCAGCGGCAGGCGCAGGGCGGTGACCAGGTCACCTGAGGCGTCAGCGAGTTGGGAGGTGCTGACCTGGCTGAACTCCTGCCGAAGCCGGGTGATCGCGGCTTCGTCGAAGCGGTGCTCGACGGTGGTGGTCACGCGCTCTCCTCCTGGCGCTGCGAGGCGACGAGGGTGTGGATGCCGGCGAGGGTGTAGAAGGCCTGCGGCTCGTGGTCGGCCAGGTCGATGGGGCAGCCGGTGACGTCCTCGACGAAGAGGATCATCCGGATGACGGAGAAGGAGGTGACCAGGCCGAGGTCGAAGAGGTTGTCATCGGGGTCGAGCCGGTCGGGGAACTCCCGCCCGGACTCGGCGGCCAGCCCGGCGAGGAACTCGCGGAGCTGCGCGTAGAGGTCGTCACGATCCATGGTGGTCTCCCAGCGGTGGGGTGGGCCGGTCTTCGGTCAGGGCTGCGGTCACCGCGTCCAGGGCGGTGGCCAGTTGGGTCTCGGGAATGGTCAGCGGAGGTGCGATCCGGATCCGCCGGCCGTCGTCGCCGCCGGCGAAGACCAGGACGTCGCGCCGGAAGGCGCCCTGGACCACCTCGGCGGCGCTCGGCCCGACGGGCTCGAAGGAGAGCGTGGGGCCGGTGAGCCGGACGGCGGTGGCCAGGCCCGCCTCGCTCCAGTGCCGCGCCGCGTGTTCGAGCGCGGCGCCCACCCGGCGGCACCAGCTCTCGACGGGTGAGCGGTCCAGGTAGCGGGCCACCTCCCAGCCGGCGGCGAACCCGAGGGTCGCCGTCTGGAAGGTGTGCGCGAGGTGGACCTCGGAGGTGGCGGCGGACTCCAGGCCGCTGCGGTACACGACGGCCGACAGCGGGAAGAGGCCGTTGGTCAGCGACTTGCCGAACAGCAGGATGTCGGGGTCGAGTCCGGCGGCGACGGCCGGGCTGAGGTGGCCGTGCCGGTAGTAGCCGCCCTGGATCTCGTCGGCGACGGTGAGCGCGCCGGCCCGACGCGCCGCCCGCTGGAGCTCGGCCAGCCAGGCGACGTCCAACGGGACGTAGCCGTTCGCCCCCTGGACGGTCTCGTACAGGACGCACGACACGTCGTCCCAGTCCTCGGGTACGGTGCCGGGCTCCAGGTGGGTGACCTGGTCGGCGATCCGGTCGGCGAAGCCGGTGTCCTGCAGGGCGTGGGCGCGGTGCACGGTGGTCACCGCCTGGGCGTCGACACCGAGGCCGTGGAAGGCGCCGCGGATCGCCAGCACCCGGCCGGGCCGGGCCCGGCGGGCCAGGGCGAGCGCGGAGGAGACGGCGAAGCTGCCGCCGACCTGGAACAGGACGCGGCCGTCCGCGCCGAGGCCGAGCCGCCGGCAGAGCCAGTCGGCGAGCAGTTCGGCCTGCGGCGGGTAGAAGAGCGCGGCCAGGTCGGAGCCGCCGGCCAGGACCGGCTCCAACTCCGGGTTCCGGTGGCCGAAGTTGACGGACGCGTAGGCGGACATCAGGTCGGTGCAGCGGCGCGCGGCGCCGTCCTCGCCGCGCAGGTGCAGCGTGGCGTTCTCGGAGCCCTCCAGGGTGTAGCGCGCGGGGAGCGCCGCCCCTTCGTCCAGGGCGCTGAGGCTGTGGGCGGTCCGGCGGGGCGGGCGCGCGAGCGGGGTGGTGGTCACAGGTCCTCCAGACGGGTACGCAGCCGGGCGACGCCCTCGGTGAGGCGGGTCGGCGGCAGCGTGAGCGACAGACGGAGGTGGCCCGCGCCGTGGGCGCCGAAGAGGCTGCCAGGCGCGGTTGCCACGTGTGCTTCGTGGAGCAGGAGTTCGGCCAGCCGGCGGTCGTCGAGGCCGCTGTCGCGGACGTCCGCCAGGACGTACAGGCCGCCGAGCGGGCGGATGACCCGCACGCGGGGGACGGCCGAGAGTCCGTCGACGAGCAGGGCCCGCCGGCGCGCGTACTCGGCCCTGGCCCGGGCCACGTGACCGGTGGCCGCGAGCGCCGCCGGGATCGCCCGCTGGACGAACGACGGCATGCAGCAGTTGGTGTTCACCAGGAGGTCGGTGAAGCGGCGGACGGCGGCGGGCGGGACGATCGCGATGCCGATCCGCCAGCCGCACATCGAGTGGCTCTTGGAGAGGCTGTCCATCACGACGGTCCGCTCGTCCGCGGGGTACAGCGGGGTGTCGAGGCCGGGCTCGGCGAGCTCCCGGTACGCCTCGTCCGTCACGGTGTGCAGCCCGTACCGGCGGGCCAGCCCCGCCAGCTCCGCCAGGCAGTCCTGCGGCCAGACGGAACCGGTCGGATTGTGCGGGCTGTTGACGACCAGCACCCGGGTGCGCGCGGTGACCAGCGCCCCGACCTCGGCCGGATCGGGGACGTGGCCGTGCTCCGGACGCAGCGGGTAGCCGACGGGCGTGCCGCCGGCCAGCCGGACGAGTTCGGCGTACGGCGGGAAGCCGGGGTCGGGCACCAGTACCTCGTCGCCCGGGGCGAGGACGCCCAGCAGGGTGAACCAGAGGGCGAGGTTGCTGCCCGGCAGGAGCAGCACCTGGTCGGCCGCCACCGGGCGGGCCAGCCGGGCGGCGTAGTGCGCGGCCACCTGTTCCCGGACCAGCGGGTCACCCGCCGGATCGGTGTAACCGGCGTGACCGCCGGCCAGTTCGCCGGTGGCCGCCGCCACCGCGGCCGGCGGGCCCGGCAGGTCGGGCTGGCCCACCTCCAGCCGCACCACGTCGAAGCCCCGGGCCTCCAGCCGCCGGGCCTGCGCGGAGAGGGCGAACGCCGATCCGCCGAGCAGCCGCTCCGCGGGCGCCGCGGCGCCGGGGCCGGGGCGGTGGCCGACGCCGGTGGCGGCGCTGCCGGTCATGCGGCGGCCGTCAGCCGCCGGACCGCCGCCGCCACCCGCTCCGGGGTGGCCCAGTACTGCGCCTCCAGCACCGGTGAGGAGGGCACGGGCACCTCGGGGGCGCTGACGTGGGCGATCCGGCCGCCGAGGGCCCGGGCGACGCCCGGTACGTCGAGCAGTGCGGCGAGGATCTGCGCGGGGGCGCCGGAGCGCGGTCCGTCGTCGACCAGCACCAGCCGGCCGGTCCGCAGGACGGAGGCGGCGAGCGCGGGCAGGTCGAGGGGCACCAGGGTGCGCGGGTCGAGCAGCTCCACGTGGACGCCCTGGGCGGCCAGTTCGTCACCGGCGCGGGTGGCGGCGTGCACCGCGGAGCCGATCGCCACCACCGTCGCGGCGTCGCCCTCGCGGACCAGGCGGGCGACGCCGAACGGCTGGGGCTCGGCCGCCAGCGCGGCCCGCAGGTCGCAGTGGTCCGCGAGGCCGGGGGCGATGAACAGCAGCACCGGGCCCTGCTCGTCGCGGACGGCCGTGCGCAGCAGGGCGCAGGCGTCGGTGGCGGAGCCGGGGACGGCCACCCGCACGCCCGGGGTCTGCATGAAGACGCCGTACGGGCACTGCTCGTTCTGCGGTCCGAGCTGCTGCGGGCCGCGGGTCGCCGAGGTGAGCACCATCGGGGCGCGGTAGGAGCCGTCGCTCAGGTAGTGGATCCGGGCCGCGTGGTTGACCAGCTGGTCCATCACCAGGAAGGCGAAGGAGGCCCGGTTGAGGTCGACCACCGGGCGCAGTCCGGTCATCGCCGCGCCCAGCGCCGCGCCGACCATGGCCGGTTCGGAGATGGGGCAGGTCCGGACGCGCTCGGCGCCGAAACGGGCGCGCCAGCTCGGCGGTGTGCTGGTGGCGAGGAACACCAGGTCGGGGTTGCGGTCGAGTTCCTGCTCCAGGATGAGGTCCAGGACTGCCAGTTCGTTCACGGGGTACCCGCCCAGAGGTTGGTCAGGGCTAGCTCGGGGGCCGGCCACGGTGAGGTGCGGGCGAAGGCGACGGCCGCCTCGACGCGCTGCTGGGCGTCGGTGTGCAGGGCGTCGAGGAGGGCCGGCGCGGTGCCGGCGGCCAGCAGGTGCCCGCGCAGGGCGTCGAGGGGGTCGCGGGCGAGCCAGCCGTCGAGCTCCTCGGCCGGCCGGCGTTCACCCGAGGGCCGGTCGAACTGCAGGTGGAACCGGGTGAGGTAGGTGCTCGCCTCGATGAACGCCGGCCCCCGCCCGGCCCGGGCCGCCGCCACCGAGGCGGCGGCGGCGGCGTGCACCGCCAGGGTGTCGTTGCCGTCGACGCGGTGGACGGGCATCCGGTGGCCCTCGGCGATCCGCGCGACGGACGTGTCGGGGTAGACCTCCTCCGTCCGGGTGGCGCCCTGGTAGCCGTTGTTCTCGCAGACCAGGATCAGCGGCAGTCGCTGGGCGACCGCCAGGGTGAGGGTCTCGTGCATCACGCCGGCGCCGAGCGCGCCCTCGCCGAAGAAGACCACGGCCACCGCGCCGTCGCGTCGGACCTGGGAGGTCATGGCCGCCCCGGCGGCCACCGGGATGCCGGCGCCGACGATGCCCGAGGAGAGCAGGAGGTGCGTCGCCGGGTCGCTGACCAGGGCGGCGGCCTTCCCTCCGCAGAGGCCGTCGACCCGCCCGAAGAGTTCGGCGGTGAGGGCGTCGAGGTCGACGCCGCGGGCCAGCGCGTGTCCGTGTCCGCGGTAGTGGCTCACCAGGTGGTCGCGGGGCTGGAGCGCGGCGCAGACGCCGACCGCGACGGCCTCCTGGCCGATGTACGGGTGGACCGGGCCGATCACCTCGCGGTCGGTCCGTGCCTGGAGGATGCGCTCCTCGTAGGCCCGGATGAGGACCATCGCCGTGTAGGCGGCGACCAGGTCGAGTCCGCCGTCCTGTGGAGGGTCCATCGGCGATGCGGCCGGGTCGGCGGGAAGGGCTAATGCCATCACGGCTCCATCCGTCGCCGGAGCAGGGGCCTGCTCCTGGGGCAGACGTGACGGTAGTCAGCTTGATCGGAGATTTACAAGGTCTGATCGTTCATCAGTCCGCTTTAGGAGACTTTTTTGCGTTTGGATGTCAACAGAAAGACGTTGCACCACTTCGCGACGGAGTCGCTCCAGGGCGTCCACCGGCCAGGGGGCGGGCAGTTCGAAGACGAGATGGCTCGCGCCGGCCGCCACGAACCGCTCGGCCGTCGCCCGGACGGCGGCCGGCGCGGCGAAGTCGACCGGGATCTGCGCCGAGACCGCGAGGGTGTCGGGATCCCGCCCCTGCGCCTCGCAGTGCGCCCGCAGCGCGGCCAGCCGGGCCGCGAAGCCGGGCAGTCCGGCGGCGGTGTTCCAGACGTCCGCGTGCCGCGCCACGACGGCCAGCGCCCGCACCCCGGTGGCCCCCAACACGAAGGGCGGGCAAGGGCGTTGGACGGTCGCCGGGGCGAGCCGGGCGCCCCGGAGGCGGTAGTACCGGCCCTCGAAGTCCACCTCCTCGCCCGCGCACAGCCGCCGGATCAGCCCGCACGCCTCCGCCCAGCGCGCCAAGCGCTCACCGGGCGGCGGCAGCCGCAGGCCGCGCGCACGGTGCTCCGCCTCGTACCAGCCGGCCCCGAATCCGAAGTCCAGCCTACCGCCCGAGATGTGATCCACCGTCGAGACCATGGCGGCCAGCACCGCCGGCTCGCGCAGCGTGTTCGCGGTGACCAGCACCCCCAGCCGCAGCCGGGAGGTGCGCGCCGCGAGCGCGGCCAGCAGGGTCCAGGCCTCCAGGCAGCCCGCCGGGCCACCGCCGTCCGGCGCGGCGCCGACCGGATCCAGGTGGTCGAAGAGCCAGGAGTGGGTGAACTCCGCCATCTCCTCGCCCTCCTCCCACAGGCGCAGCACCCGCTCGTAGGCCACGTGCTGCTGGGGCGCCTTGAAGCCGACACTCACCGGGTTCCGCATCGCGGCCCACCTCTCCAGGGGATGACTTTCGGCCACATCCCACCCGCCTGCCGCCGATGATCACCGAACTCTTGTTAATTACTTGCACCTTGACGCAAAAATATGCTCCACTCCCCTCACTCTTGTCACTCCCCCTTCAAGGAGGTCGGCCCCGTGGACGTCCCGCCCCTCGTCGCCCAGGCCCAGCAGCGGGCCGCGGACAACGGCTTCGCATACTCATGCGCACCGCTGACCGGAGAACTCCTCGCGGCGCTCGCCGCCGCCGTCCCGCCCGGTGGCCGGATCCTCGAACTGGGCACCGGCATGGGGGTCGGCCTCGCCTGGGTCCTGCACGGCCTGCAGGGACGCGAGGACGTCGCCCTCGTCACCGTCGAGCACGACCCGAAGACCGCCGCACTGGCCGCCACGACCGACTGGCCCGCGTGGGTCGAGCCGCACACCGGCGACGCCGTGGCCCTGCTGCCCGAACTCGGCTCCTTCGACCTGGTCTTCGCCGACGCCGAGGGCGGCAAGTGGAGCGGCCTGGACCGCACCCTCGCCGCACTGCGCGAAGGCGGCGTCCTGCTGCTCGACGACATGGACCCGGACCGCTACACGCTCGCCGAGCACCACGCCGCCATCGCCGCCGTACGGACCACCCTCCGGGCCGAGCCCGGCCTCGTCCTCGTCGACCTCCCGGTGGGCACCGGCCACATCATCGCGACCCGGCGACACGCGGCCGCGGTCGCGTGAGTCCGGCCGCGGCCGAGCACCTCCCGGCGGCCGACGCCGCCGTCCTGGACGACGTGCAGGTCTTCCTGGACTCCTTCACCACGGCCGGCCGGATCTGCCCGCGACTGGACGAACGCACCTACCTGCACGCCGGGCCGCCGCTCGGCCCGGACGCCCCGCCGGCACCGATGCGCTCCGCCCTGATCGGCGCGCTCCTGCTCGAAGGGGCCGCCGGGACACCCGAACAGGCCGGCCGCCTGATCGACGACGGCCGGCTGACCCTGCTGCCCTGCGCCGACCACGACGCGCTCGGCGCACTGACCGGGATCATCTCCCGCTCCATGCCGGTGGCCGTCCTGCGCGACACCCACGGCGGCACGGTCTTCGGCACCCTCGGCGAGGGCGCCGGCCCCTGCCTGCGGGCCGGCCACCACGACCCGCGCACCCTCGACCGGCTCCGCTGGGTCGCCGCCGCCGTCCTGCCGCTGCTCCAACGGGCCTGCGAGGGCGCGGAACTCAACGTCACCCGCATCCTGCGCACCGCACTCACCCAGGGCGACGAGGGCCACAGCCGGACCACCGCCGGCACGGCCCACCTCCTCGTCCAGCTCACCGGCCTGATCCTCAAGCGGGAGATCCGCTCGCCCGAGACCCCCCGGGTGCTGCGATGGATGAGCGCCGACCCCCAGTTCTTCGGCGCCTTCGCCGTACTGACCGCCAGGCTGCTGGCCCGGGCGATCCCCGAGCGGCCCGGCAGTCCCCTCCTCCGGACGGTCGTCTCCAACGGCCACCGGGTGGGGATCCAGGTGGCCGGCCTGGGCGGGCGGTGGTTCACCGCGCCCGCGCCGGTCGGCAGCGCCGTGCTGTTCGGCGGCCACTCGCCCGCCGACGTCCACCCCGTCATCGGGGACTCCTTCGCCGCCGAGGTCGCCGGCTTCGGCGCGATGGCGCTGCCGGCGGCGCCCGCCGCCACCGACCACCTCGGCCTGAGCGCGGCCCGGGTGCAGGCGGACGCCCGCCGGATGCGCTCCATCGCCAGCGCCGAGAGCAGGCTGTACCGCATCCCCGGGAACGGCTCCACCGGGATCCCGCAGGGCATCGACGTCCACCGGGTGGCCCGCAGCGGCATCACCCCGCTGCTCGCCACCGGCCTGCTCCACCGCTCCCCCGGCGTCGGGCGGATCGGCGCCGGGCTCGCCGAACTCCCGGTCGCGCCCTTCCTCGCCGCCTCGCGCGCGTTGACCGGCTCCGACTGAGCGACCGGCGCCGGGCCCCACCGTCCCCGCCCCCACCCGCCGACGCGGGGACGCCCGACGCCACCGCCCCGTCCGCCAGCACTCCGTTCGCCACGCCCACTGACGGCCGCCCATCCCGCCCGCTCCGCCACCCCGCCCGCTCCGCCGCCCCCACCCGCTCCGGAATGAGGACACCATGATCGAGACAGCGACCGCCGCGCCGTCCGCGGCGCACTTCCACCGCAACGGCCACCACGTGTGGCGCGGCTTCCTCGAAGCCTCGCAGGTCACCGAACTCCGCGCGCTGGCCGACGAACTGCTCGCAGCCGAATCCGCGCTGCACACCCCCGAGTCCGTACGCGTCTTCCAACTGTTCCGCCACGGAGCCGCGTTCGTCGACCTGATGAACGACCCCCGGCTCACCGAGCTCACCGACACCCTGCTCGGCCCGCACGCCCTGATGAACGACCTGAGCCTCAACCGGGTCAACCCCGGGGCGAAGCCCGACCGCTGGCACATCGACTACCCGTACAACGACATGACCCAGGTCGTCGAGGGCAGCCTGCTCGCCCTCCAGTGCGTCCTGCCGCTCACTCCCTTCACCGCGGAGAGCGGGGCCACCGAGTTCATGCCGGGCAGCCACCAGCGCTACAAGCAGCCGCCGCTGACGCCCGGCGGTGCACCGGTCACGGCCGTCGCCGACCCCGGGGACCTCATCGTGCTGGCCGCCTCCACCTGGCACCGGGCCGGCGTCAACCGCACCGCCGGGCCGCGCACGGCCATCCTGCTCAGCTTCACCGAGGCCTGGGTCCGCCCGATGGCCGACCCGCCGGAGCCGGGGCCGTGGTCCGGTACCCGGGCGGCGCGGATCCGGCTCGGCATCGAACGCCCCTGACCGGCCCGGTCGCCACGGCCGCTCGCGCCGCCCGGCCCGGTCGCCCCGCCGGGCCCGGCGGCGGCTACCGCATCCACTCCGGAAAGCCCCGACCCGTGAGCGACCGGAACCGTTCGTCGACCGCGGCACGGTCCTCGGCGCGGGCGCGTCGCAGCAGACCCGGGATCGTACGGACGAGGTCCTCGTGGTGCCCGGGCAGGTCCCGAGCGATGACCAGTGCTTCGACCAGCGGCACGACCGCCTCGCCGAACCGCGCGTTCTGCAGCCGGGCCAGCCCCAGGACCACGAGGCTCTGCAGGTACGCGGGCCGATGGGTGGCCGGGTCGGCGCCGGCGAGCAGCCGGCGCACGTGGACGGCTTCCTCGGCGAGGGCCAGGCTGTCGGTCAGCCGGTCGGCGTCGGCCAGCCGCACGAGGCGGTCCTCAAGCGCGTCCGCCAGGCTCGGCAGGTGGTCGGCGCTGTTCCGACGGGCCAGGTCTCGGTAAGCCTCGACGGACTCCTCGGAGAACGCCAGGGCCTCGGCCTGTCGGCCCGCCCCGGACAACCACACGATGTGGTTGGCGAGGACGGTCACCAGGTTCGGCAGGTGCGCGGCCGGGTCCGGCGCCACCAGTTCACGCTGGACCGCGACGGCCTCCGCGGAGAACACCAGGGCCTCGGCCGAACGACCGGCGTCGACCAGCTGCCCGGCGTGGTTGGCGAGCACGATGACCAGATACGGCAGATGGGGGCCCGGGTCGGCGCCCGCCAGCTCCCGCCGCACGGCGACCGCCTCCGCGGAGAGCACCAGGGCCTCGGCCGGGCGATCCGCCTTCGCGAGCCGCCCGGCGTGGTTGGCGAGCGCGGTGGCCAGATTCGGGCGATGGGCGGCGGGGTTGAGAGCGGCCAGTTCACGCTGGGTGCCGACCGCCTCCGCCGAGACGGCCAGCGCCTCGGCCGGACGACCCGCCTCGGCCAGCCGCACCGCGTGGTTGGCGAGCGCGATGGCCAGAGTCGGCCGATGGACGGCGGGGTTGAGAGCGGCCAGTTCGCGCTGGGTGCCGACCGCCTCCGCCGTGACGGCCAGCGCCTCGGCCGGACGACCCGCCTCAGCCAGCCGCACCGCGTGGTTGTTCACCACTGCGGCCAGGGTCGGCAGGTGGACGCCCCGGTCCACATCCACCAGCGCACGGTAGGCCGCCACCGCCTCCTCCGAGAACGCCAGTGCTTCGGCCGGACGACGCGCCTCGGCCAGCCGCAACGCGTGGTTGTTCACCGCGACGGCCAGGTTCGGCAGGTGGACGCCCCGGTCCGCACCCGCCAGCACGCGGTAGGCCCCCACCGCCCGCTCCGAGAACGCCAGCGCGTCCACCCGCCGACCCGCCTCGGACAGCAGGGCCGCATGGTTGACCAGCGCCGTGGCGATCCAGGGCAGGGCCACCTCCCGGTCGGGACCGACCACCTCCCCGTACGCCCCGAGGGACTGCTCGGAGCAGACCAGTGCCTCCTTCAACCGACCCGCCTGCCGGAGCAGGAACGAGCGGTTGTTCGTCACCCTGGCCAGGGCGGGCAGGTAGCCGCGGTTCGAGTCGGCCAACCGCCGCCAGCCGTGCAGGCTGCGCTCGTTCGCGGCCAGGGCCGGGTCGCTCTGACCGGCGTTGGCCAGCCGGACGGCCAGGCGGTCGTGGATCCCGGCCTGCCCCACGGGGTCGGCGGCGGCCAGCCGGTGGTCGGCGAGGCGGGTGGCGATCGCGGCCGCCGCGATGTCCAGCTCGACGTGCCGCTCCGGCAGCAGGTCGTCGATCGCGGCCAGCACCTCCAGGTCCACGTCCGGGTGGCCCGCGAGCGTCGCCAGGGCCGAGCCCCCGGCCTGCAGCGCCAGGCCGGGGTGCGCACGCAGCAGGGGGTGGAGCTGCTCCCGTGCGAGGTGCTCCCAGCGGCCGGCGGCCTCGATCAGGGTCGTCAGCGCGTGCCGCGACCAGGCCGGATGCGGTTCGGACCGGCCCGGCTGCGGGGTCCGCGGTGCGGCGGGCAGGAGCAGGCGGGCGGGTGCCCGGGCCGTCCAGTCGTCGACGGCGTGCTCGTAGGCGTGGCCGGGGGTGAGCAGCGCCAGGAAGTCCTCACCCAGCCGGTCCGGGTACAGCGGCTCCAGGACCGTCACCGCCGCCGCACCCATCGGGCGCCCCTGGCCGGTGGTCGGCGGGTCCGCGCTGGGAGCCGGATAGCAGCGGGCGTGGTCCTTCAGCAGCTGGCCGGGTGCCCGCTCGCTCTCGACGCCCACCCGCTCGACCGCCGCCGTGCCGTCCTCGCGGTCGACGGGGCCGGTGAGCGTCGCGGTGTAGACGAGCTGGGCCATCGCGTCGGGCGAGGTGGCGAGGCGGTCCTCGGTCCGGTCGTGGAGGGCCTGCCAGTGCACCCGCTCGCGGGCGAGCAGGAAGGCGGACACGTCCACGGGGTCGCCCGGCGCCGCGCCGGGGAGTCCGGTCGACAGGACGGCGGCCAGGGCCGCCATGTGGACGGCGAGGACGAGCCGGTAGTCCGCGTGGGTGGCCAGTTCCCCCGGAGGCTCCGCCGCCTTCGCGGCGGGCACGCCCAGCAGGTCGGCGAAGCGGTCGCGGGCGGCGGTGAACAGGGCGACCCGGCTCACCCCCGGATCGTGCTCCAGCGGCCGGAGTTCGTACCGCGTGGCCGGCACTCCGACGTCCTGGTGGATGCGGTGGGACAGGCTCTGCCACCAGGCCCCGGCCGGTCTCGCCAGCAGCAGGACCCGGACCCGGATTCCCCGGCCCGCACCGAGATGGGTGTCCCCCAGCAGCGTCAGCAGGTCCGCGGTGTCCCATCGTTCGGCGTAGTCCACCAGCACCACGACCCCCGCCGCCTCGGCGAGGCCGACCGGCACCGCGAAGGCCTGCGGCGCCTGCCGCTCCCGGTGGTGGAAGGCGCCCAGCACCACCCAGCCCTGGGCCTGCCACTCCTGCGCGAGCTGGAACGCCAACCGCGTCTTGCCCTGCCCACCCGGCGCGTGCAGCAGGCAGACCGCCATGGTGTCCTCGCCGTCACGCCAGTTCCGCAGCCACTCCCGCTCGGCGGTGCGGCCGGCGAACCGCACGACCGCGTTGCCCGCCCGCAGCAGCACGCTCGGCTGCCGCCGGCCCTGCTCCCCCGTCGGATCCGGCGCCGCGGGCCCGCCGCCCGGCGCGGCCACCGGCCACGACGCCAGCCGGTAGGGCTCGCCGCCCTCGTACACCACCAGGTCACCGGCCGCCTGGAAGACCCTCGCGAAGCCCGTTGCCGTCGCCTGCTGCCGCGCCGCGGCTCCCGCCGGCCCCTCGTTCCCCGTCACCCTGCCCCTCCCCGAACCGCACCCGGCATCCGCCGGCCGGCGGGCCCCGCCCGCCCCGTCCCAGCATGCCCCGGCACGGGTTCCGGGCACCGGGCGTTTCGAGGATCCGGCGGCGTACGGCCGGCGCGCCACAGCGGTGGAGGCGGCTCGCCGCGGTCGGCGGTCGGTCCGGCGCCGGCCGCGCTCAGGCGGTGATCTTGGCGAAGAACGCGGCGAGGTTCGCCGTCGTCCGCCGGATCTTCTCCTCCACCGTGAGGGACTCGTGGAACCCCGTGCCGGCCCCGGCGTCCTTCCTGCCCCGCACGTAGAGCGAGCAGGCGAGGTCGCTGCAGATGTAGGTGCCCACCGAGTTCCCCTGCCGCCCGGCCGGCCCGGCCTTCGGCCCGACCATGAGGGAGACGCCTCCGGTGTGGAGGGTCACGCACAGCGAGCACAGGCTGCGCCGGGTCTGCCAGGAGGCGGCGCTCGGACAGCGGAGCGCGAGGCCCTGCGGGCGGCCGTCCAACTCCGTCACGAGGTAGGCGCGGTCCGGGGCCTGGGGGTCGCGCCAGCCCAGGTAGTCCAGGTCGTCCCAGGGCTGGTCGGTCAGGTCGCGGGGGACGGAGAGGCGCTTCGCCTCGCCCTTGGAGCAGTTCACGAAGGCGGTACGGATCTCTTGCTCGGTCAGCGGCTTCATGAAGGCAGGCTAATTTGCCTATAGCCTTTAGGCAAATGCATAATGGATACAGGCAAACGAGAGGAACGTCATGGCGCGCGCAGGGCTGACCCCGGAACGACTGACCCTGGCGGCGGCCGAACTCGCCGACGAGCTCGGCTTCGACCAGGTGACCCTCTCGGTGCTCGCCAGGCGGTTCGACGTCAAGGTGGCCAGCCTGTACTCACACCTCAGGAACTCCGAGGACCTCAAGACGCGGATCGCCCTGTTCGCCCTGGAGGAACTCGCCGACCGGGTCTCCTCCGCACTGGCCGGACGCGCCGGCAAGGACGCCCTGGCCGCGTTCGCGAACGCCTACCGCGACTACGCCCGGGAACACCCCGGCCGCTACGCCGCCGCACAGTTCAGACTCGACCCGCAGACGGCGGCCGCCAGCGCCGGCGTGCGGCACGCGCAGATGACCCGCGCGATCCTGCGCGGCTACGACCTCGACGAACCCGACCAGACCCACGCCGTCCGCATGCTGGGCAGCGTCTTCCACGGCTACGTCACCCTGGAGGCGGGCGGCGGCTTCAGCCACACCGCCGTCGACTCGCAGGACTCCTGGTCCTGGGTCATCGACTCCCTCGACACCCTGCTCCGGACGCGGACCACCGGCTGACCCACGACCGCCACCCCCGGACCCCACCCGCCCGGCCGGCACCTCGCGGCGGGCCGAGCCGGGAGGAAGCGGCGGGCGGCGGCCTCGAACCGGCGGCCCGGGGTGCTCCCCCAGCCTTCGGCCGGGAGGTGCCCCCCGTCTGGACGCACGCCCGAATCATCCAAGTACGTCCAGTACGAGGACGATCCGGGCGCGCACCCAGACGGGCGCCCGACTCCGCGCGCCGATCCGCAAAGATCCGCCGGACAGGCCCTAGCCGACGAGGGTCGCCTTCGGGCGGACCACGCAGAACTCGTTCCCCTCCGGATCGGCCAACACCGTCCACGACTCGTCAGCACTCTGCCCGACGTCCACCCTGCGGGCGCCGAGTGCGAGGATGCGCTCGATCTCGTCCTCCCGGTCCTCCGCGGCGGAGGTCAGATCGAGGTGCAGGCGGTTCTTGGTCACCTTGCGGTCCGTCACCGGCATGAAGCAGATGCCCACCGGGGCCGTCGGATCCGGCCCGATCACGACCTCCCGCTCCCGCTCGGAGAGGATCCGCCAGCCCAGCACCTCGGCCCAGAACCGGGCCAGGGCGGGCAGGTCCTGGGCGTCGATGACGATGTGATGCAGTGCGAGAGGCATGTCGGCCGGTGTCCCTTCGATCGCGCGGACCGCCCGCTCCCCTCGGCGAGGGGAGCGGGCGGGTGTCACACCAGGGTGCCGTCGACCACCAGTGCCACGTCTATGTTGCCGCGGATGGCGCCCGAGTACGGGCAGGCCTGGTGGGCCGTCCTCACCAGTTCGACCGCCTGCTCGGCGGTGACCGAGGGCAACGAGATCCTTAGCTCGACGCCGAGTTGGAGGCGTCCGCCGTCGACCGGGATCAGGGAGACGAAGGAGTCGATCTCCACGTCGTCCGCCGGGAGTGCGCTGCGCTGCCCGACCAGCGCGAGTGTCGTGCCGAAGCAGGCCGCGTAGCCGATCGCGAACAGCTGCTCGGGGTTGACGCCCTCACCGTCCCCGCCCAGCTCCTCGGGCTGCCGCAG
This sequence comes from Kitasatospora sp. NPDC057015, assembly GCF_042673745.1. Classification (NCBI taxonomy): domain Bacteria; kingdom Bacillati; phylum Actinomycetota; class Actinomycetes; order Kitasatosporales; family Streptomycetaceae; genus Kitasatospora; species Kitasatospora sp. NPDC057015. The sequence continues at coordinate 103,719 of NZ_JBHUSG010000039.1, forward strand.
GTCCAGATCCAGCCGGCCGTCCTGCGTACGGCCGTGGCCGTTCCTGCCTCCGGCGACGTGTGCCTGCGCCGTGTACCGCGCCTTGGTCATGCCGAACTCCCCTTCATCGCTACCTGATTCAGAATCTGACACTTCAAAATCAGGAAGTCAATGACGTATCATCAGATCTACGGACCCACGGGAGGGTTGACGACGAGACCGAGGCTCGACCACCCGCACCGGTGCTGGACATGGCCGCAACGGCCTTCTGCGGAAGCGAGTTCGTTCAGGAACGGGAAGCGCGATGTCTAGTGCTGTGACCGAGAAGGTTCGCCGTGTTGCTCGATCAGGCAGCGAGGGCAGGGCGGCCTCCCCAGCGGAGGCCTTTCTCGCCGCGGATGCGGGCTCGTTCGCGGCGTTGGGCGGCCAGGATGTTGGGATGGCGTGCGTTGGCGTTGCGCCAGCGCAGGTAACGGTGCAGTTCGCGGGTCTGGACCGGGTGGTTGGGGTGGTTGGAGTTGGCCAGGGTGAACTGCCGCAGTGGTCCGAAGTGCGCCTCGATCGGATTGGCCCAAGAGGCGCTGGTCGGGGTGAAACACAGCTCGACCTTGTTCTTCCGGGCCCAGTGCCGGATCTTGGTCCCCTTGTGGGCGGAGAGGTTGTCCAGGATCACGTAGATGGGGGCGCCGTCGGGTCGGGCGGCCCGGATGGATCTGAGCGCGGCGAGGGTGTTCGCGGCGCCCTTGCGGCGGCGGTTCACTCCCCACAGGGTGTCGTCGCCGATCGAGTAGCAGCCGTGGAAGTAGGTCACGCCGTGGGTGCGGTGGTAGGTCGCCGGCAGCCGGTCGGGCCGGCCCTGCTCGGCCCAGCAGGAGCCGCCGGTGGGGCGGATGCCCAGCGGTCCGAACTCGTCGAACGCGAATGTTCGGTCGGGGAAATGCTCCAGGACATGCTCGATCCGGTCGAGCTTGGCATCGTAGTCGGGGTCGGTGGATTCCTTCCACGTCTTGGTCCGCTGGAAGGTAACGCCGCGTCGGGCGAGGAGACAGCGCAGGGCCTCGCGGCCGATGCGGATCACCCGGCCGTAGACGCGGCGCAGGTAGGCGAGGAGCTTGCGTATCGACCAGCGGGTGAAGGGCTGGCCGAGCTTGGTGGGTCGGGTGCTGGCCGTCTGGACGACGAAGTCCTCGTCGTCAGGGCTGAGCTGGCGGGGACGGCCTCCCGCCCAGCGAGGGTCCAGGCAGGCGAGTCCGATCTCGTTGAAGCGGTGGATGACGTCACGCACCGTGTCCTCGTCCGCCTGCACCAGCCGGGCGATGACCGGCACCCGGTTACCGCCGGCCGAGGCCATCAGCATCATCGCCCGTCGGTAGCGCACCGTGCTGGTGCTGCCCCGGCGCACGATCCGCTGTAACTGCCGCCCCTCCTGATCGGTCAGTCTTCGTACTCGGACCGGCTCTGCCATCGACGCCTCCACGTATCGGATGGGGTGTGTCCCACATCCAACCGGTCCGGAGCGCGCCGCCGCGAGACCCGACTCGTCTCGGTACGACAGACCCGGGCAGCCGTGCAGGACCCGGCAGCTCACATGGGCAGGGCAGTCGCATTCGTCGGCGCGTCAGATCTCAAATTGGCGCCGCTCTCCGCATCGACGACGCGTGCGCGGGTATGGAACCAGGGGCGCCCGGAGTGCTTGGCGTGGGTGTTCGACAAAGGATGTCCTCGGCAACTGGGGCAGCAACGTCGCCGCTACGCACGAGACCACCTTCAACGTCACCTGCCAATGACCCGGCAGTGAGGCGACCGGATGGCGGAGGTGCTGTCGATCGGCTCCGACGCCATCCGGGTCCAGGGGTCAGGGGTCAGGGGTGGACGAGCTTGAACCTGACGAACTCCTCGTTGACGATGAAGATCTCCTCCTCGGCGGCCAGCCACCGCTTGCGGTCCTGCAGCTTGCTGGTCTTGATCCTCTTCTTCGTCCCCGCCACCTTGAGGTAGAACTCGTCGCCGCCCAGGTCCTCGATCTGCCAGCGGGTGCCACAGCTGCTCTTCTCCAGCCTGATGTCGGCTCCGTAGAGGCACCAGGTGCGGTACTCGCCCCAGTTGGCGGACGTCGACTCGATGCTGTAGGTGAGGTCGTCGGCGTGCAGGGTGAAGACCAGGGCGGTGCCGTTGCCCGGCTGGTTCGTCAGGAGCGCGTAGTCCCAGCCCGCGTACACCTCGAACGTCGCCCCGCGGCCCGAGTTGGCCTGGACGAGGTAGACGGGGTCGAAGACGGTCTCCCGCTTCGAGGGCGCGGGGTGGGCGAAGCTCGCGGGGAACCGGTGACCGGCGGCGCGGTTCGCGGTGCCCTCGGCCGTCGACGCCGGGGCGGCACCCGCCAGCAGGGCGAGGCAGCCGGCCGCGGCGACCGCCGTGCGTCGCAGCGATCGGTGCAGCAGCAGTGACTTCCACATGGGCGTACCCCTCAGCGTTCGGCATGGCCGGACTTCGATCCATCGACCATCCTCGCCGTCCGGGAATCGGACTTCAGCGAACGGTTCCGGTGGGGCCAGGGAATTCACACGGAAGAGTGGGTCTCGGGGCGTCGATTGAGGCGGCAGGCCCGCTCTCGCCGCGTGACCAAGCAACCCGGCGAACCTATGTGGTCACAGCACTAGTGTGACGCACCGCAAATCACGAGGGCAACTATGACCTTGATGGCTGGCTGTCCGGGTTGATCTTGGCGAGGTAGTCGGCGAGGGACCTGAG
>NZ_JBHUSG010000040.1:0-106008 GCF_042673745.1 Kitasatospora sp. NPDC057015
CGGTGAACAAGGACCCGGAGGCGCCGATCTTCGAGCTGGTGGACTACGGCGTGGTCGGCGACCTCTTCGCCGTCCTGCCCCAGCTCACCGCCGAGGTCAAGAGCCGCAAGGGCTGAGCTGCGCGACCCGCCCGGAGGGCGCGACGGCCGTAATCGGCCGGCCGCGCCCTCCGGCGTTTCCGGGGCCCGTAGAGTCGGCGCCAGAAACCGACGCGGAGGGGCTCATGAGTCTGTTGACGGCGCTTCAGGAGGGGCACGGCGACACCGCCGACGCCCTGCGGATCGACGGGGTCGCGCTCTCGCGCGAGCAGTTGCTCGGCGCGGCCACCGCCGTCGCCGACCGGGTGGCCGGTGCCCCCGCGCTCGCGGTCCTCGCCCGACCCACCGCCGAGACCGTGGCGGCCGTGGTGGGCGGGCTGCTGGCGGGCGTACCCGTGGTGCCGCTGCCCCCGGACTCCGGCCCCAAGGAACGCGCGCATATCCTCGGCGACTCCGGCGCCGCGCTGCTCGCGCTCGCCGCCGGCGAGCGGGCACCGGAGGGGCTGGACGAGCTGCCCGGTCTCGACACCCTCCAGGTGGACCTGGCGCTGCGCTCGTCCGCCACCCACCCCGAGCCGGCCGGGGACGCCACCGCCTTCGTGCTCTACACCTCCGGCACCACCGGCGCCCCCAAGGGCGCGGTGATCCGCCGTTCCGCCGTGGCCGCCGACCTGGACGCCCTCGCCGGCGCCTGGCAGTGGACGGCGGACGACACCCTGGTCCACGGCCTGCCGCTGTTCCACGTGCACGGCCTGGTGCTCGGTGTGCTCGGCGCCCTGCGGACCGGCAGCCGCCTCGTCCACACCGGCCGGCCCACCCCCGAGGGCTACGCCCGGGCCGGCGGCACGCTGTACTTCGGCGTCCCCACCGTCTGGTCGCGGATCGCCGCCGACCACGAGGCGGTGGCGAGCCTTCGGGACGCCCGGCTGCTGGTGTCCGGCAGCGCACCGCTGCCCGTGCCGGTGTTCGAACGGCTGGCCGCACTGACCGGGCACGCGCCGATCGAGCGCTACGGCATGACCGAGTCGCTGATCACCGTCAGCACCCGGGCGGACGGCGAGCGCCGACCCGGCAGCGTCGGGCTGCCGCTGGACGGCGTGCGGACCAGGCTGGTCGGCGAGGACGGCGCGCCGGTCGCGCGGGACGGCGAGAGCGTCGGCGAGCTCCAGGTGGCCGGCCCGACCCTGTTCGCCGGATACCTCAACCGGCCGGACGCCGACGCGGAGTCCTGGACGGACGACGGCTGGTTCCGCACCGGCGACGTGGCGGTGATCGGGGCGGACGGGTTCCACCGGATCGTCGGGCGGGCCTCCGTCGACCTGATCAAGAGCGGCGGCTACCGGATCGGCGCCGGCGAGGTGGAGGCCGCCCTGCGCGACCACCCCGCCGTCGCGGACGCGGCCGTGGTGGGCGCGCCGGACGCCGACCTCGGCCAGGCCGTCGTCGCGTACGTGGTCGCGGACGGCGCGGTCACGGGTGAGCAGCTCACCGCGTTCGTGGCCGACCGGCTGTCCGTCCACAAACGGCCCCGGCGAGTGGTCCTGGTGGCGGAACTGCCCCGCAACGCGATGGGCAAGGTGCTGAAGAAGCTGCTGCTCCAGGAGCAGCCGGCGGGCGGTGGCGGGCACTTCTGACGGTCCGCCGCACGACCCGCCGCCACCTGCGGCACGACCCGCCGCCACCTGCGGCACGACCCGCCGCTGCGACCTGCGGCGGGACCTGCCGAGCCGCCTGCCCGGCGACCCGCCGCGCGGGCTCCCGGCCTGACGGACCCTCCGGAGTCGGGCCGTGCTCGGCTGACGGCCACTCACCGAGGGTGAACCACCCATTGGCTCCGCTCGTTGCGCGCCGTGAGCGCGGGCGTGCTTAACGTGACTTCCAGAACTGAACCCCGGGCCGCCGCGCCCGCGCCGCCTCAGCGGCCGGTGCGCATCCGGACCGATCGGCCTCCGGAGCAAGCGGCTTCCGGTCCGTGGCGCAAGGCCGCCGCGGACCGCCCGGGCCCCCGTCAGCAGAGGAAGTCAGTAGCAATGAACACCGTCGTGACCGGCGCTCCGAGCGCCCCGCAGACCGAGCCGACCACCGCGATCAGTGCCGAGCGGGCCCGGTCCCACCGGATAGCCCGGATCGGGCGGATCCGCCGGGGCCTCGGCCTGGTGGCCGTGATCGCGGCCGGGGCGGGCGTGATCGGCCTCGGCAGCAGCGTCGGCACCGCCGCCGCCGAGCCGGCCCCGGCGCACGCGGGCTGGGACGGCTCCAAGTACTGGTTCAGGGACGCGCAGGGCCAGTGGCGGTGGACGAGTCACTACGACGTCTACCAGCAGCGCACCGGCGCCGGTGGTGGCGGTGCGGTGAAGGTGTCGTCCGGCGGTGGGATCACGCAGGGCTGGGACGGTTCGGTCTACTGGTTCAGGAACGCGCAGGGCCAGTGGCGGTGGACGAGTCACTACGACGTCTACCAGCAGCGCACCGGTACCGGTGGTGGCGGTGCGGTGAAGGTGTCGTCCGGCGGTGGGATCACGCAGGGCTGGGACGGTTCGGTCTACTGGTTCAGGAACGCGCAGGGCCAGTGGCGGTGGACGAGTCACTACGACGTCTACCAGCAGCGCACCGGCGTCACGGCCGCCCCGGCGTCCTCGGACACCGCCGCCGCCCCGGCCGCCGCCGCGAGCGGCGACTTCGAGGACGCCGTGGCCTTCGCCCTCGCCCAGCTAGGCAAGCCGTTCAAAACGGCCGGCAACGGACCGGACGGCTACGACTGCTCGGGCCTGGTCCAGCAGGCCTTCCGGCGGGCCGGCGTCGAGCTGCCGCGGGTCGCCAACGACCAGTACGAGGCGACCACCCCGGTCAGCGCGGGCCAGCTGCGCCGCGGCGACCTGCTGTTCTGGTCCGAGGACGGCACCGCCCGGGGCATCGAGCACGTCGCCATCTACCTCGGCGGGAACCAGTACGTGGAGGCCGCCCGGCCCGGGACCAACATCCGCGTCTCGACCATCAGCAGCGGCTACTACCCGGACTACATGGGTCGCCCCTGACCCGTCCGCAGGAGCCGCCCGCCCCGTCCACGGGAGCCGGGGGTGCCGTCGGCGCGAAGCCGTCGGCACCTCCGGCATGCCCGGCGGGGCCCGCTCGCCGGTCCGGGCCGGGGGTAGGGTCTGGTGCTGTGAGCAGCGAGCAGGCCCGGGTGGCGGCCATCGACATCGGCGGTACGAAGATCGCGGGCGCGCTGGTCGGGTCGGAGGACGGCCTGCTGTCCGCCCGCACCCAGCGGCCGACCCCCGCGAAGGAGCCCGGCGAGCGGGTGTTCGCGGCCGTCGCCGAGGTGCTGGCCGAGCTGCGCCGGGCGCCGCAGTGGGCCCGGGTGGAGCGGATCGGGCTCGGCAGCGCCGGGCCGGTGGACGGCCGGCGCGGGCTGGTCAGCCCGGTGAACATCGCCGGCTGGCGGGACTTCCCGCTGGTCGAGCGGGTGCGCGAGCTGGCCCCCGGGTTGCCCGTGGTGCTGACCGGCGACGGCGTGGCGATGGCCGCGGCCGAGCACTGGCGGGGCGCGGCGCGCGGCTACGACAACGCGCTCTGCATGGTGGTCTCGACCGGTGTCGGCGGCGGCCTGGTCCTGGGCGGGGCGCTCCACCCGGGGCCCACCGGCAACGCCGGCCACATCGGTCACATCAGCGTCGACCTGGACGGCGACCTCTGCCCCTGCGGGGGCCGCGGGTGCCTGGAGAGCCTCGCCAGCGGTACCGCGATCGCGCGCCGGGCGGCCGCGGCGGGCTGGCGCCCGGCCGGGGGCGACGCCTCGGCCGCGGCCGTCGCGGAGTCCGCCCGGCAGGGCGACCCGATCGCACGGGAGGCCTTCGACCGCGCCGCGCAGGCGCTGGCGGCGGGGATCGCGGCCACCGCGACGCTGGTCGAACTGGAGGTGGTGGTGATCGGCGGCGGCGTCGCCCAGGCCGGCGAGCTGCTGTTCGGCCCGTTGGAGAAGTGGCTCGGCTCGTACGCGGCGCTCTCCTTCGTCCGGGGGATCGAGGTCGTGCCGGCGCTGCTGGGCACCGACGCGGGCCTGGTCGGCGCGGCGGCGGCCGCGTTGCGGGCCGGCGGTCACTGAGCGGATCGGCGCCGCCCCCGGGGCGTCCGCCGGGCGGCGGTGGCGCGAGGCGGGCCGCCGTGCCCGGCCTGGCACATGCCGCTGACAAGCGGTGAGGCCGGTAAGTGACGGTGGGTGAGAGGGCGAGGTATGGGGACGGCCGCGCAGCGGGTACCACCTTCACTGGCGCCGGCCGCGGGTGGCCGGGCCGCGCGCCCGGCGGCGATCGCCGCCGGGCTGATCTAGGGCAGGGGACGTCGTGATCGTCTGGGTCAATGGCACGTTCGGCGCGGGTAAGACCAGCGCCTGTCGCGAGCTGGTGGAACTGCTCCCGGGGAGCCTGCTGTTCGATCCCGAGCTGGTCGGGTACGGCCTGGCCCGGATGCTGCCGGCCGAGCGGGCCGCCGAACTGTCCGACTTCCAGGACCTGCCGTCCTGGCGTCGGCTGGTGCCGGAGTACGCCGCGGCGCTGCTCGCGGAGGTGCCCGGCCCGCTGGTCGTCCCGATGACCGTGCTGCGCGAGGAGTACCGCGACGAGATGTTCGGCGGTCTGGCCGCCCGCGGTCTCGCGGTGCACCACTTCGTACTGGACCCGGCGGAAACGATCCTGCAGTCCCGGATCGAGGCCCGCGAGGAGTACCCCGGGCAGCCGGAGCGCAGCGCCCGCGTCCGGGAGTGGTGCCTGGAGCACCTGCCCCGCTACCGCGCCGCCCGGCGCTGGCTCAGCCGCGACGCCGAACTGCTCGACACCGGCGGGCTGACCCCGCGCCAGACCGCCGAGCGGCTCGCCGCGCTCGTCCGGGACGGCGCCGCCCGCTGCCCCATCGTGCAGAGCGCCGACACCACCGGGGACACCGTGGCCGCCGCCGTGCTGCTCTTCGACGAGCAGGACCGGGTGCTGCTCGTCGACCCCGTCTACAAGCCGGCCTGGGAGTTCCCCGGCGGTGTGGTGGAACGCGGCGAGGCCCCCACCGACGCGGCCCTGCGGGAGACCGCCGAGGAGCTCGGCCTGCGCCTGGACGCCGCCGACCTGCGGTTGCTCGCCGTCGACTGGGAGCCCAGAACCGGCCCGCGCCGCGGCGGCCTGCGGCTGGTCTACGACGGCGGCCGGCTCGACGCCCCGGCCCGCGGCGCCCTGCGGCTGCAGGCCGAGGAACTGCGCGGCTGGCGCTTCGTCACCCTCGACGAGGCCGCCGGCCTGCTCACCCCCGGCCGGCACCGGCGGCTGGCCGCCGCCCTGGACGCCCGCCGCCGCGGCGAGCTGCGCTACCTGGAGGCCGGTCTGCCGGCCGCCGAGGGCGTCACCACCGGACGGCTGGCGGCTGGCGGCCTGGCCGGCGCGGTCGACGCCGCCTGAGCGCGGACCGGCCCGGCGCCGCGGGTCCGCTCACCCGCGGTGCGAGGCCGATCGTCCGCGCGGCCCCGGGGTTCACCGGCGACGCCGGAGCGGACGGGGCAGGATGGGACCCATGCCGTTCACCCTCAGCCATGTCGCCGCCGCCCTGCCCTTCCTGGACGGCACCAGGGCGCGCGGCCCGCTGGTCGCCTCGGCCCTGGTCGCCGGGTCGATGGCCCCCGACGTCCTGTTCTTCGCCGACTCGCTGCTGCCGGGGGTCTACGGCCGGGGCGAGCTGACCCACCACTGGTGGGCGGTGCCGACCGCGGACGTGGCGCTCGCCGCCGCCCTGGTGGCCGGCTGGCACGGCCTGCTGCGCGGGCCGCTGGTCGCGCTGCTGCCCGAGCGCTGGGCCCCCGCCGCCGAGTCGATGACCGCGCCCGGCCCGTGGCGGCGGCCCGGCGCCGAGCGGGCCGCCTGGTTCGCCCTCTCGGCGGCGCTCGGCGCGGCCACCCACGTCGGCTGGGACGCCTTCACCCACGGCGGCCGGTTCGGGGTCGTGCTGCCCGTGCTGAACACCCCGGTCGTGGGTGGCCTGCCGCTCTACACCGTGCTCCAGTACGGCTCCTCGGCCGTCGCCCTCGCCGTGCTGGCGCGGTACCTGGTCCGCCAGGCGCGCCGGGCCGAGCCGCGTCCGCCCGAGCTGCGCCTGCCCACCGGGGTGCGCCGGGCCGCCGTCGGGCTGCTCGCGGCGGCGACGGCGGCCGGGGCGGCGCACCGCCTGGCGGGGACGGACCGGCAGCTGATCGCGGAGTTCTGCTTCGGCGCCGGCGCCGGACTCGCGGTGGGCGCGGCCGGGTACGCGACGGCCGTGCGGCTCTGGCAGTGGCGCCGCGGCCGGCCCGGCCCGGGCCCCGCCCACGAGCGGGACCGCGGACCGGACCGGGCCAGGACTCAGCCCCGGCGGGCCTCGGCGTAGTTGCGCAGGAACAGCGCCTCGGTGAGTGCCATCAGCTCCAGCTCCCGGGGGTCGACGCTCTCGTTCACCGCGTGGATCCGGGTGGTCGGCTCCTCGACGCCGATCAGGATGATCTCCGCCTCCGGGTACAGCGTGCGCAGGGTGCTGCACAGCGGGATCGAGCCACCCTCGCCCGAGGAGGCCATCTCCTTGCCGAAGGCCTCCAGCATCGCCGCGCCCATCGCCTCGTAGGCCGGCCCCGAGGTGTCCGCGCTGAACGCCTCGCCGCTGCTGAGCCGCTCCACCGACACCCGGGCGCCGAACGGCACCGCGGCCTCCAGGTGCGTCACCAGGGCCTGCTGCGCGGCGGCGGTGGTCACGCCCGGCGGCACCCGCAGGCTCACCAGCGCCTTGGCAGCGGCCTGGACGGAGGAGGTGGCGCCGATCACCGGCGGCGCGTCGATGCCGAGCACCGTGACGGCGGGCCGGGCCCAGAGGCGGTCCGCGACGCTGCCGGTGCCCACCAGGCGTACGCCGTCCAGCACCCCGGCGTCGGCGCGGAACTGCTCCTCCGGGTACTGCACGCCGGGCCACTCCTGGTCCGCCGCCAGGCCCGCGACGGTGAGCGCGCCCTGCTCGTCGTGCAGCGAGGCGAGCGCCCGGACCAGGGCCTGCAGGGCGTCCGGGGCGGCGCCGCCGAAGGCGCCCGAGTGCAGGTTGCCGGCCAGCGTGCGGACGGACACCTCGACCACGGTCATCCCGCGCAGCGAGGTCGTCACGGTCGGCAGGCCGGCGGTGAAGTTGCCGGCGTCGCCGATCACGATCGCGTCCGCGGCCAGCAGCTCCGGGTGCGCCTCGGCGTACCGCTCCAGCCCGCCGGTGCCCTGCTCCTCGGAGCCCTCGACGATCACCTTCAGGCTCACCGGGTACGAGCCGTCCACCGCGCGCAGTGCCCGCAGGGCCGTCAGGTGCATCAGGATGTTGCCCTTGCAGTCCGCGGCGCCGCGCCCGTACCAGCGCCCGTCACGCTCCGTCAGCTCGAAGGCGGGGCTGGCCCAGGCCGCCTCGTCCAGCGGCGGCTGCACGTCGTAGTGCGAGTAGAGCAGTACGGTCGGCGCACCGGCCGGGCCGGGAAGTTCGGCGTAGACGGACTGGGTGCCGTCCGGGGTGTCCAGGATCCGCACGTCCGTCAGGCCCTCCGCGGCGAAGGCGTCGGCGACCCAGCGGGCCGCCTTCTCGCACTCCTCGACCGGGAACTGCCGGGGGTCGGCCACCGACGGGAACGCCACCAGCTCGGCGAGGTCGGCGCGGGCCCGCTCCATCAGGGTGCTGACGGTGTCGGCCAGGGACTGCTGCGGCATCGGGGCTCTCCAGGTTCTCCGAGGGGGTGGTTCGGGTGAACGCGACCGGGGGATGCTGCCGATCATAGAGGTGCGCGCAGGCGGCTCCGCGGGGGAATCTGACACGACCGTGGCGGCGGTCGGCGACCCGGCCCGGCGGACGCATAGGATTGCTCGACGTGACAGACTCCGGTAGCCCCGTTTCCCGCAGCCCGCTCGGTGCAGACCGCCCGGCGGGTGCAGACAGTCCGGTCGCCGCAGAACCCGCCGGGGCCGGGCCCGGGCCCGAACCCCTCGACGGCGTCTGGGACGTGGTCGTGGTCGGCGCCGGGCCGGCCGGCTCCTCGGCGGCCCACGCCGCGGCCGCGCAGGGCCGGCGGGTACTGCTGCTCGACAAGGCCGAGCACCCCCGGTACAAGACCTGCGGCGGCGGCATCATCGGCCCCTCCCGGGACAGCCTGCCGCCGGACTTCGTCCTGCCGCTGCAGGACCGCGTGCACGCCGTCACCTTCGCCTACGACGGCCGCTTCACCCGCACCCGGCGCTCCCGCCGGATGCTGTTCGGCCTGGTCAACCGGGACGAGTTCGACCTGCGCCTGGTGCAGGCCGCGAAGGCGGCCGGAGCGGTGCTGGTCACCGGAGTGACCGTCAGCGGCGTCGAGCAGCGCGGCGGCGAGCACCGCACCGTCACCGTCACCGCCACCGACGGGCGCAGCTTCGAGGCCCGCGCGGTCGTCGGCGCGGACGGCAGCGCCGGCCGGATCGGGCGGCACGTCGGGGTGAGCTTCGACCAGATCGACCTGGGCCTGGAGGCGGAGATCCCCGTCCCGCCGGAGGTCTCCGCGCACTGGGCCGGCCGGATCCACCTCGACTGGGGTCCGCTGCCCGGCAGTTACGGCTGGGTGTTCCCCAAGACCGAGTCCGGCAGCCTCACCGTCGGGGTGATCTCCGCCCGGGGCGACGGCGAGCGGACCAAGAAGTACCTGGCCGACTACATCCGCCGGCTCGGCCTGGCCGGGTTCCCGCCGAGCGTGGAGTCCGGGCACCTCACCCGCTGCCGCGCCGAGGACTCGCCGCTCGCGCGCGGTCGCGTCCTGGTCGCCGGTGACGCGGCCGGCCTGCTGGAGCCGTGGACCCGCGAGGGCATCTCGTACGCGCTGCGCTCCGGCCGCCTCGCGGGGGAGTGGGCGGTCAAGGTCGCCGAGGCGAACGGCGCCACGGACGTGCGGCGCCAGACCCTCAACTACGCCTTCGCCATCAAGGCCGGCCTGGGCGTGGAGATGCGGGCCGGCAAGCAGATGCTGGCCGCCTTCGAGCGTCGGCCGCACCTCTTCCACGCGGCCGTCTGCCTGGTCGACCCGGCCTGGCGGGCCTTCGCCCGCACCACGCAGGGGCACACGACGTTCGCCCAGGTGCTGCGCCAGTACCGGGCGGCGCGGCGGCTCTCCGCGCTGGCCTCGCGCTGACCTCCGGCCACCGGTCCGGCGGGCTCCCGCGGGAACCCGCCGGACCGGTGGCCGCCCGGGCGCGGTGCACCCGGGGCCGGTCGTCGCGGGAGGCTACTTGAGACCGTTGTCGAGCGCGGTGATCAGGGTGCCGGAGGGAGTGTCACCGGACATCTCCCAGATCATGCTGCCCAGCAGGCCCTTGGACTTGAGGTAGGCGGTCTTCTGGCCGATCGACCAGGGGTCGTCGAAGGTCCACCACTGGCCGCCGGCGCCGGTGTAGCCGTAGGTCGAGATCGACTGGGTGTCGTGGTAGACGGTCAGGTTGGGGACGCTGGCCAGCAGGTTGTTGTAGCCCCTGGTGCCGGCCTCCTCGGCGAACTGGCCCGGTGCGGCGCCGGTCGCGGCCTGCCACTCGCCGTTCGCGCCGCCGGCGGTGACGCCCTGCCAGCCCCGGCCGTAGAACGGGAACCCGATGGTGAGCTTGCGCGGGTTCACCCCGGCGGTGAGGTAGGCCTGGACGGCGGCGTCCACGCTGAAGTGGAAGGCGTACGGGTCCTGCGCGTCGGCGTAGAGGTTGGCCTGGTGACCGGCGCGGTTCGGCTCCCAGGAGTTGTCGCTGCCGGCGCCGTGGAAGTCGTAGCCCTGGACGTTGGCGATGTCCAGGTAGCTGAAGATCTTCGACAGGTCCCAGCCCTGGTTGATCTTCACCGGGTCGGCCGGGGTGAAGGCGGTCAGCAGCTTGTGCGAGCCGCCGAGGGCGTCCAGCTGCTTGCGGAACTCGGCCAGCAGCAGGGTCAGGTTGTCCTTGTCGGCGGCGTTGTAGTGGTTGCCGGCGTGGCCGTCGGCCGAGCCGGGCCACTCCCAGTCGAGGTCGATGCCGTCGAAGATGCCGGCCCCGACGCCCGGGCCGCCCGCGCCGTTGTAGAGCGGCAGGTTGCCCTTGATCCAGACGTCCAGGCAGGAGGAGACCAGCTTCTTGCGGGAGGCGTCGGTGGCGGCCGCGTCCGAGAAGTACTTGGAGTAGGTCCAGCCGCCCAGCGAGACCACCACCTTGAGGTTCGGGTACTTCGCCTTGAGCTTCTTCAGCTGGTTGAGGTTGCCGCGCAGCGGACCCCAGCCGTCGTCGGCCACGCCGTCCACGGACTGCGCCGCGCTCATCGGGCGCGCGTAGTCGGCGTCCGCGTCACCGGCGCCGGTGCCCTGGTCCGGGTCCTGCGGGTTGGCGGTGGTGCCCTTGGTGACGCCGGCCAGGCAGGTCAGGTTGACCGGATCGATGTTCTCGAAGGCGTAGTTGATGACGTCGAGCTTGGCCGCGCTGCCCGAGGTGTCCAGGTTCTTCACGAAGTACTGCCGGCCGTAGATGCCCCACTGGGTGAAGTACCCGACCCGTGCGTACTTGCCCGGGCCGACCAGGTCACCGGTGCTCACGGTGAGCGCGTTGGACGCCGGCGAGGCGTTGTCCGCGGGGTCGCGGGCCTTGACGGTGAAGGTGTAGGCGGTGGACGGCGAGAGGCCGGCGACGGTCGCCGTGGTGGTGGCGCCGGTGACCGTCTGCACCAGGGTGGTGCCCTGGTAGACGTCGTAGGCGGAGATCCGCTGGTTGTCGGTGGCCGCCGTCCAGGCGAGCGTGATCGAGGACGAGGTGACCGCGGTGCTGCGCAGCGCGCCCGGCGCGGTCGGCGGGACGGTGTCGGTGGCCGGGTCCACCGTCCTCGCCGTGACGGCCGCGCTCGCCGGGCCGGTGTTGCCCCGGGTGTCCTTCGCCCGGACGGTCAGGGTGTACGCGGTGGCCGGGGTCAGGCCGGTGACCAGCACGCCGGTCGAGGCGGAGGCGGCCAGCACGGCGGCGCCGTTCAGCACCTCGTACGAGGCGACCGGGAAGTCCCCGGCGGTGGCGGCCGGCCAGCTCAGCGCCAGGCTGTGCGCGGTGGCCTCGGTGACCTGCGGGGTGCCCGGGGCCCCCGGCAGGACGTCCGAACTGCCGTCGCACTTGTCACCGTTGATCCGGCAGCCGGTGGGCGCCCCGATCGGGCCGTTCGCCACGAACCAGAAGCTGTACGGCTCGGTGGTGCCGTGCGCGGCGACGTTGGCGTTGTAGTAGGCGTTCTTCGCGGTGACGTGGCGGCCGCTGACGGTGGCGTCGCCGTTGTAGCTGCCGCTGACGGTCACGCCCGCCGGGAGGTCGAACTCCAGCGTCCAGCCGGAGACGGCGGTGGCGTTGTCGTTGTGGACGATGTAGGTGCCCTTCCACCAGGAGCCGTTGTCGGCGCTGGTGAAGGCGGCGGTGAGCTTGCCGGCGGCGTGCGCGGGTGCGGCCAGGGCGGTGATCGCGGCCAGCGGCAGGAGCAGCGCGGTGAGCAGGCTCAGCAGTCTGCGGCGCACGCGGCGGCGGGGATGATGCTTGACGGACATGGTTCTCCCTGTAGCGGTGGGGGTTGAACAGGGTGGTGCCGAACCTTGCGCGTGCGGGGAGCCTGTGCGGGGAGACCGGCCGGGCACGCGTGCGCGCACGTACGCCTTGCCGTGCGTGCGCCCGATGATCCGGTGCGTGTCCGATCGATGCCGCGGACTGTGGGGGTCCGGACACTAGGCAATGTAGGAGGACTGGACCAAAGCGTCAACAGGTCCATACCATTTGGGAGTTGGGCCCGGAGTCGCGGGCCCGCCCTCAGCGGGCGGACAGCTCGTCGCCCAGCGCGCTGCGCGCGTACAGCACCGAGCGGCCGTGGCGGGTGCGGGTGACCAGGCGGGTGTCGAACAGCACGGCCAGGTGCTGGCTCACCGCGCCCGGGGTCACCCCGAGGCGGCGGGCCAGGTCGGTGGTGGAGGCGGGCTCGGCGAGCAGGGCCAGCAACCGGGCCTTCGGGGCGCCGAGGAGCAGCTCCAGGGCGTGCGAGGTCGGTGGCGAGGCGGGTGCCCCGGCCATCGTCGCCTGGCCGCGCGCCGGGTAGCTGATCATCGGGGGGTGGTGGTCGCTGATCGAGGTGATGGCGCCCCGGGCGAAGAAGGTCGGGACGAACACCAGCCCCCGGCCGTCCACCACGACCTCCCCGTCCATCGACTCCCACTTGCGGTTGATCCCGAGCACCCCGTCCGTCCAGTGCAGTCGCGCGTCCAACTCCGTGAACAGCGCCGCCGCACCGCGGTGGGCCAGCACCCGCGAGCGGTACAGCAGGTCGGCCTCCAGGACGCCCCGCGCCCTCGGCCACCAGTGCGGCGCCAGGCAGCGCTCCCAGTACTCCTCGATCGCGTCCGCGATCCGGGCCAGCAGCGCGGCCGGGTCGTCGATCCCCGCCGCGAGCGGTGCGGGGAGCGCCCGGTCGTGCGGCAGGAAGGCCTGCTCCAGCTCGGCCCGCAGCCGCTCCGGCGGAGTGGCCCTGACCACCGCGAGCTCGGCGCGGAAGTCCGGCGCGGGGCCGGACGGGCGGGGCGTCAGGAAGTCCGGCACCCAGCGGTTGGAGGCGATCAGGGCGCAGAGCAGCGGCCCGCAGTCGAGCTGTTCGAAGGCCGGACGCAGCTCCTCGAAGGCCGGGGTGTGCCAGACGTACACCCCCGGGTGGGTCCACATCCGCAGGCTGAGCACCGCCTCCTGGAGCGGCGAGTAGGCGAACGAGGCCGCGGCCAGGTCGGCCAGTCCGAGCCGGAAGAGGTGCACCGCGGGCCCCTTCCTCCATGACGACGATTCAGGCCCAGCCTAAATGAGTTCTGCCCGGGCGCAGGGCGCGGTGGGATCGGCGCATGACCACCACACCCACCGAGGCGCCGGCCGGCCCGAGCGGTCCCGGCCCCCTCGTCGCCGCGCCCGCGAACCCCGGCCGCGGCCCGTCCCGACTGCTGCACCCCGACCCGACGGTGCGCCGGCTGGCCCGCATCACCCTGCTCAACTGCCTCGGCAACGGGCTCTCCCTCGCCGTCGCCGTCCTGTTCTTCACCCGGGTGCTCGGCCTCTCCGCCGCCCAGCTCGGCTTCGGCCTGACCGCCGCCGGCCTCTGCGGCGTCGCCGCCAGCATCCCGGCCGGCCGGGCCGCCGACCGCTGGGGCACCCGGCGGGTCCTGGTCCTGCTGGTCGCCCTGGAGGCCGTCGGCACGGCCGGGTACGCCCTGGTGCACGGCTACGCCGCGTTCGTCGCGCTGGCCTGCGCGGTGACGGCGGCGGACCGCGGCTCCTCCGCCGTGCGCAACGCGCTCTACGCCGAAGTCCTGCCGGCGGACCGCCGGGTGGCCGGCCGCGCCTACCTCCGGGTGGTCACCAACGTGGGCATCTGCCTCGGTACGGCGCTCGGCGCCCTCGTCCTCGAGGTGGACACCCGCGCCGCGTACGCGAGTGCGATCCTGCTCGACGCGGCCTCCTTCGCGGTGGTCGCCGTCCTCTACGCGCGCATGCGGATCGAGGTCCCGGCCGCCGGGGCCGGGACGGCCGGTACGGACAAGGCCGCTGCGGACATGGCCGGGACGGCCGGTACGGACAAGGCCGGTACGGACATGGCCGGGACGGCCGGTACGGACAAGGCCGGTACGGATCCGACGGGTACGGAGGTGGCGGGCGTCGGGTCCGCCGACGCCCTGTCGACCGACCCGGGCGAGGCCGGGCGGCCGGCCGGCCGGCGGCGGAACCCGGCGCTGCGCAACGGGCCGTTCCTGGCGGTGACGGCGCTCAACGCCGTGCTCTGCCTGCAGTTCGCGATGCTGGAGGTCGGGGTGCCGCTCTGGATCGTGCGGGAGACCGAGGCGCCGCGCACCGTGGTGGCCGCCACCCTGGTGGTCAACACCGTGCTGGTGGTCGCCCTCCAGGTGCGCGCCACCAGGGGCACCGAGCGCCCGGAGGCGGCCGCCCGGGCCTGCGGCCGGGGCGGGCTGCTGCTGGCCGGGGCCAGTGTGGTGCTGGGCCTGGCGCACGGCCTGCCGGCGGCCCTCGCCGCCGTGGTGGTGCTGGCCGGCGTCGCCCTGCAGGCCCTCGGCGAGGTGCTCAGCCAGGCCGGCGGCTGGGCCCTCGGCTACGACCTGGCGGACGACGGCGCGCACGGCTCGTACCAGGGCGTCTTCAACGCGGGCACCTCCGCCGCGATGATGATCGGCCCGGCGCTGGTCAGCACCGCGGTGATCGGCTACGGCCTGGCGGGCTGGGCCGTCCTGGGCGCGGTGTTCGCCGCCGCCGGGCTGGCGATGGCGCCGGCCGTCCGCTGGGCCGCGCGCCGGCGAACGGCGGCCGGCTCGGCGGCGGCGATCTGACGGCCGGTCGCTCCGCCGCAGGTCAGGGCGCTGCAGGTCAGGGCGCCGCAGCTCAGGGTGCCGGCCGGACGAGCCTGAGCAGGACCTCGTCGTACTCCTCGTCGCCGCGCCTGCTCTGCTCGGTGAAACCCATCCGGGCGTAGAACCCCCGGGCGGCCGTGTTCCGCTCGTACACCTCCAGGGTCAGCGCACCGTGCCGGGCGGCCGCGTGCCCGACCAGCGCCCGGCCCACGCCGTGCCCCTGCGCCTCGGGGGCGACGAACAGCCCGCCGATCTCCGCACCGGTGTCCGGGCCGGTGTCCGTCCCGGTCTCCGCGCCGGCCGCCGCCTCGCTCCCATGCGGTACGTCCGATACGTCCGGTACGGCGGTGCCGGAGTGCAGGAGCCCGAGCACCCCGACGGCCCGGCCGTCGATCTCGGCCATCCAGTTGTCCGCGTGGACCAGGTAGACCTCCCGCATCTTCCGCTCGCGCTCGCCCGTCCCCTCGCCCGGGATGAAGGGGTGCGCCTGCCGGCCGGCCCGGGCCCACACCAGGACGGCCGCGTCCTCGTCCGCCGGAGTGTACGGACGGATGATCAGATCGTCGGTCATGGTGCCGACGGTACCCGGGGACGGTCGCGGCGGCGGGGCATTTACCGGGTGCCGGTGCCGGCACCCGCTCAGGCCCGCCGGTGCTGGGCCGCGTGATCGTTCTGGTAGTGTTCACCACGTCGAAGAGAGATCTTCCACATGCGTCGGTGGTGCTGGTGGAGCACGTCCTACTTTCAGTAGGAAGAGTCCGTTCGAATCGGGCCCGGCGCTCCAGTTCTCCATCCTCCGCCCGGGCCGCCTCAGCGTCCCGGGCGGAGGCGTTTCAGCCGACCACCAGCGGCAGATCGCGGCAGAACCGCCGGTCGGCGTCCCGCAGCTCGCCGGCCGGACCGGCCGCTCGCAGCACCACGTCCAGCACCGCGTCCGGGTCGCAGGCGTAACCGCCGCTGGCCCAGGCCGGATTGGCCTCCACCACGCTCCAGGCCCCCGAATCCGCGAGCAGGCCGACGTCCACCACCACCGCGCTCGGCAGGCTGCCGGCGCAGCCGGCCAGGACGTCGGCGGCGAAGGCCAGCGCCTCCTCCCGGTACGGGTCGGCGGCGAGCGGCGCGACGGACAGCCCACCGTCCACCGCGTACCGGCTCGCCGCGTGCACCACACCGTCCAGCACGAACAGCCGGTACTCCCGCCGGAACGCCACGATGTCGCTGACCAGGACGAGGGTGTCGTCGTCGAGCGCGTCCGGGCCGGGCAGGCCGCTGCCGTCCGGGTAGATCCGGGCGGGGAAGAGCTTGTCCACCGGGGGCTTGAGGAACGCCGGCCGGCGCAGCCGGCGCGCGTCGGCCAGGGGCAGGCACTCGATCCGGCGTCCCGTCAGCCCGACGGGCAGGGTGGTCAGCCAGTCCGGCGCCGCGTCCAGCAGCGCGAGGCCCAGCTCGCGACCGACCGCGTCACCGAACAGCGGCCCGCCGTAGACGTGCGCGGCCACCGCGGCGGGCAGCCCTTCGGGCACCCGGTACGACGTTGCCGTACGGGCCGCCAGCCCCCGCCGCTGCGCCGCGGTGCGCAACGCGAGCCCGGTCTCGTTGATCCGGGGTGCGAGCAGGAGCAGCCGGCCACCGGTGGGGCCGGTGCCGTCGACGGTCTTCGGGCTGATGGTCATGGAACGTGATGCTGCCCGGCCGGAAGGACGGCTGACCAGTGGTTTTCGCCGGGGGATCTGGTGACGGGGCCCTCTGCCGTGCCAGAGTCCTCCCTGAACCGGCCGGCGACGGGGGTGGGCGACACCGGCCCCCGCACCGGTCGCCGCAGGCACTCCGACCCACCCTCAGCCGGAAAGCAGGCCACCGCCGATGACCAGCGAAGCACCCTTCGTCCGCGTCAGCACCGCCGACGCCGTCACCACCCTCGAACTGGACTCGCCGCACAACCGCAACGCGCTCTCCACCCGCCTGATGGCCGAGCTCACCGCCGGGCTCGCCGCGGCGGCGGCCGATCCCGCGGTGCGCGCCGTGGTCCTCGGGCACACGGGCAAGGTGTTCTGCGCCGGTGCGGACCTCTCGGAGGCCACCGGCGCCGACCCGACGGTCGGGCCGCGCGGACTGGTCGACCTCCAGCGGGCCCTGCTGGACTGCCCGAAGCCGGTGATCGCGGTGATCGACGGGCACGTCCGGGCGGGCGGGCTCGGCCTGGTCGGCGCCGCCGACCTGGCGATCGCCGGTCCGGCCTCCACCTTCGCCTTCACCGAGGTACGGCTCGGGCTGGCCCCGGCGGTCATCTCGCTGCCGCTGCGTCCGAAGCTGGAGCCCCGCGCGGCCTCCCGCTACTACCTCACCGGCGAGACCTTCGACGCGGCCGAGGCGGCCAGGATCGGCCTGGTCACCGAGGCGGCCGAGGACGTGCCGGGCGCGCTGAAGGGGCTGCTGGACGCCCTGCGGCTCGGTTCGCCGCAGGGGCTGGCCGAGTCGAAACGGCTCGCCAACGCCGAGGTGGTGCGCTCCTTCGAGCGGGACGCGGACGAGTTGGTCGCGCTGTCGGCCCGGCTGTTCGGTTCGGACGAGGCGCAGCAGGGCATGCGGGCCTTCCTGGAGCGCCGTCCGGCGCCGTGGGCGCAGTGAGCACCCGCGCCCGATAGGGCCGGTGGCCGGGCTCCCCGCGGCCGGTTGCCTGGTCGACCGGGGGAGCCCGGCTTGCCGCCGGGCCGGCGTCAGCCGATCGCCGCGCGCTCCCGCCAGAGGTCCAGCAGTGCGCGGTCGCCCTCGCACTCCACCGCGTCCGGCCGGAGGCGGTTCCAGAGCAGCAGGTACAGGTCCCGGGCGGGCCCGGTCAGTACCAGGTCCGCCGGGGCGTCCCGGAGCTCGACCGTGAGGGGGTCCGGACCGATCGTCGCCAGCCAGGTGCCGGGTCCGTCGGTGGCCCGGACCGCCACCGTGCGCGGCCGCTCGCTGCGCAGCCTGGTGCGCGGGCGGGCGAGCATGCCCCGCAGCAGCTCGTCGATCCCGTCCAGCGCGGGCTCGGTGGCCAGCCGAGGGCCCGCGAGGCCGGCCGCCGCCTCGGCGTCGTGGCGGTGCACGGCCGTCTCGTGGGCCTGCCGGCGGGCCCAGAAGGCGAGCGGGGAGGGAGCCGGCAGGAAGGTCCAGCAGTCCAGGTCGGCGGGGGCGTTCCGGAGGGCGGCCAGCAGGTCCGCGTGCCCGGCCCGGAACCAGTCGACGAGGTCGGCGTCGGAGGGCTCCGGGCCCCAGAGGGCCGCGGTGGCGTCGTCGTCCAGCGGTGCGGTGTGACCCCGCGTCACATAGGCGCCGGCCCACCGGTGCACCCGGCCGGTGTGCACCACCAGGTCGCGCAGCAGCCAGTCGGGACAGGTCGGTACGGGGGCGGCGGGGTCGGTGGCCGCGGCGGCGTCGGCGAGCAGCCCGCCCTCGCGGTCCAGTACGTCGAGGTGCGCGTCTATGTCCATGGTGGACATGATCTCTTGCGGCGCCTGCGGCTGGTGGTGGCGGTGGCGGTGGGGGTGGGGGTGGGGGTGGTGAGTGCGGCGTGGCAGGTGCGGGCGTGGCAGAGGTGTGACGTTGCTCGCCCCGTCCGCCGGGTGGCGCCTACGGGCCGGTAACGTGAGCGCATGTCGATCACCAGTTCGCTGTTCTCCACCGCCCGGGCCGGCGGGCGTCGCGCCCTGGGGCGGCTGGTGCACCGGGGCTGGGCCTGGGTGCAGCGGACCGGCGCCGTCTCCAACGACAACCCGGGGCCGTACCGCTTCGGCGCACTGGGGGACGGCACCAAGCTGGCCTTCCCGCTCGGCGCCGTCTTCAACGAGCAGTGGATCACCATCGGCCCGTTCTCGATCATCGGGGAGCGCGTCACCATCAGCGCCGGCTTCCTGCCCGGCCTCGATCTCGGCCCCGAGCCGATCGTCCGGATCGGCGGCGGCTGCGTGATCGGCCGGGACAGCCACATCGTCGGCCACCAGTCGATCGTGCTCGGCGACGACGTCTGGACCGGCCCCGGCGTCTACATCTCCGACCAGGCGCACGAGTACCGCTCCACCGACCTGCCGATCGGCAAGCAGTGGCCGCGCAACGAGCCGGTGGAGATCGGGGCCGGCAGCTGGATCGGCACCGGCGCGGTGATCCTGCCCGGCGCGCGCCTGGGCCGCAACGTCGTGGTCGCGGCCGGATCCGTGGTGCGCGGCGAGGTGCCGGACCACAGCGTGGTCGCGGGCGCCCCCGCCAGGGTGGTCCGCAGCTGGACGCCCGAGGAGGGCTGGCAACCGCCGTTCCGCAACGAGGCGCCGAGCCCGATCCCGGAGGGCGTCACCGCCGAGCAGCTGCGCGCGCTGGTCGGCTGGGACCTGCGCCTGCCCGGCGAGGGCACCGCGCCCTGACGGGCGGTCCGGGCCGGGGCCGCGGGTGCGCGGGTGGCCGCCCGGGGCGTCAGCCCGCGGGGCGGAGCGTGACGACGGCGGTGACGCCGTCCACCCGCAGCAGGTCCGGGCCGGGGGAGTCCAGCAGGGCGGCGTCGAACCGGCCCAGCCGCAGGTCGGCCGCGCCCAGGCCGGCGCTGCCGGTGAGGCAGACCAGCAGCAGCGCCGCGCCCGGCGGCACGTCCACCTCCCGCTGGTAGTCGGCGATCGCGACCTCGGCCGTCGCCCGGCCGCGCCGGGTCATGACGTTGAAGTCGACCACCGGGCCGCCCAGCAGGCGGCAGTCCGTCACGGCGTCACCGGCGAAGGCGAACGGCCGGTACGGCTGCGCGAGGACGTGCTCGGTCCCGTCCACCGTGAGGGCCATCCCGGGGCCGTCCACCAGGGTGATCACCCGGTCGACGCCGGGGAAGGCCGAGAACGGCCCGCCCTGTCCGACGTCCGCGAGGCTCACCCGCCAGTCGAAGTCGGCCAGCCCGGCGCCGGCGGGCGCGCCCGCCACCTCGCGGGTGACGCCGCCGCCGTTGAGCCAGGCCGTGGCGGGGCGTTCGGCCGCCCGCAGTACCCGTACCGCCATGCCGCACCTCGTCCCGTCGGTTCCGGTCGCCGGTCGCCGATCACCGGGCGTCAGCCACCGGCCACCGGTCCTCGGTCCTCGGTCAGGAAGATCCTCGCACGCGCCCGCGGCAGCGACCCGCCGTGCCGGCTGCCGCACCGGTCCTCCGTGCACTCCCGGGCGGGGGTGGGCGGCCCGGGAGGGCAGACCCGCCCGACCCGCGGGGCAGTGATTCGGGGCGCCGTCGTTTCGGGACGCCGTCGGCGGGCGGTGTCCGCGGCCCGGGCCCGGAGCCGCGCCCGTTCGCGGCCGGCTCAGTGCGCCGCGGCGGCCGGTCGCCGGGAGCGGATCGCGAAGGGCAGCAGCCCGGCCAGGGCGGCGGCGCCGGCGACGGTGGTGAGGGCCGTCGGGAGCCCGGTGGCGTCGGCCAGGAAGCCGATCACCGGGGGGCCGATCAGCATCCCGGCGTACCCGAGGGTGGAGGCGGTGGCCACGCCCTGCGGGCCGCCGGCCGCGCCGGCCTGGGCGATGGCCAGCGGGAAGATGTTGGCGAGCCCGAGCCCGACCAGCACCAGCCCCGCGAGGGCGGCGGCTACCGACGGCGCGAGCGCCGCCACCAGCATGCCGGTGCAGGCGGCGAGCCCGCCGATCGCCATCACGCGGGTCTGGCCGAGCCTGATGGAGAGCCAGGTGCCGCTGACCCGGCCGGTCGTCATCGCGAAGGCGTAGGCCGCGTAGCCGGCGGCGGCCAGGGCCGGGGTGGCGTGCACGTCGTCGGTCAGGTGCAGGGTGGCCCAGTCGGCGATCGCGCCCTCGCCGTACGCGGTGAACAGGGCGGTCAGGCCGAGCAGGACGACCAGCAGCGTCGCCGGCCGGGCGCCCGCCGCCCTGGTCGTGCCCTTCGCGTCGGCCCGGTCCGCCGCCTTGGCGGTGCGCGGTGCCGCGGCCGGGGAGGACGGGCCGCGCAGCAGTGCGGTGCCGGCGGCGGCGGTGACGGCCAGGCCGAGGGCGCCGCTGAGCGCGAGGGCCCAGGCGGTGCTGAGGGTGCCGGCGAGCAGGCCGCCGATGCCCGCGCCGAGCAGGCCGCCGAGGCTGTATCCGGCGTGGAAGCTGGGCATGACGGGCCGCCGCAGTTCGGCCACCACCTCGACGGCGGCGCTGTTCATCGCCACGTTCGCCCCGCCGTAGCCGGCTCCGAAGAGCAGCAGGACGGCGCCGAGGGTGAGGACCGAGTGGGTGTGCGCGGGCAGCGGCACCGCTGCGCTGAGCAGCGCGACCGAGGCGATCGTCACGGGCCGGGAGCCGTAGCGGACGCAGAGCCTGCCGACCACCGGCATGGTGGCCACCGCGCCGGCCGAGATGCAGAGCAGGGCGAGTCCGAGCGCGCTGTGCGAGGCGCTGACCTGTCCCCGGATGTCGGGGATGCGAACGACCCAGGCGGCGAAGAGGAAGCCGTCCATGGCGAAGAATGCGGTGAGGGCGAGTCGGGCGGGCGACCAGGCGGCCCGCTTGCTGGGAGACTGGTAGGGGGCTTCCGAACGGGCGCGGGTTTTGTTTAGGAGCGGCACAAAGTAAGAATAGGGGTGTGCAGCACTCACCCACAAGCCCGAAGCCCGTCCAGGACACCAGTCGCAGGGCCGCGCCCGACCGCGGACGCACGCTGCTCGGGCCGGCGCTCACCCTCATCCACACCGGTCAGGCGCCCACCAGATCGGCCCTGACCAAGGCCCTCGACGTGACCAGAGCCACAGCCGGGGCCGTCACCGGGGAGCTGGAGGCGCTCGGACTGATCACCGTCGACTCCCGCCCGGCGGGCGGCGGACGCGGCCGGCCCTCGCACCGGCTCGCCGTCGACCCCGCCGGGCCGGTGGTGGTGGCCGGCCAGATCCACTCGGACGGGTTCAGCGTGGCGCTCGGCGGCCTCGGCGGGCAGCTGGAGCCGCCCGTCCACCTGCCGCTGCCGGCCGCCACCGACCCCGTCCGGATGCTGCGGGCCGTCGCCGAGACCGGGGCCGAGCTGGCCCGCGCCACCTCCCGCCGCTGCCTCGGCGCCGCCCTCGCACTGCCCAACCCCGTCACCGAGCCGGACGGCACCGCGCTCGCCGCGCTGCACTTCGCCTGGCCGAGCGGCACCCCGGTGGCGGACCTCTACGACGTGGAGGTCCGCCGCGCCGACCACGGCCCCCACGCGCCCGCCGCGCTGCCCAGCTTCGTCGCCAACGACGCCAACCTCGGCGCCCTCGCCGAGTACCGGCACGGCGCCGGCCGCGGGGCGCGGCACCTGCTGCTGGTGACCTCGGGCCACCGGGGCGTCGGCGGCGCGCTGGTCATCGACGGGAAGCTGCACACCGGCAGCGCCGGACTCGCCCTGGAGGTGGGCCACCTGACGGTGGATCCGCAGGGCCGGCTCTGCCAGTGCGGCAACCGGGGCTGCCTCAACGCGGAGACCGACCCCGACGCGCTGTTCGCCGCCGCCGGACTCGTCCCCGACCCGGCGCGTCCGCTGCTCGACCAGGCCCGCGAGCTCACCAGGTCCGCGGCCACGGACCCGCGCGCCCGGGCCGCGGTCGCCCACGTCATCGACCGGCTCGGCCTCGGCCTCGCCGGGGTGGCCAACATCCTCAACCCCGACCGGGTGGTGCTCAGCGGCCTCCACCTCGACCTCTGGGAGGCCGACCCGGACCGCCTGCGGGCCGTGGTCGCCGAGCGCTGCCTCTGGGGCCGCAGCGGACGGGTGCCGATCGTCGGCGCCGCCCTGGAGCACGGCGCCCTGGTCGGCGCGGCCGAACTCGCCTGGCTGCCCTACCTCGCCGACCCGCAGGCGGTGACCGGCGACTGAGGTCCGCCGGCGGCCCCGGGCGGCGCCCGTCGCGGCGTCCTGTGCCCGTGATCCCGGCGAGCCGGTGGCCGGCGTCCGGTCCGTAGGCCTGCCGGGCTGCTGTCGACGTCCGTGTACGCGGCGGACACTGCCCGTGGCGGGACGGCTCGTGGTTGGAGGGTTCGCGGCTGGAGGGTTCGCAGCGGGACGGCCTGCCGGGTGCCCGCCGTGGTCGGCGAAGCGCGGCTCGTTCGGGTCTCGCCCGTCGGGGTGGGCGCGAGGCCGCGGCTGTCGCAACCCGTGGGCCGGGTGCAGCTCGCGGTGGCGGCGTAGCCCGCCGATCCTGGCCCGGCCCTGGCGCCTGCCGTGCCGGCCCTGCGGCGGGAGCGGCCGGTGCCGCGGGGGAGGGCCGGGAGTGGGGGAGGGAGGCCGGCCTCGGCACGCGGTCCTTCGCGTGCGGCGGCGGCTTCCGCTGTCCGGTCGACTTCTCCGGCGAGGGGTGACCTCTCCGACGAGCCGGTGGCGCTGCCGGCGGACTCCGTCGTCCTGCTCAGCAGCTCCCCGCTCGTCGGTGGCGTGGTGGGCCCGTCAGGGCTCCCGACCGACGCCGTCGTCCGTTTCACGACCGGCTGACGCACCTGCGTCGGCGGCCGGCGGTGCTACGCGAAGGACGGCCGCCGGCCGAAGGGGCGGCGCAGCAGGCGGACGGCCGGCCGGCTCGGCGCCGGAGCGTCATCGCGGCGGGCGGTCGAGGCGAGCCGGTCGGCCTCGTGGCCGGCGAGCCGAGGCGGCGGGCCGGATCCGTCGTCGGTGTCGGTGTGAAGCTGGGTCAGGGCTGCGACGAGTACGGAGTAGTCGCTCATTTCAGGGTTCCTTTCGGTCTGCTTCCTATGACCTCAAGGTTGACACCTCGTCATGACGCCAGTTTTGCAGGCGGGTCTCGTTCTGGTGGCCGTTGGGTGGACGTCTGCCCCCGGGCGTTTCCGGCGGGCCGCGCGAATGTTACGGCGGGATAAGCGGAAGCTGGAATGCCGGTAACAGTTACTTATTGTTATTAACTGTTACACTGGGTGTGGATGTGAGGGGAGTGACCAAAGCGACGGATGTGACGTCGGTGGGTCGTGCCCCGCACACCGGACCGCCTGCCGCGAGGAGAGCTGCGATGACCGCCGGGAATGCTTCGACGACCGCCGAGACCATCGACGTGGACCGCTCGGACGCGGAGTACCGCGACTGGCTCAAGGAGGCCGTCCGCAAGGTCCAGGCCGACGCCAACCGCTCCGCCGACACCCACCTGCTGCGCTTCCCGCTGCCCGCGGACTGGGGCATCGACCTCTACCTCAAGGACGAGTCCACCCACCCGACCGGCAGCCTCAAGCACCGGCTGGCGCGCTCGCTCTTCCTCTACGGGCTCTGCAACGGCTGGATCCGGCCGGGCAAGCCGGTGATCGAGGCCTCCAGCGGCTCCACCGCCGTCTCCGAGGCGTACTTCGCCGGGCTGATCGGCGTCCCGTTCATCGCCGTGATGGCCAGGAGCACCAGCCAGTCCAAGATCGACCTGATCGAGTTCCACGGCGGCAGCTGCCACCTGGTCGACAGCGCCTGCGAGGTCTACGAGGCGGCGGCCCGGCTGGCGGAGGAGAGCGGCGGCCACTACATGGACCAGTTCACCTACGCCGAGCGGGCGACCGACTGGCGCGGCAACAACAACATCGCCGAGTCGATCTTCGCCCAGCTGCGCCTGGAGCCGCACCCCGAGCCGGCCTGGATCGTCGCCACCGCCGGCACCGGCGGCACGTCGGCGACCATCGCCCGCTACGTCCGGTACACCCAGCACGACACCCGGATCTGCGTCGCCGACCCGGAGAACTCCTGTTTCTTCGAGGGCTGGGTCGAGCACGACCCCGACGCCACCTGCGAGAGCGGATCCCGGATCGAGGGCATCGGCCGGCCCCGGATGGAACCGAGCTTCGTGCCCGGCGCCATCGACCGGATGATGAAGGTCCCGGACGCCGCGTCGATCGCCACCGTCCGGGTGCTGGAGCAGGTGCTCGGCAAGAAGGCCGGCGCCTCCAGCGGCACCGGGCTGTGGAGCGCGCTGCGGATCGTCGCCGAGATGCGGGCGGCCGGGCGGCGCGGCAGCGTCGTCACCCTGATCTGCGACCCCGGCGACCGCTACCTCGACAAGTACTACTCGGACGACTGGCTGGCCGCCCAGGGCATCGACATCGGCCCGTACCGCGACCGGCTGACGGCCTTCCTCGCGGGCGGCTCCTGGCTGGACTGACCGGCGACCGGCCGTCCGGCGACGGACCGGACCGGCCGGCGATCGCCCGGGACCAACCGTGCCGCCGCACCGGACTGACGGATCGTCGGCTCCTGACCTGGACACGCCCACGGGCGGCGCACTCACCGGCCCGTCGCACCCTCCCCGCCCAAGCTGGGACCCCCGGACGCCCGAGGCGCCGGGTGGAGCACCCCAGCGACGAGGTTCGAGGAGTCGGTTGCGATGGCCTGGCACGGGCGGACACTACGCAGGACGAGCGTCCTGGTACTGAGCGCGTTGGCGTTCGGCGGCCTCACGGCGGGCCCGCTGGCCGGGCCCGCCGTCCCGGCCGGCCTCCCCACCGGTGGCACGGTGATCGTGAACGAGACCTTCGAGGGCGCCACGGTGCCGGACCCGGCCTGGGAGCCGCTCGGCCGGGCCTGCCTGACCGGGGCACCCGTGGGCAGCACGCCCCCGTCCGGGGCGGCCCAGATCCCCGCCTGCCCGCAGGCCGGCCAGGGCCCGCCCCCCACCCCCGGGGTGACCCCCGGCTACCTCCAGCTCAACGACGCGAGCGGCTTCGTCGGCGGCTCGCTGCTGTACCGGCGCCCGGTGCCGGCCTCCGCCGGACTCTCGGTCACCTTCGAGCAGTACCAGTACGCCGGGACGGCCGCGCCCGGCGACGGCATCGGCTTCTACCTGGTCGACGGCTCGACGCCGCTCGACGGCCAGGGCGCGGACGGCGGCAGCCTCGGCTACGCCCAGCGGAACCTGGTGCCCGGGGTGGTCGGCGGATACCTCGGCGTCGGTCTGGACGCCTACGGGAACTTCTTCAACGACGGGGAGTCGCGCGGCGCCGACTGCCCGGTCGGGCAGCAGTCACCCGTCCAGGTGGACGGGCCGGTGGCGCCCAACGCGATCACCCTGCGCGGCCCGGGCGCCGGAATCTCCGGCTACTGCTACCTCGCCTCCACCACCACCCCGACCGCCGACCCGAACCGGTACGCCTCGACGCTGCCGGGCACGCTCAGCGCCGCGTTCGGGGTCACCGACCCGGCGGTCGCCAAGCGCCTGGTCAACGTGCAGATCACGCCGGCCCCCGCGTCCCGGGTGATCGTCCAGCTGGACTTCCAGGACGGCGCGGGCTGGCAGGAGGTGCTCAACCAGCCGGCCCCGGCCGGCCTGCCGTCGACGTACAAGTTCGGCTTCAGCGCCTCCACCGGCGGCAGCACCGACGTCCACCTCATCCGCGGCGTGAACGCCGCCACCATCGTGCCGCTCAGCCGCCTCGACCTGGTCAAGCAGGTCGACCGGACCGGCACCCCGTTGCCCGCCGAGATCACCGCCGGCACCGTCATCCCCTACCAGTACGTGCTGACCAACGGCGGCCTGGACACCCTGACCGGGCTCCAGGTGACGGACGACCGGCTCGCGCCGGTCACCTGCCCCGCCACCAGCCTCCCGCCCGCGCCGGCCACCGGCAGCACCGTGGTGTGCACCGGCAGCTACACCGTGACCGCCGCCGACGTGGCCGCCGGGAAGGTGGTCAACACCGCCAACGCCACGGCGACCGCGCAGAACGGATCGACCGTCGACGCGCCGCCCTCCTCGGTGACCGTCCCGCTGGTCTCCTCGCTCGGCCTGACCAAGACGGTGCTCACGCCGGCGCCGCAGACGGCCGGCCAGAGCATCGACTACGCGTTCACGGTCACCAACACCGGTGGCTCGACGGTCTCCACCGTGACCGTCCAGGACCCGCTGATCAGCCCGGCCGACGGGTCGAACCCGATCTCCTGCCCGGTCTCGGTGCTCCAGCCCGGTGATTCGACCGTCTGCACGGCGAGCTACGTGCTCAAGGCCTCCGACCTGGCGGCCACCGGCACCTTCACCAACACCGCCACCGCCGGTGGGCAGACCGCCCTGGGGCAGCGCGTGGTCTCGGCGCCCGCCAGCGCCACGGTCGGCCAGGTGGCCGACATCGGGGTCACCGTGACCGCCGACCCCACCACCCCGCCGGTCGGCGGGACGGTCACCTTCACCGTGACGGCCACCAACCACGGCCCGGACGACGCCTCCTCGGTGGTGATCTCCAACCCCGTCCCGGCCGGCTCGACCTACGTCTCCGCCACCCCGGGCGCCGGCACCACCTTCGACCCGTCGACCTCGAAGTGGACGATCCCCGCCCTGCCGCTGAACGGCTCCGCGCAGCTCACCTTCGTCGTGCGGGTGTCCGGCACCGACCCGGTGACGGACACCGCGACCGTCGTCTCCGCCGCCCAGACCGACCCCGTGATCTCGAACAACACGGCCTCCGCCACGGTCACGCCGGTGCAGGCGACCGACATCGCGGTCACCAAGTCGGTCGACGACGCGAGCCCGCTGATCGGGCAGCAGATCACCTTCACGGTCGGCGCCGAGAACAAGGGCCCGGCCGCCGCCACCGGGGTCACGCTGACCGACGTCCTCCCACCGGGGCTCACCCTGATCCGGTCCACACCCTCCACGGGGACGTACGACCGGATCACCGGGGTCTGGACCGTGGGCGACCTCGCGGTGGGGGACAAGGCGACCCTGCTGCTGACCGTGGCGGCCACCAGGACCGGGCTGCTCGCCAACAGCGCCTCGCTGACGACGGTCCAGCCGGCCGACTCCGTGCCCGCCAACGACGAGGCGTCGGCCCAGGTCGTCGTACGGAACGTCAGCCCGAGCCCGAGCCCGAGCCCGAGCCCGAGCCCGAGCCCGTCGCCGTCGCCGTCGCCGTCGCCGTCGCCGTCGCCGAGCCCGAGTCCGTCGCCGAGCCCCACCCACACCCACAGCCCGAGCCACAGCCCCAAGCCGAGCCCGAGTCCCACCCACACCCACAGTCCGAGTCACAGCCCGAGCCACGGCCCGAGCCACAGCCCCAAGCCGAGCCCGTCGGACGACTGCTCCAGCCCGGCCCCCGGCGGTTGGTCCGGTCACCACCCGGCGCCCATTCCGCGCCCGGGTGCCAGGGCGGTCCCGGTCGTGGTCCCGGTCGAGGTCCCGATGGGTGTGCCGATGGACGTGCCGGTGGACCTGCCGGACGCCGCTGAGGGCGGGGAGCCCCGGGTGAGCACGTCGGACGGTCCTGCCGCCGCGCCGGCCGCGGCCGACCTGGCGCGCACCGGATTCTCGGTCGTGCCGCTGGTGGTGGCCGCCGGGCTGCTGATCCTGATCGGTGGAGTGTTCTCCGCCGCCGGGCGTCGCCGCAGGCACTGATCCCGGGCACCGGATCCGAGGTCGGAGCCGGTCACGACGAGCGGCGGGTCGCCCCTTCGAGGGGGCGGCCCGCCGCTCGCGTCCGTTCCCGGGCGAGGGTCAGCCGGCGCATGGCGCGGCGGCGGCCGTCGCCGAGCAGGGCTTCGCCGGGACGGCGGCCCGGCGGACGGCTGAGCGCGGCGGGACGGCCCGCCGACCGGTGCCGCGCTGGGCGGCGGTGCGGAGCGGTCCGTGCGGTGCGCGGTGACTCAGTCGGACGGGGTGACCAGGACCTCGCGGACGTGCTCGCGGGCGATCCGGGCGGCGTCGTCCGGGAGCCCCGCGTCGGTCACCCAGGTGTCGGCCTCGGCGAGTTCGGCGAAGGTCGAGAGGCCGACCAGCCCCCACTTGGTGTGGTCGGCGACGACCACCAGCCGGCCGGCCGAGTCGACGAACTGCCGGTTGGTCTCGGCCTCGGCGATGTTCGGGGTGGAGAGCCCGGCCTGCGCCGACAGCCCGTGCACGCCGAGGAAGAGCAGGTCGAACCGCATCGAGCGGATCGTGCGGTCCGCCACCGGGCCGACCAGCGAGTCGGACGGCGTCCGGACCCCGCCGGTGAGCACCACCGTCGCCCCGGCGCCCTCGCCGCGGCGCCGGGCACGCTCGAACACGTCCGAGACCGGCACGGAGTTGGTGACCACGGTCAGCCGCTCGATGCCGGTCAGGTGCGCCGCCAGCGCGTGGGTGGTGGTGCCGCCCGAGAGCGCGACCGCCGAGCCGGGCACCACCAGGGCCGCCGCCGCACGGGCGATCTCCTCCTTGGCGGACGGCTCCAGTGCCGACTTCGCCTCGAACCCCGGTTCGTGGGTGCGGGCAGCCTCGGCCGGGACGGCCCCGCCGTGCACCTTCTCCAGCACGCCGGCCCGGGCCAGCGCGTCCAGGTCGCGGCGGATGGTCATGTCCGAGACGTTGAGCCGGCGGGTCAGCTCGTTGACCCGGACACCGCCGCGCCGGCGCACCTCGTCGAGGATCAGCGCCCGCCGTTGCTCGGCCAGCAGGTTGCTGTTGTTCGCCATCCGCGCGCGTCCGCCTCTCCGTGACCGGCCAGTCCTTCGGGCCATCCTCGCACGGGCGTTCAGCGGGCGGGAGGCCGGACCGTCGACCCGCGGCCCTCGCGTCGCCCGACCGGGCGGGTGGGCGCGGCCGGGCGCCGCGACCGGTGTCGACGCCCGACCCCGGCACCCTGGGCCGTGTCTGACAATTCCCGCCGGGCGCCGCTGATCCGCCGAGATCCGCCGGACAGGCCCTAGCGGGACCCGGCGTCCCGGCGGCGGATCCGGTACAGCACGGAGGCGCGCAGCGGGCCCGGCGGCACGTCCGGATCGTCGAAGTCGTCGGCCGGGTCGTAGGTCATGCCGATCCGCCGCATCACCGCCCGGGAGCGGAGGTTGCCGTGGGCGGTGATCGCCAGCAGCTCCGGCAGCCCGAGGGTGGTGAAGCCGAACTCCAGGACGGCCAGCGCGGCTTCGGTGGCGTAGCCCTGGCCCCAGGCGGTGCGGGCCAGCCGCCAGCCGATCTCCACCCCGGTGAAGGGCAGGCCCTCGTCCACCGGGTCCAGGCCGGTGAAGCCGATGAACTCGCCGGTGGCCCGGACCTCGACGGCCCACCAGCCGTACCCGCGTTCGGCCAGCTCGGAGCGGAAGCGGGCGACCGAGTCCGCGCTCTGCTCGGCGGTGAGTACCTCGGGGAAGTACTCGCGGACCTCGGGGTCGGCGTTCAGGGCGGCCCAGGGCGCCAGGTCGGAGTCCCGCCACTGGCGGAGGAGGAGGCGGTCGGTGCGCAGTTCTGACATGGCGGCAAGCTACGTGACCGCCGCCCGCCGGGCGAGCGCATTACCGCCCGGGCCGACCGCTCCGGCGCCGCGCCCCGCTACGGCGCCCCCGCGCCGGGCAGGTCGGCGGGGACGAGCAGCTGGAGCTCCTCGGTGGACGGGTCGGCGAGGTGGGCGACCCGCATCGCGTGCCGCTCGACCATCGTCTCGAAGACCTGGCGGGCGGTCCGCCCGTTGCCGAAGCCGGGCCCGCGCTCCAGCCCGGCGAAGTGGTCGAGCAGCGCGCCCTCGGTGGCCTCGGCCAGTGCGTACTCGTGCTCGGCGCACTGCGAGCGGGCGATCTCCAGCAGCTCGCCCGCGGTGTAGTCGGGGAAGGTGATGGTGCGGGAGAAGCGCGAGGAGACACCGGGGTTGGCGGAGAGGAACCGTTCCATCTCCAGGGTGTAGCCGGCCACGATCACCACGACCTCGTCCCGGTGGTCCTCCATCAGCTTCACCAGGGTGTCGATCGCCTCGCGGCCGAAGTCGCGGGCGCCGTCCTCGGGCGCCAGCGCGTACGCCTCGTCGATGAAGAGCACTCCGCCGCGGGCGCGGTCGAAGGCGGCGGCGGTCCGGATGGCGGTCGAGCCGATGTGCTCGCCGACCAGGTCCACCCGGGCGACCTCGACCAGGTGCCCGCGCTGCAGGACGCCGAGCGCGGCGAGGATCTCCCCGTAGAGCCGGGCGACGGTGGTCTTGCCGGTGCCGGGCGCACCCGTGAAGACCAGGTGGCGGCGGAGCGAGGGCGCCTTCAGGCCGGCCTGCCGGCGGCGCCGCCCGACCGCGATCAGGTCGATCAGGGTGCGCACCTCCTGCTTGACGGTGGCGAGGCCGACCAGCGTGTCCAGCTCGGCGAGCGCCTCCTCGGCCGGGCGGCAGTCCGGGATCGCGGTGATCTGGGGCGGCGCCGCCGGCGGCGCGGCGGTGGTCAGCTGGGCGGCCCGCGGCGGCGGCAGGGCGGCCGGCGCGGCGGCGGGCGCCGGTGCGACGTCGTCCGAGGTGCAGTGCTCGACCAGCGGCCCCGGCTCGGAGAACTCGAAGCCGGCGCGTTGGTTCTGCTCGGCCCGGCAGCGGGTCAGCGCGGTGCGGCAGCCGTCGATGATGTGGAAGCCGAAGCCCTTGCCGTGCGAGACCCGGCAGTCCTCGAAGGTGCCGCGCCCCTGGGCGGAGACGTAGACGGCGGCCTCGGCGCTGCCCCGGACGGTGCAGTCGCGCAGCACCGGATCGGCGCCCTTGGTGACGATCACCCCGGTGGCGACCTCGGAGATCTCGCAGCCGGTGAGCAGCCCGCCGCTCCCGTGGTCGCGGAACCAGAGCCCGGTGCCGGCGTCCTGGACCCGGCAGCCCGAGAGCGCCACGGTGGCGCCGCCGCTGACCGAGACCGCCGAGCTGCGGATCCGGCTGAACGAGCAGTCCCTCGCGGTGGCCCGGGACTCCCGGTCCAGCACGAACAGCGCGTCGGGGAGGTCGTGCAGCGAGCAGTCGGTCAGGGTCAGCTGGGCGCCGTCGCTGACCCAGAGGGCCGGGTAGTCGCCGCCGCTGCTGTGGATCTCGCAGGACTCGGCGACCGCGGTGGTGCCCTGGTCCCAGACCGACAGCGCGCCGCGTCCGAAGTCCCGCACGGTGCTGTGCGACAGCGTCAGCCGGGCCCGGCCGCGCAGGTCGGCGCCGTTCTCCGGCAGGTCGTGCACCCGGCAGCCGGTGAGGGTGAGCTCGGCCTCGCCGTCCAGGGTGAGGCCGTTCCCGGTGACCCGGTGGATCTCGCAGTCGGTGAGCCGGCCGTCGGCGTGCGCCTCGGCCTGCACCCCGCTGCCGCGGATCTCGTAGATCTCGCAGCCGGTGAGCTCGGCGGCGCTGCCCGGGTCGCTGAGCAGGACGCCGGCTCCGGCGGCGTGGTGGAGCTTGCAGCGCAGCAGTGCGGTGGTGGCGCCGCCGAGCACGGCGAGTCCGGCCTGGCCGGCGGCGGCCACCTCGCAGTCCTCGAACACGGCGGCCGTGCCCTCGCCGCGCAGGCGCAGGCCCAGGCCGGCCGGGTTGCTGACCACACAGCCGCTGAGGGCCGGGCGGGCGCCGTCGGTCACCTCGACGCCGACGGCCGAGCGGGTGTCCACCCGGCAGCCGACGAGCAGCGGCGCCGCGTCCTGGCCGGTGACCAGGACGGCGGGGGCGGAGCTGTCGTTGCCCTCGATCACCAGGCCGCGCACGGTGGCGGCGGCGGTGACGGTCAGCGGCACCCCCGAGGGCGGGTCGATCCGGACGCTGCCCGGGCCCTCGGCCGGGACGACCGTGACGGCCTTGTCCAGCACCAGGTTCTCCCGGAACGTCCCGGGCCGCACGGTCACGGTGTCGCCCGGTTCGGCGGCCGCGAGGGCCTCCGTGAGCGTCTCGTACTCCCCGGCGCGGCGGCGCCACCGGGAGGCGCTGTCCTGAGTGACCCGGACCCTGTGCTCAGCCATGACGCTCCGCCATCCCCACCTTCGTCGGGCCCTCGTTCGCCGGGCCCGGTGCTCTCGGGCCCGCTCCTGCCGAGCCGGCGCACGTCCTGGCGCGCGGCGCCCGCCCACCGTAGCGCGCCCGCGCCTCCCGGCCGGGCCGTCGGCGCGTCCTGCCCGGTCAACGACTGGCCGGAGATTCCGTTCCGCTGGCCCGGTGCCCCGGCCCGGGCGGTCGCGGGGTGCACCGTCGCGCGCCGCCTACAGGTCCGA
Source organism: Kitasatospora sp. NPDC057015 (assembly GCF_042673745.1). Lineage (NCBI taxonomy): Bacteria > Bacillati > Actinomycetota > Actinomycetes > Kitasatosporales > Streptomycetaceae > Kitasatospora > Kitasatospora sp. NPDC057015. The sequence continues at coordinate 32,319 of NZ_JBHUSG010000040.1, forward strand.
TCCGCTCCGGTCCACGGAGCCGGCCGGCCAGCGCGGGCCGGTCTCCAGGACGGTGACCGCGTCCCCGACCCGGAGGGTGCCGAGCACGTCGCCGGTGACGCCCTCGGGCCGCTCCGGGATCAGGTTCTGCCCGAACGAGGCCTTCTTGAGCAGCCGGTTGTGCTTGGCCAGGGTGCGCAGCGGCTCGCGCCCGCGCCGCTCGCCGGTCTCCTGGTCGGTGGTGGTGACCACGCAGCGTCCGCAGGGCTTGACCACCCGGAAGGTGAGCTCGCCGACCCGGATCCGGCGCCAGGTGTCCTCCTCCCACGCCTGCGTCCCGTCGACCACCAGGTTCGGACGGAAGCGCGTCATCGGCAGGTCCTCGCCCGCGTCCTCCGGGTGCTCGGCGGCGATCAGCTCGTTCAGCCGCGCCAGCGAGGCGGTCGTGGTGAGCAGCAGCGGGAACCCGTCGGCCATCGAGACGCTCTGGCCGGGCTCGGACCAGTCCGGGTCGACCGGCCGCCGGCGCGGGTCGTCGAGGTGGACGAGACGGAAGTCGCCGACGTTCTCGGCGATCCAGGCCTGGGTCTTGCCGTCGGCCTCGGCGGCCTGGAACCCGGCCCCCCAGACCTCGACGTCGGCCAGCGGGTCGTGGCGGGCCGCGGAGGGCGGGGGCACCTCGATCCGGGCGCCGTCGGGGGTGCTGAGGGTGAGCGTGCCGTCCTCGGCGGGGAGGGTGCGGAGCTGGCCGAGCGCCGGCTGTTCGCGCTGGCTGACGAAACGTCCGGCGGCGTCGACCAGCATCCAGCGCCGGTCGCCGGCCAGTCCCCAGGGTTCGACCCGGGCGCTGGCGGGGCTCAGCCGGTACGTGGACTTGACGGGGTAGACGTGGAGTCCGGTCAGCAGTGGCATACCACCATCCTGCCAGCGTGCGGGGCGGGCCGGGGAGCCGGGGCGGGCCCGGTGCGGGCTGCGCGGGGCGGGGCGGCGGCGCTCCGGCGGGTGGTTCGGTGCGGCCTGCGGCGGGTGGTCGGGCGGGTTGTAGGGCGCGGCCTGCGGCGGGTGGTCCGGCGGTGGTCCGGAAAACGCGCACGGACCGTCCGGACACCGCGGTGGCGGTGGTCCGGACGGTCCGTGGATGACCCGTTTCTCCGTACGCCCGGCCCTTCGTCGCGCCGGGGTGTGCTCAGGTGGTGCGGGTGGAACCAGGGGCTGGGTTCAGTAGGCCTGGCCCTGGGACTGGTAGCCGGGCTGGGCGTACTGGCCCTGCTCGCCGTAGGGCGCGGGGCGCTGCGGCTGCATCGGGCGGACCGGGGCGACCGGGGAGACGGCGGGGCGCAGCTGGTTGCCGCCGAAGCTCTGGTCGGACTGGTTCTGGAAGCCCTGGCCGGCCGGGCCCTGCCCGGTGAAGGACTGCTGGCCGCCGAACGACTGGCCGCCGAAGGACTGGCCCCCGAAGCCCTGCCCGCCGAAGCCCTGCTGGGAGGCCTGCGCACCGAACGGCTGGCCGCCGCCGACGCCCTGCGGGGCGGTGGCGAAGGTGTTCTGGCCGCCGAAGCTCTGGCCGCCGGACTGGTAGGCCGGTGCCGCCTGCGGCTGCTGGAAGCCGCCGGGCATCGGGGCCTGCGGGCGGAACGGCTGCGGCGGGCCGCCGTAGCCGGGCACCGGCGGTTGCGGCACCGAGGCGTAGCTGGGCTGCGCCGGGATGTAGGAGGTGGCGGGGCCGGCGCCCGGGCTGCTGCTCGGCCCGGGGCCGAGGGCGAGCCGGGCGGGCGGCAGAGCGGGCAGGTTGCTGCCGGTGCTCTCGTACCCGGAGGAGTACCGGCTCTCGTAGGACGAGCCGAGGCCCGTGCCGTAGCCGGGGGAGAGCGCCGGGGGCAGTGCCGCCGGCACGTTGATGGGCGCGATCTGCGGGACACCGCGTTCTGCGACGAGGCTGTCGTAGATGGGCGTGCCGGAGGAGAAGGACGGAGGGGGGTAGCCGACTCCGTCGTAGGAGCGGGGCGAGGTCATGGGGCATACGGTAAGCCCACAATGTGCCTGCTGAGGAGAGTGGGAGGGCGGGCAGTTCAAGTGTTTACACACTCTTCGCTCGAACAAAGGCCTCGAAAGTAGGAAGATCCGACATATTGGCATCGACTTCAGGCCACCCGCGCACGCCATGCGACGACCCGAACACGATTCGAGTGGCCCGATGTCCGCCCCCTGGGACGTCCCGCGGCCGAGCGCCGAGGTTCACCCGTTCCGGCGGGGCGTGCGCGGGCGCACCGCGGCCCGTGCCCCCGCGACTGGCGGGAACACGGGCCGGAAGGGCAACCCCGCTGGTGGGCGGCGTCAGCGCGGCTGCATCGCCTGCGCCGGGAACCCCGGCCGGCCGGCCAGCTCCGAGGTGCAGAAGGAGCAGCGCACCGCCGCCGCCGGGACGGGGCTCAGGCACTCCGGGCAGTCGGCCTTGGCCACCGGGGCAGGCTTGGCCGATTCGAACCGGGACTGCAGCCGGCCGACCGGGACCACCACCACGAAGTAGATGACCGCCGCCACCAGCACGAAGCCGATCAGCGCGTTGACGAACACGCCGTAGGGGAAGCTGGTGCCGCCGACCTCGAAGGTCTTCTTGGTGAAGTCGCCGACGGCCCCGGTGGCCACGCCGATGAGCGGGGTCAGGAAGGCCGTGACGAAGCCGGTGACGACGGCGGTGAAGGCGGCGCCGATGACGATGCCGACCGCGAGGTCCACCACGTTCCCGCGCAGCAGGAAGCTGCGGAATCCCTTGAACACCGGGCTGACTCCAAATCCGTGCTGAGGGCGGCGCTCCCCGTACCGACGGGTGGTCCCGGGGGCCGACCTGGTGGGTGTCGGGCCGAGGCCCGCGGCTGGTCATGCTGCCCACTCAACAGGCTTGTGGTCCAATCGAGTTCACTCGATCCGCGTAACGCCGCACCGAGGTACGGCGCTCGGAAGCCCGTTCTCCCCGGGCGGCCCGGCGCGGCCGGTCCGCGCTCCGGTGGCCGCCGCGCCGCGGTCGTCGGGCCGGGGTCGTCGGGCCGGCTGCCGTCCGCCGGGCCGGGTCCGCGCCGGCGGTCAGAAGACCTCCAGGTCACCCAGGCTGAACCGCCAGGACGCCAGGGTGAGGTCGGTGGGCAGTGGTCCGGCGCCGGACCGTGCGGCGAGCGCCATCCCGGAGCGCGGGGCGGTCAGGTACCCGCTGCGCAGGGCCACCTTGGCGGCCTCGGTGCCGGGGGAGAGGTGGGTGGCGACGTGGTCGCAGCCGGAGCGGGCGGCGGCCCGCAGCAGCCGCGCGGCGCTCACCCGGTCACCCGGGCGGACCAGGATGTCGGAGAGGGCCAGCTCCATGAGCGGCCCGCGCCGCCGCGGCCGGCCGAAGGCCACGCCGGTCAGCTCCTCGCCGTGCCGGCAGGTGAGCACCCGGTAGTCCAGGCCGGGGGCGTCGCCGTAGCGCCAGCGCAGGAACTCCGCCGTGCGTGCGACGGCGAGCCGCGGATCGGCCCGGTCGGCCGCCGCCCGCTCGTCGAGCAGTTCCTTGAGCGGCCCGCCGGCGTCCCCCGACATGTCGGCGAACCAGTCGGCGGCGGCCGGCAGCGAGCAGTACGGCGGCCGGACGCGGTCGGCGGGCCGGCGGGCCAGCGCCGCCCGGGCGCCGCGCGCGAACGCCGCCGGGCGGACCGGGCGCAGTGCCACCGGCACCTGGCCGAGCTCGTGCCAGCCCATCGACCGGTAACCGGGCAGGCTCTTGCCGTTGGGCGTGTTGAACACCAACTCGGCCTCACCGCTGACCTGTTCCAGTAGGTCGAGGGTGAGCCGGCGGAAGATCCCGTGCCCCCGGAAGTCGGGGTGGGTGGCGGTGTCCACCGGCCGCACCGCGCGGACGGTACGGCCGGCCGCCGCGTCCTGCCACTCCCAGCGCAGGAACAGCCGCACGCCCGCGACCTGCCCGTCGGGCGTCAGGGCGAGCAGGCCGGGGCTGGCGCCGAACGGACTGCGGCGGTGCTTCCAGTCGAAGAAGTCCGCACCGTGGGTACCGGTGGGGCTGCCCGCCAGCGAGGTGGCCAGCAGGGCGAGCACGGCCGGGGTGTCGGCCTCCGCGAGCGGGCGTACGGTCAACTCGGCGGGGGCGGGCAGGGCGCTCACGTCCGGCTCACATCTCCTTGGCGGGGCGGCCCGCCGGTGGAAGGGCGTCCGGAGGAGGGGTGTCCGGGACGTCGTGCGGTGCGGTGCGCGGCGCGGCGGCCGGCCCCGGCCGGGGCCGCAGCACCCGCCGGTACAGCGCCTCCACGGCGCGCTGGGCGGCGACCGCGTCGAAGCGCGCGGCCCGTTCCCGGGACGCGGCGCCGAGCCGCTCGCGCAGGGCGGGGTCCGCGACCAGCGCGGCCAGGGCGTCGCGCACGGCGGACGGGTCGCCCGGCGGGACCAGGAGTCCGTGCGCGCCGTCCACCAGCACCTCGGGGATCCGGCCGACCCGGGTGGCCACCGTCGGGAGGCCGACGGCCATGGCTTCCAGCAGGGCGTCCGGCAGGCCCTGCGCGGGGGAGGCGAGGGCGAACACGTCCAGGCCGGCCGACAGGGCCGGCCCGCCGGGCCGGGGCCCGGCGAACACCACGTCGTGCAGGCCGAGTTCGGCCGCCCGTGCCCGGAGACCGGACTCCGGCGATCCGTCACCGACCAGCACCAGCCGGGCGGACACCCCGGAGCGGCGCAGCTCGGCGTACCCGGCGAGCAGCCCGCGGTGCTCCGTCGCCGGAGTCCCGCCGTCGAGCAGGCCGATCGCCACCACGCCCGCGGGCAGGCCGAGTTCGGCCCGGGCGGCAGCCCGGGCGGCCGGCCCGACGGTCACCTCCGCGAGGTCCGGCCCGTGGTGGACGACACTCACCCAGTCCCCGGCGCGGCGGCTGCCGGCGGGGATGCTCCGCTCGACCGCCGGCGAGACGGCGATCACCGCGTCGTTGCGGCGGTACGTGAGGGCGTTCGCCCAGCGGTCGGCGGTGCGCCGGTGGTCCCAGACCTCGTGCTCGGTGTGCACCAGCCGGGGTGCGTACCGTCCGAAGGCCAGCAGCCGGGCCGCGACGGCCGGGACGGGGGCGTGGGTGTGCACCAGGCCGTACCGGCGTTCGGTGAGCAGTCCGTTGAGTTGCCAGGGCCACCGGGAGCCCGTCCGGCGGGAGCCCGTCCGGTCCGTCCGGTTCCTGCGGTCCGTCCGGCGAGGGTCCGTCCGGTCGGTGCCGTCGGGCTCGCCGCCACCGAGGCGGTGCACCCGCAGGCCCGCGCGTTCCAGTTCGGCGGCGAGCGCGTCCGGCGCGGGGGAGCAGCAGGCCACCTCGATCTCGAAGCGCGAGAGGTCGGCGTGGCGGGCGCAGTTGACCAGTGACCGCCCCGCCCCGTCGTGGCCGAGGCCGGCGGCCAGCCAGAGCACCCGGGTGCGACGCGGGCTCATCGGGCCTCCGCCTCGCCGTGGCCGGCGTGCCGCGCCGGGGCCGCCGGCCGACCGGCGGTCGGTGCGGCCGGTGCGGCCGGAACGCGGCCGGGGATCGGCCGCCCGAAGATCCCACGCCGGGGTGGCTCCCCGCCCTGCTCCCGCACCCCGGCCCCCTGATCGACGTCCGAACCCCGGCCGCTCGTGCCGAGCCGGCCTGTGGGCAGGGCACGCCCCGGCGCGTCCGCGTCCGCGGTCCGGTCCCCACCCGCCGGTCGGTCCACCCCCGTGGCCTCCCGGATCCCTCTGCGATGCTTGCGGCCCGCGACGTGCGGCGCAACCGCTTTGGCGATTCCGGGAGGGCGCGTAGGGGCATCCGGTCGGCATCGGGGGCGGTCTCGTCGCAGCCATGCCAAGGGGCGGGGCGGCGGTGGCCCCGGGTGGTCGTCCGGCCGGCGCCCGTCGGGGCCGGAGCCGGGTCAGGCGCCGCGCGACCGCAGCGAGCGCTCGTAGAACTCCACCATCTGACCGGTGACCTGATGCAGCGTGAAGGAGGTCAGGAAGCGTGCCCGGGCGGACCTCGCCCGTACCCCGGCCGCCACCCGGTCCCCCAGGGTGTCGACCAGGGCTGCGGCCAGCGCGCCCGGTTGCTCGGGGGCGACCAGCCGGGCGTAGTCGCCCGAGCCCACCGTCTCGCGCAGGGCCGGCACGTCCGAACAGACCAGCGGCACGCCGACGCCCATCGCCTCCATCGCCGTGCTGCCCAGCCCCTCCCAGCGGGACGGCACCGCGAACGCGTCGGAGGCCGCCATCAGGTCGAAGACGTCCTCGCGCGGGCCGAGGAAGCGCACCTCGCCGGCGCGCTCGGCGAGGGCCCGCAGTCGGCCGCTCTCGGCGCCCTCGCCCCCCGCCAGCAGCAGGACCGCCCCCGGTGCCTGCCGGCGCACCTGCGGCCAGGCCTCCAGCAGCACGTCCAGGCCCTTCTGGTACTGCTGGCGGGCGGCGGCGAGCACCACCGGCACGTCCTCCGCCAGGCCGAGCGCGGCGCGGACGGCGCCGCGCCGCTCGGGGGTGACGTCGCCCAGCAGCTGCGGATCGCGACCGCGCGGCACCACGTCGATCCGGTCCCCCCGGATCCGCAGCCGGCGGGCCATCGCCGCGGCCACGTGCCGGGTCAACGCGTGGAAGCGCCGGGTGCCCTGGGCGGTGGCGGCGTCGACCGCCTGGGCGGCCCGGACCTTCCACGGGCTGAGACCGCGGGCCCGCACGTGCTCCGGCCCGTAGGCGGAGTTGACCAGGCTGGAGACCACGGGCCTGCCCGCGGCCAGGGCCGCCGCCCGGCCGAGCACGTCGGACTCGTACCGGGTGGTGTGCACGAGGTCGGGCCGGCGCTCGCGGACCAGCGCGTGCAGGGCGGCGGCCGTCCGGGTGCGGGTGGCGTGGTGCACGCCGAACACCACGGCGCCGGCCGCGGTGAGCTCGGCCTGGAACCCGCCGGGCGACTCCCGGAGGTAGGCGACGTCCAACCGGACCCCGGAGCGGACCAGTTGCGGGGCCATCGCGGTCAGGCTCTGCTCGGCGCCGCCGGCCCGGTCGAGGCTGTCTATCACGTAGAGCACCTGCACTGGCCAACCCCCGGGGTCCGGGACGCGGCCGGTCTCCCGTGCCGGCCGGCGCCCTGAGTGTGGATCAGCATCGCAGCTGCGGCGCGCGGCCCGCCAGGGATTACGGGGGGCGGCGGGGGTGCCGGGGCGGCGCGGACGGAGGCGCACGGGGGGCGCACAGCGGGGCGCACGGTGCACGTGGGGAACAGGTGGCACGGCGGCGGGGCCGGGGACGGCGCTCGCGCCCCGGCCGGCCGGGGCCCACGACCGGCCGTCGACGCCCCCGGGCCGACCGTGGCAACGGGTCGGCCGGCACCCGATCGGCTCTCCAACTCCCTTACGCTACCCGGTCGCTGTTCGCCGCTCCGGTGGAACGGGGAACCCGGGCGATCTTCTGTCCGGCGACTGTACGACCCCGGCACCCTGTGCCATGGTCTGTGCCATGTCCGACGCAGCGTCACACCTGCCTGCCGGAGCCCGTCCGAGGGTCCTGCACGTCATCTCCGATCCGCGTCGCCGGGGCGCGCAGAGCTTCGCCCGCGACCTCGACCGGGAGCTGCGCCGACGCGGCCAGGCCTCCGCCCTGCGCGCCCTGGCCCCGCCCCCCGACGCCCCCGCCTCCGGCCGGCCCCGCGACGACCGGTTCCGCGACGACCGGTTCGGTACCGGCGCACCGGGTTGCGACCAGCCGTGCGCCGGCGCTGCGTGCGCTGGCGCCGCGGGCTCCGGTTCGCCGGGCTCCGACGCCCTCGACGCCGGGCCGCCGCTCACCGCGGGCGCCCCGACCGGCCCGCCCGGCGAGGCCCGGACCGCCGTGCTCGGCCCCGGCCGGCTGCACCCCCGCACCCTGCGAGCCCTGCGCGCCGCCGCCCGCACCGCGGACGTCGTCGTCGCCCACGGCTGCGGCACCCTGACCGCCTGCGCCCTCGCCCTGGCCGGTACCCGCACCCCCTTCGTCCACGTCGCCACCGGCGACCCCCGGAGCTGGGGCACCGGCTCCTCGGGGCGGCTGCGCACCCGTGCGCTGCTGCGCCGCGCCGCCGCCGTCACCGCCCGCTCCGACGAGGCCAGGGCCGTCCTGATCGATCGCTTCCGGCTGCCCGGCACGCTCGTGCGCACCATCCCCAACGGCCGTTCCGCCGACCGCTATCCGCCGGCCCTGGACGCCGCCGACCGCCGGGCCGCGCGGAGCGCCCTCGGCCTGCCCGCCGAGGGCCTGCTGGTCGCCTGGGTCGGGGCCATCACGGCGGAGAAGCGGCTGGACCTGGCGATGGCGGCGGTCTGCAGGATGCCCGACGTCCGGTTGGCGGTGGCCGGCGACGGTCCGCTGCGGACGGCGCTGGAGCCCCGCCACGACGGCGCCCGGGCGATCTTCCTCGGTCACCTCGCCGACCCCGCCCCGCTCTACCGGGCCGCGGACGCGCTGCTGCTCACCGGCGGCGGCGAGGGCGTGCCGGGGGTCCTGATCGAGGCCGGCCTGGCCGGGCTGCCGGCGGTGGCCACCGCCACCGAGGCCGGGCCGGTCCGGTCCGCGGTCCGGGACGGTGTGAGCGGCGCGCTCGCCCCGCCCGGTGACCCGGCCGCGCTGGCCGAGGCACTGGCCAAGGTGCTGGCGGGGGACCGCCCCGCGCTCGGCGCGGCGGCCCGGGAGCACGTCCTGCCCCGCTTCGAACTGGGGGTGGTGGCCGACGCCTGGCAGGGCCTGCTGGCCGAGGTCGCCCGGCCGGGGCGCGGCTGAGCTCCCCCGGGAGCGGGTACGGAGGGCTTCCGGTGGGCCTCTCGGCCGCCCGGGCAGGCGGCTGCGCCGCCCGCCCGGCCCGGTGCCACGTCAAGTCCGGTCCGCTCCATAGGCATCGGCCGTCCGGCGGCGCATACTTTCGTCGCGGCCCGCACCCGCGCGACCGGTCCACCGCGGCCCGGCCCGGGCGCGTGCCGACGGGGAGGGTCGGCCGACATGGCGGTACTCGTGGGCATCGTGGTGGTGGGCCTGCTGTGGCTGGCGACCGGCGTCCGGGTGGTGCAGCAGTACGAACGCGGGGTGGTGTTCCGGCTCGGCCGGGTGCTCGGGCGGGTCCGCCAGCCGGGGCCGGCCCTGCTGATCCCGGTCCTGGACCGGATGCGCAAGGTCAACGTCCAGGTCATCACCATGCCGGTGCCGGCGCAGGAGGGCATCACCCGCGACAACGTCTCGGTCCGGGTGGACGCGGTCGTCTACTTCCGGGTGGTCGACCCCGTGCTGGCCACCGTGGACGTGCAGAACTACTCCTTCGCGATGTCCCAGGTCGCGCAGACCTCGCTGCGCTCGGTCATCGGCAAGAGCGAACTGGACGACCTGCTCTCCGGGCGGGAGAACCTGCACCGCGGCCTGGAGCTGATGCTGGAGAGCCCGGCCCTCGGCTGGGGCGTGCACATCGACCGGGTGGAGATCAAGGACGTCGCGCTGCCCGACTCGATGAAGCGCTCGATGGCCCGCCAGGCCGAGGCCGACCGGGAGCGCCGGGCCCGCATCATCACCGCGGACGGCGAGTTCCAGGCGGCCGCCAAGCTGTCGGAGGCCGCCGCCATGATGGAGGCCACGCCGTCCGCGATGCAGCTGCGCCTGTTGCAGACGGTGGTCGAGGTGGCGGCGGAGAAGAACTCCACGCTGGTCCTGCCGTTCCCGGTGGAGCTGCTGCGGTTCTTCGAGGCGGCCACCCCCACGGCGGCGGGCGCGGCTCCCGCCCCGGCGACCGCGGCCGTCACCGGGCCGGCCGGCTCGCCGGAGTCGAAACCCGCGGCCGGGGCCGGCCTGGAGCCGCCCGCCGCGCCCGCGCCCGTCCTGCCGCCTCCGCGCCCGGCGCACGCGCCCCGCGCGGACTGAACCGGATCACCTACCTCGACCGCGGACCCGCACTCGGCCGCTGCTTCGCCCGGCGCCGCTGCCCCGCCCGCTGCTTTCGCCCGTCGCCGCTGCTCAGCCGCGGTCCGCCGCCGCGCCGACCGCCGCCGCGCCGACCACCGGTACCGCCGTCGGCGCGGGCGTCCCGGCCCGGCCGCGTGAGGACCGGGACAGCAGCACGTACAGCACCGCCGCCACCGCGCCCGACAGTACGAAGCTCAGGTCGATGCCGCCGGTCAGCGACAGCAGCGGGCCCCGGTACACGGGGGTGTCCACCGCGCAGAGCCCCACGGCGCTGCCCAGCGCCCAGGCCGTGGTCGCGGGGAGGTTCCACCCCGCCCGGTACCAGTACACGCCCCCGCGCGTGCGCCGGTTGAGGACCTGCAGCGAGGCGCGGTCGTAGTCGCCCCGGCAGCGCCGGTACCCGATCAGCGTGATCACGGCCCAGGGGGTGCCGATCGCGGTCAGCACCAGCACGAAGGAGGTCACCGCGGACTGCGCGTTCCAGACGAAGTGGCCCAGGAAGACCAGGGCCACCGCGACGGCCGCCACCACGCCGGTCGCCTGGCGGCGGGTGGCCCGGGGCAGGATGGCGTCCAGGTCCAGGCCCATGCTGTAGAGCATCAGGCCGGTGTTGCCCGCGCTGCCCAGCAGGCCGTTGAGCAGCAGCGGCACCAGGAACCAGAGGGGCGCGCCCGCGATCAGTCCGCCGACGTAGTCCTGGCCGGCGCCGGTCGCGACGGCGGTGAACGTCCCGAACAGCTGCGGGATCAGCAGACCGGCGAACAGGCCCAGTGCGGTGGCGCCGAGGACCTGCCGGTCGCCGTGGCGGGCCGGCGAGACGTACCGGGTGTAGTCGCCGAGCAGGGTGGAGAAGGCGATCGGGCCGCTCAGGCCGGCCGCGACCACGGACAGCAGCCAGGTGGGCCAGAAGCCGCCGAGCAGGTACGCGCCGTGCCCCGAAGCGTCGAAGTGCGGGGCGAACGCGAGTAGGCCGGCCAGCAGCAGCGCGGACATCGCCCACATCAGCACCCGCTCCAGCCGCAGCATCAGCCGGTAGCCGAACACCGCCGCCGTCGCGCTCAGCGCCGCCAGCACCGCGTACGTCGCCACGTACGCCGGGCCGCCCGCGGGCAGGCCGAGCAGCCGGTTCAGCGCGCCGACCACCACGTCCCCGCCGACCCAGAGCGACAGCGCGGTGTAGCCGAGGGACAGCAGCAGCCCCACCACGGAGCCGATCAGCCGCCCGCGGACCCCGAAGTGTGCGCCGCTGCTGGTGGAGAGGTTGGTCGCGGTGCGCAGCGAGACCAGGGCCAGCGGCGCGGTCAGCACGATGCCGAGGACGGTGCCGACCAGCACCGAGGTGACGGCCGCCCAGAAGGAGAGGCCGAAGGAGACCGGCAGCCAGCCGAAGACCACCACGCCGAAGGCGAGGTTGGAGCCGACCAGGATCGAGACCACGTCCCGGGGGGTGCTGGTCCGCTCGGCCTCGGGAATGGTGTCCACGCCGTGCTGCTCGATCATCGGGTGCGCGGCGGGATCGGGGGAGTGGGGCATCGACGTCTTCCTGGGGCTCGACGCAGCGGCGCGCGGGGGCGGGGCCGCCGGTGGCTCGGCGGTGCCCGGGGAGCCGGTGCCTTCCGCCGCCTTGCCATGATCCGGGCCCTGCCGGGCCCGGATCAATGGTGGATCGTCCACAGAGGAGCCGCTCCGGGCGGGAGATGTCTGGACGGTTCGCGATGGACGGGCGGCCCCCGCCCCGGTGGCCGCCCGCGGGGGTGGGCGGCTGTGGTGGGCGGCTGTGGTGGGCGGCTGGGGCGGGCGGTCGGGGTGGGTGGTCGGGTCCGCTGGGCCGTCCGGGCTAACCGGCGCCGCCGCTCCCCGGAGTGACTGGTCGGTAACGCACGGTCGGCGCCAGACTGCCCGGGTGAAATCGCTGCTGCGCTCCGCCGTCCTGCTCACCGTCGCCACCGGTCTGGCCGCCTGTCCGGTCCAGGCCGGCGCCGCCACCCACCAGCCCGCCGCCGAGGGGCACCCCTACGTCCAGCTGGCGCATCCCCAGCCGGTCCGCGAGGCGGCCCGGGTGGAGGCGGTGGAGTTCTTCTCGTACGACTGCGTCCACTCCCAGCAGCTGGAGCAACCGCTGCAGGACTGGGCCCGGCGCCACCAGGCCGACGTCGCGCTGCGCCGGGTGCCGGCGGTCTGGCCGGGGAGCCCCGGCGAGCAGGGGCAGCAGGGCCTGGCCCGGCTGTACTACGCGCTGGACGGGCTGGGCGAGGTGGAGCGCCTCCAGTCCGCGGTCTACCGCTCGGTCCGCGAGAGCCGGGAGGACCTGCGCTCGGAGGAGGCGGCGACCGCCTGGGCCGTGCGCCAGGGCGTCGACGAGGGGGCGTTCCGGTCCGCCTACCGTTCGGCCGGGACCGACCGGCAGGTCTCCGAGGCGGCGGAGCTGCTGCGGCGCTACGAGATCGACGAGCTGCCGAGCGTGGTCGTCCAGGGCCGCTACCGCACCTCGCCGACCGCGGCCGGCGGCGTCCGCGAGATGCCCGCCGTGCTGGACCGGCTCGTCGAACAGGGCTGATCCGGTGGTGCGGGGCGGGTGCCCGGTGCCGTGCCGCCGGGCTCAGGGGGCCGGTGTCACCAGCAGTCCCGCCTTCGCGGCGTGCGCCGCTACCGCCGCCGTGCGGTCGGCGTCCTGTTCGGTGACCGGCTCGCCGGTGAAGAACGTCCGGTAGTAGAAGGTCGAGGACAGCGTCCTGACCACCTCCAGCCGGTCCGTTCCCGGCGGGACCTCGCCGCGGGCCAGAGCTCGGTCGACGAGCTCGGCGGTGGCGTCGAGCCGGTAGACGTAGAAGGCCGAGAGGGCCGCCCTGGCCCGCGCGTCCTGGAGGGCGGTGGCGAGGACGGCCTCGAAGGTCACCCGGTCGGGCTCGGAGCGGAAGAGGGCCAGCAGGCTCCGGGCGACCTGCCGCAGGTCGCCCTCCAGCGACCCGGTGTCGGGCACCGGGACGGTGCGGAGGGTCAGTTCGGAGAGCAGGTCGACGATCAGGCCGGAGATGTCGCGCCAGCGGGCGTAGACGGTGGTCTTGGCGACCCCGGCGCGGACCGCGACCTTCTCCACCGTCATGCGGGCCAGGCCGGTCTCGACGAGTTCGGCCCGGGTCGCGGCGAGCACGGCGGCCCGGGTGCGGGCGGTCCGGCCGCCGGGGCGCACCGAGCCGGGCCCGCCCTCCACGGTGTGAGACAAATGAAACTCCTGTTGTGTTTGCGTGGCCGGGTCTGCCACCATCAGGTTAACCGAACTCCGGTCCGCTTTAGGGGGAGCGTCTCACACATGACCGAACCGGCAATTCCACACATCAGGCACCGCTACGCCGAGGTCGGCGGACTGCGGATCTTCTACCGCGAGGCCGGGCCCGTCGACGCACCGGTCCTGCTGCTGCTGCACGGGTTCCCGTCCGCCTCCCACCAGTTCCGCCGCCTGCTAGACGCGCTCGGCACCCGGTTCCGGCTGATCGCCCCGGACTACCCCGGCTTCGGCCACAGCGACAGCCCGGCACCCGCCGACTTCCGCTACCGCTTCGACGGCCTGGCGGACGTGCTGGAGGGCTTCTGCCGGCAGCTCGGACTGGACCGCTTCGCGATGTACGTCTTCGACTTCGGCGCCCCCGTGGGCCTGCGGCTGGCCACCCGCCACCCGGAGTGGATCACCGGACTGGTGGTCCAGAACGGCAACGCGTACGAGGAGGGCCTCTCCGACCTGGCCCGTGCGTTCATCGCCAACCGCCCCGGCGTGGCGGGCGCCCCGGAGCGGGTGCGCGAGCTGCTCACCCTGGAGGTGACCCGGGGGCAGTACGAGGGCGGCACCACCGACCCGCAGGCCGTCGCGCCCGACGGCTGGACGCTCGACCAGCACTTCCTCGACCTGCCCGGCCGCAAGGACATCCAGGTCGAACTCGCCCTGGACTACCACGCCAACCTCGACCTCTACCCCGCCTGGCAGGAGTGGCTGCGCACCGCCCAGCCGCCGACGCTGATCGTCTGGGGCCGCGGCGACGCCTTCTTCACCGAGGCGGGGGCGCGCGCCTACCTGCGCGACGTGCCCGGCGCCGAGCTGCACCTCTTCGACACCGGCCACTTCGCGCTGGAGGAGAACCTCCCCGAGATCGCGCCGCTGATCGCCGACTTCCTCGACCGCACCCAGAAGTAAGGACCGACATGTCCCACGAGATCTCCGTCGTCGTCGCCTACCACAGCCGCTTCGGCCACACGGCACGGCAGGCCGAGGCCGTCGCGCGCGGCGCCGCCGAGGTGCCCGGCAGCACCGCCCACCTGATCGCGGTGGACGAGATCACCGAGCAGGACTGGGCCCTGCTGGACGCGGCCGACGCCGTCGTCTTCGGCTCGCCCACCTACCTGGGCGACGTCTCCGCCGGGTTCCGCACCTTCGTCGAGCTGACCAGCGGCCGCTGGGCCGAGCAGGCCTGGCGGAACAAGCTCGCCGCCGGCTTCGTCAACTCCGGCGCGATGAGCGGCGACAAGCTCAACGCGCTGCAGTCGCTGTCGATCTTCGCCGCCCAGCACGGGATGACCTGGGTCAGCCTCGGCCTGCTGCCCGGATGGAACCGCAGCACCGCCTCGGACCAGGACCTCAACCGGCTCGGCTTCTGGCTCGGCGCCGCCGCGCAGTCCAACGGCGACCAGGGCGCCGACCAGATGCACCCCTCGGACCTCGCGACCGCCGAGCACCTCGGCCGCCGGGTCGCCGAGCAGGCCCAGCGGATCACGGCCGGCGACGCCCTGCTCAGCGCCGCCGTCTGATCCCGCGCCCGGACCCCTACGGGGGATCCCCAGCCCCACCGGCCGCATCCGCGGGTACGGCCGGTGGGGCCGGCCGCGGCCCGCGGATCAGTCCGCGGTGCGCCGCAGCAGCAGCGTGACGAAGCCGAGCGTCCCCCGGTAGCCGTGCAGCCACTCGGCCCGGTGCACCTGCGCCGCCTCGCGCGCCGCCGCGGCGTCCGGGTGGTCCGGACGGTCCAGGGCCCACTCGGCCAGCGAGCCCGTCCAGGACAGCTCGTAGTCGTCCCACTCCTGGAGGCTGCTGACATGGCCGTGGACGGGCGTCCACCCCGCCGCCACCACCCCGTCCAGGGTGCCGGCCAGGTCGGTGTAGTCCGCGCGGGACGCCTCCAGCGCCTCCAGCGCCGCCGGGGACGGCTCGCGCTCCCAGAAGCCGTCGCCCACCAGCAGCCGCCCGCCGGGAGCCAGCACCTGCGCGGCGGCCGCGAGCGTGGGTAGCAGCCCGCCGAACGCGTGCGCGGCGCCGACGCTCAGCACCAGGTCGAACGGCTCCCGGGTGACGAACCGCCGGGCGTCCAGGTGGTGCAGGCCGATCCGCCGCTCCAACCCCATGGCCTGCGCGGTCCGCCGGGCCCGGGTCAGCGCGTCGGCGTCCAGGTCGACCCCGACGGCCTGCCAGTCCGGCTTCGCGGCCAGGATCCGCAGCAGCCAGGCGGCCTCCCCGCAGCCCAGGTCGAGGACCCGCCCGGCCTCGGCCCGCGCGGCGCGGCCGATCAGCCGGGCCACCGCCTCGTCGCCCAGCGGCGCGGCGATCGCGTGGTGGGTGTGGGCGATTCGCGAGATCGTCTGGCGGTCCATCCGGTCAGTGTCGCCCACACCGGCCGGATGCGTCAGGCCCTTCGCGCGCTCGAACAAACCTCGTCCCGCCGCCCGGACGGCCCTCGTCCCGCGCTCGGGAGGGGCCGGCCCGTCGGGGCGTCCGGTGCGGCCCGGCCCGGCGCCCCGGTCAGTACGTCCGGCCCTTCCAGGCCGCACCCCGTCCGCGCCAGTGCTGAACCGCCGAGTCGACCGTCATCGCCAGGTAGAGGAAGGCCGTGAACGGCAGCAGCGGCGCGGCCGACGCGGGCTGCCCGTAGTAGCGCAGCATCGGCAGGTACGTCCCCGCCATCAGCGCCCAGGCCGCGCCGCCCGCCGCCGCCACCGCCGGTCGCCCCGCCGCCAGGCCGGCCACCGCGGCGGCCGGCGGCACCAGGTACACCAGCGTCAGGCCCAGGACGGTGCCCAGCAGCAGCACCGGCGAGTGCCGCAGCTGCGCGTACGCGCTGCGCGAGACCATCCGCCACAGCTGCGCCAGCCGGGGATACGGCCTGACGCTGTCGACCTGCTCGGCCAGGCCCAGCCAGATCCGGCCGCCGCTGGCCTTCACCGCCCGGGCCAGCGACACGTCGTCGATCACCGCGCCGCGGATCGCGGCCACCCCGCCGGCCCGCTCCAGGGCCTCGCGCCGCACCAGCGAGCAGCCGCCGGCCGCCGCCGCCGTCCGGCTGCCCGGGCGGTTGCTGCGGCGGAACGGGTAGAGCTGGGCGAAGAAGTAGACGAAGGCGGGGACGATCAGCCGCTCCCACCGGGTGCTCACCCGCAGCCGGGCCATCTGCGAGACCAGGTCCAGCCCCGCGCTCTCGGCCGCCGCCACCAGCTCGGCCAGCGACTCCGGGCCGTGCGCGATGTCCGCGTCGGTGAGCAGCAGGTACTCGGGAGCGCCGGCCTCCGGCTCCGCGCGGGCCAGTTCGACACCGTGCCGCAGCGCCCAGAGCTTGCCCGTCCAGCCGGCCGGCAGCGGGGGAGGCACCGTCACGGTGAGCGGCAGCCCGTCGGGAGTGGCGAGGGCCGTCGCGAGCGCGCCCGTCCCGTCGGTGCTGTGGTCGTCCACCAGGATCACCCGGGCCCGTCCCGGGTACTTCTGGGCCAGCAGGCTCGGCAGGCTGAGCGGCAGCACCTCGGCCTCGTCCCGGGCCGGTACGACGATCGCCACGCCCGGCCAGCGGGCGGGCGGTCGGCGCTCCGGCAGGGTCACGTCGGTGCGCCAGAAGAAGCCGTGGCAGCAGGTCAGCCAGAGCCAGACCAGCAGGGAGAGCACGGAGACCCAGAGCAGGACTGTCACCCGGGCAGTCTGCCGCACCGGAGGCCGCCGGGGGTGGATCGACTAGAGTCGTTCCCCGTGAAGATCGCACTGCTGGACTCCGGTATCGGCCTGTTGGCGGCGGCCGCCGCACTGCGCGTCCTTCGTCCCGACGCGGACCTCGTGCTCTCCTCCGACCCGGACGGCATGCCCTGGGGCCCGCGTACGCCCGCGGATCTGAGGGCGCGCGCGCTCGCCTGTGCGCGGGCGGCCGCGGCGTACGAGCCGGACGCGCTGGTGGTCGCCTGCAACACCGCCTCCGTCCACGCGCTGGAGGCACTGCGGGCGGAGCTCGAACCGGGACTGCCGGTCATCGGCACCGTCCCGGCGATCAAGCCGGCCGCCGCGGCCGGGCGACCGGTCGCGATCTGGGCCACTCCGGCCACCACCGGCAGCCCCTACCAGCGGGGCCTGATCCGTGACTTCGGCGGCCGGGCGACCGTCACCGAGGTGGCCTGCCCGGGCCTGGCGGACGCGGTGGAGCGCGCCGACGACGAGGCGATCGACGCCGCCGTCGCGGCGGCCGCCGCCCGGACCCCGGCCGGGACCGCCGCGATCGTCCTCGGCTGCACCCACTACGAGTTCCTCGGCGAGCGGATCCGGGCCGCCGTCGCGCCCACCGCCGCCCCGGACCTCACCCTGCACGGCTCGGCCGACGCGGTCGCCGCCCAGGCGCTGCGCCGGATCGCCGACGCGGGCCGGGGCGCCGCCACCGGCACGGGCAGCCTCACCGTCCTGCACGGCGGCCGGGTCTCCACCCTGGACGCCGTCGCCGCCCGCTATCCCGAGGGCCGGCTGGTGGCGGCCCCGGCCCGGCTCGGCCGGGTCTGAGCCACCGCCGGCCCGGCCAGGCGTGCCCGGCCCGTTGCGGTCAGGCCACCGACTGGCCGCGCCAGCGCCGGTAGGCGGGTTCCAGCCCGGACAGGATGGTGTCGAAGCGGCGGGCGCTGGTCGTGGAGTCCACCTGCAGGCGGCTGATCTGCAGCGGGTGCCCCGGCAGCCGGGGCCCGAGCCGGTGGTCGGACAGGAAGCCGAGCCGGTAGCCCAACTCGTCGAGCACCGCCTCAGCCCGCGGGTCGTGGCCCCCGTCGGGGTACGCGAACGCCACCGGCGGCTCGCCCAGCCAGCGGGTCAGCGCCTCGTGGGCGCCGGTGATCTCGTCCCGTACGGTCGCGTCGTCGCAGCGGCCCAGACACGGGTGCCCCTGGGTGTGGTTGCCGATCGCCACCCGGCCGTCGCGCAGGGCCAGCAGGTCCTCCGGGGTGAGCTGGTCCTGGCCGGGCGGGCGGCGGTCGGCGCTGACCCGCAGCTCCTGCAGGCTGCGGCGGCGGTCCGGGTCCGGCAGCGACTTGAGCCGGGGGAGCAGCTGGGACGGGTGGTCGGTGCAGAGCGAGCGGGCGCGGCCGCCGTGCCGGGCGAGGAACGCCGCCTCGTGCCACCAGAACGGCCGGTCCGTCCCGATCAGCTCGGAGATCACGAACGCCGCGGCCGGGATGCCCCGGGCGGTGAGTTCGGGCAGCGCGTGGGTCAGCACGCTGCGGTCGGCGTCGTCGAAGGTGATCAGCACGCTGCGCGGCGGCAGCGGCCGCCGCTCGGCCACGGCCCGCTGGACGGCCTCCAGGGACACCGGTACCGCCAGCCGCCGCAGCCGGTCCAGCTGCGCGCCGAACGAGCGGGGGTCGGTCACGCCGTGGTAGGCGAGCACGGCCAGCCGCTGGGCGGCCCGGGCCCGGAACAGCGGCTGGACGGGCGCGAAGCGCAGCCAGTCGCCGGGGCGGCCCGGGTGCGGCGCGTCCTGTTCGGCGGCGGCCGGCCCCGGCCGCAGGGCCGGCCCGGCGCCGCGCGGGCGGGCCGGATCCGTCCTGATCCCGCCGACCGGCGGCCCGCCCGGGCGGGCCCGGCCCGGTGCGCCGGGCAGGCAGGACTGGCCGAGCGGCCCGAATGCCGACGGCAGGGTTCTGACGCTGGTGGTCTGGGACTGCGGCACGGTTCCCCCTCGATCGCCCATGCGGCGTGGCGGTACCGTCGGAGGACTGAGCCCGGCCTCCGACACCCGGGCGCGGCGGCTCCGCCCCCTGGTTCTCCGGTCCACGGCGGGGACTCCCAACCCGCACCCTGGACGGCTCCTGGATCGCTTGATGTAGGGGAGACCGATACGCCCCGTGGATGGTTGTACCGTTCGATGCCCGATTTTTCGGATCCGCCGCCGCGGTGCGCGAGGGCGGCGCCGACACCCCGGGAAGCCCCCGGGGCGCAGGGGCTGCTCCACCGGCCGGGCGGATGTACCTTGGGTCTCATGGCAGACGCGGACCGTGATCATTTTCAGACCCCGCCGGCCTCGCGGGCGGCCCGGCTCTGGAGCGGCGGGGCCCTGCACCGCCACCAGCTACCGCTGACCGTGGTCGGGCTCGCCTGCCTCGCCGTGGGGATCGTCGTCGCCGTGGCGGTGCCCGACACCGACGGCCCGGCCTGGGTGATGGCCGTGGCCGGCTGCCTGGCGGCCGGGGTGCTGCTGCTCGGCCGGATCGCCTTCACCGTGCTGCGGCACGGGCGCGGCGCCACTCTCTGATCCCGGCCCCGGCCCGGACGGGCCGCATCCCGCCTCCGGGCGGCGTGGGTCGGCGGGTTCCGGCCGAAGTCCTCCGGTGTGCGCACGTCCCGGGCGGCACCGACACGGCTCCCCTACCGTGAGGTCGTCCGGCGCCGGCGCCCGCCCGGGCCCCGGGCCGACGGGGGCGTCGCCCACCGAGCCGTCGCACACCGGTTCACCGCACATCGAGCCGCCGCACACCGGGCGGCAGGGGAGGCACGGGTGAGACGAGCGGGCGACCTGGCGGTCATCTCGGTGGCCGCCGTCAGTGCGATCCCGTTGGGCCTGCTGATCGCCCTGCTGCTCCGCGGGACCACGGGCGGACCGGTGCTGGTCCGCCGGACGGTGCTCGGGCGGCACGGGCGCGAGTTCGAACTGCTGCGGTTCCGCACCCTGCGCGACGCCCGCTTCCCCGGCGAACCGGAGGCCGCCCGGAGCACCCGCCTGGGCGGCCTGCTCCGTCGCACCGGCCTGGTGGAACTCCCCCAGCTCTGGAACGTCGTCCGCGGTGAGATGGGCGTCGTCGGCCCCCGTCCCACCCTCCCCGAGCGGGCTGTCCGGCTCTCGCCCGGGCACCGCGACCGGCTCGCCGTCCGGCCCGGCCTGACCGGCTGGGCCCAGGTCGGCGCCCGCGAGCCGCTCACCGCGGACCAGCGCCTCGCATTCGACCTCTGGTACGTCGAGCACCGGTCGACCCGGCTCGACCTGCGCATTCTGGCCCTCGCCGGACGGGCGCTGCTGCGCCCGGGAGACAGTCGGGCGGCGGGCGGGCCGCCCCCGCCCGGGGCGCCCGTCGATCCGCCGTGCACGCCCCCGCAGGGCGCCGGCGCCGCGGAGGGCACCCGGCCGCGCTGTTGACCGGCGGCCCGGCCCCCGTGGTTCGGCCCGGCCGGCTGCCGGGCGGCGGCCGTGGCGGCGATCGGGCCGGGCGGGCGCGGCGTAGGGTTCGGGCATGGCAATTCCTCAGTTTCTCGTGGAACTCCGCTCCTTCGTGGGCACCCGGCCGCTCTGGCTGAGCGGCGTCGCGGCCGTGATCGTCGGGGACGACGGTCGCGTCCTGCTCGGCCAGCGGGCGGACGACCGGCGGTGGTCGCTGATCGGCGGCATCCTCGACCCGGGGGAGCAGCCCGCCGAGGGGCTGGTCCGGGAGGTCTTCGAGGAGGCCGCGGTGGTGGTCGTGCCCGAGGTGCTGGCTTCGGTCACCGTCTCACCGATGCTGGAGTACCCCAACGGCGATCGCAGCCAGTACCTCGAACTCACCTTCCGCTGCCGGGTGGTGAGCGGTGAACCGCGGGTCAACGACGACGAGTCGCTGGACATCCGCTGGTTCGAGCCGGACGCGCTGCCCGAGTTGGAGCCGCGGATCCTCAACCGGCTGGTGCAGGCGCTGGAGTGCAAGGGGGAGACCGCCTTCGTCCTGGACGGGAGCCCGCAGGAGCTGGTCGGCTAGGGTCCGCCGGACGGGCCCGGGGCCCCGCCGGCCCGGACGCGGCACGACGCCGCCGGTGCGGAGCGCACGCACGGCCGAGGAGCCCCCCTCCCGCCGCTCCCGCCGCGACCCGGCAGTGTCGGACCCGTGTGCGGATGGTAGCCGCGCCATCACCATGCGTGGGGGTGTTCGCGGACACCTGTAGGTCCCTGCACCTCCCGGTCCGCCCGCGGGCCGCCACCGTCGCCCGGGCCGCTCGGTCCTCGCGCTGCCGGCAGGCCTCCTCGGCTCAGTCCTTGCGCTGCCGGTAAGCCTCCTCCGCCGCGTCCAGGACGGCCGAGAGGTCCCCGCCGGCGGTGGCGGTGGCCACGGCGGCGACCGCGCCCTCCACGAACGGCGCGTCCGCGAACCGTACGGGGAAGGGCAGCCCGTGCTCGTCCGCCGCGGCGAGCAGGGCCCGGACGGTGCCCACCGCGCCGCCCAGGTCGGCGAGCACCACCACCCCGTGGCCCTGGTCGACCCGGCGGGTGGCGGCGGCGACCAGCACCGCGCTGATCCCGGGGCCGTCCGCGAGTCCGCCGCCGGTGGTCGCCACCGGGGCCGGGCTGTCGGATCCGGCCAGGGCCCTGGCCAGGGCGCCGGCCGCGCTGGCCAGCTCCTCGCTGTGCGAGACCAGGACGACCCCGACCCTGCCGTGCGCCGGAGGCCGGCCCGGGGCCGGCTTGGGGACCTTGGCGGGGGAGGTCGGCGCGCGAGGGGCCGGGGTGTGGGCCGAGGGTGCGTCGGAGATGGGGATGACGTCGGCGCGGGTGCCGTCCCGGCGGCTCATCGGCTGCTCCTGGGGAAACGGGTGAGCGGGGCTGTCGGGCGAGGGGTGTCGGGCCGGCCGGGTCGTCGTACCGGGGGTGGGCCGTGGCGGAGCGGGCGGGTGGCGCGGCGGAGCGGGGTGCTGGTGGGTGCTCTCCCTCACTCTGTCAGCCGGTCGGGCCCGGCGGGCTGAACCGGGCCCGTGTGTTCGCCTTCCCGGCCCACCCTGACGACCCTTCGGCCACCTGTCGTCGTTCACCCGTCCACCCGCCACCCCGTCCACTGCCACTTGCCACCTGCCACCCCGTCAGGAGTCCCCGCCCCGCGCGTCGTAGCACAGGCGGCGGTCCGGCCGCAGCAGGGTCGCGAATGCGCGCCCCGGTCGGAGGAGTCCCGGCCGACAGCGGGGTCCGGACCGGCCGGCCTGGTTACGCTGGCTGCCGGACGACGTCGGGAGGAGACAGCAGTGGCAGCCAACAGCGGTACGAGCGTGGAGACGGCCGGGTCGACGGAGGTCCTCGCGAACGGACAGAAGCCCCGCCTGGACTTGGCGGGGGCGGTCTGGCAGTCCAGCAGCCAGGGAGTCGGGGACGTGCAGATCGCCTTCGTCGACGGGTACATCGCGATGCGGGACGGACGTCAGCAGGACGGGCCGGTGCTGGTGTTCACGCCGGGGGAGTGGCGGGCCTTCGTGCTCGGCGCCCGCGACGGCGAGTTCGACCTGACCTGAGGCGTCCCGCCCCCGGGAGGCCCGTCCACGAGCGGCCGGCCTCCCGGGCCGTCTTCGCCCGGCCCGGGCGGGGCGAGCGGCCGAACAAGCCGCAAACGCCACCAAAACCGGCGTGGAACGGCGGCGGAACGACGTCGTGACCGAGCTGCGGCCCGGTTGATGCCGACACGTCATAATTTCCGTTGACTGTTCGACAAAGTCGATTCAGAGTAAGAGCAGGCAGACGCCGTGCCCACCGCCCCCACGCGGCCAGACACGGCGCCTGCTGTGCTCCCCGGCGGCGACGCCGGGCTCCTCCCGATGAATCCCCATCACACCAAGGTGCGTCGGCCGGTCCCGACCCCGCTGAGGGTCGGCAGTCGCAGGGAGGATGGATCCGGACATCCGAGAGCTACTCGGAAGTACGGCTCCGGTTTGCCCGGGGCCCGCACGCCCCCACGCGGCGGAGTCCCGGGCAGATCCGCGAGTGCGACGGGCCTGGGCCCCGCGAACCTGGTATGTGTGCCAGCACCGGATCTTCGTGCTGGTGGTTGTCGGCTTGTGCGTGCAGCTGCTGTGTGCGGCGATCGCGAAGCTGGGTGCTCTGCTGTTCGGCACGACGGTGTGCACAGTGAGGGATACGCGTGTGGGGCCGCGTTGCGACAGACCGCTCCCCGGAGGATGGAACCCAGAACGGCTGTCGTGCTGAACCGAACGTAGCCCGGACGGTTGCTCAGAGTCAACATTGGTCTCTGAGCGTGGATCTCCACCCGCCGTCCGACCCACCTCGTGAACGTGGTGTGCCGGGCACGTACGATGTTGCCATGTCTTTTCTCCGCCGTCGCTCCGGCCAGCCCGCAGGCCCGGACTTCGACGTGCTCGCGATGGATCCGGGCGACTGGCCCGGTGATTTCGGCGCCGCCATGATGGCCGGCCCCGACGGCTCCTGCCAGGGGATCTTCCTTCGCTACGACCTCTTCGGCGGCCGGGGCCCCGCAATGTTCATCGGGAATTTGCCCGAGAACTCGCCGGCCCGCGACACCGGGGACAGCGTGCCCTTCGAGGTCCGCCAGTTGCTCGCCGCCCTGGAGAACAACGAGCCGGTGGATTTCGTCTCCGCCGAGGACTTTCCCGTCATGCTCGGGGACGACCTGTTGATCGTGAAGAAGGTCAAGGTCAGCGAGGAGCGGGTGTTCTGCTCGCAGTTCGGGCGCAGCGACGGGGTGCAGGTCACCATCGCCTCCTGGGACCGGCCGATTTCGGACGATCTCTACCAGCTGCTCAAGCCGCTGCCGGCCGACATGTTCCAGCAGGGCTGACCGCGCCGTTCGTCGCTCGGCCGGCCTCCGGGCCGGGGTGTGCTTGACGGTTTCGATCATCGCTTCGTACAGTCGCGAGCATGTCGTGCCGTCTGCCCCTGCTGACCCGTCGCAGCTATCTCGACCTGGGGCGGACCGCCAGCGCGGCGTGTCCGGGCAGATGAGGGGGGTTCGTCCCCCCGCGGCGGTTCGGGATCGGCTGGAATCGACCAGTCTGCCCTGATCCTCCGGGGATCCTCGTGACGAGGCCGTCCCGGGCCGCCGCATCCGGTTCCCGCACGCGCGTAGAGCGTGCCGCCCGCATTCTGCCGAGCCACGCTGCCCGCCCGGAGGCACCGCATCATGACCACCACACCCGCCGACCAGTCACCCGCCGACCTCCCGGCCCCGGCCGGCGGTGACCCCGCCCTGCTGGCCGAGGCGTTCGCCCGGCTGCCCCGGGTCGTCGACCTGCTGGCCGCCCGCGCGGAGGAGCACGACCGCGACGCCACCTTCCCCTACCAGGGGATCGAGGCCGCGCATGAGGCCGGGCTGCTCACCCTGACGGTCGGCCGGCGGTTCGGCGGAGCCGGCGCAAGCTTGGCCGAAACCGTACGGGTGTTGGCCCAACTCGGACGTGGCGACGCCTCGGTGGCGGTCCTCACCGCCTTCACCCTGCTCCAGCACGCCGAACAGGCGCGGGCCGGCGGCTGGCCGACCGCCGGGTACCGGAGGCTGCTCACCGAGTCCCGCCGCGGCCCGGCGCTGGTGAACACCCTGCGGGCCGAACCGGGCCAGCCGACCGGCGTGCCGAACACCGTGGCCCGCCGGGACGGCGACGGCTGGCTGCTCACCGGCCGCAAGACGTACTGCACCGGCGCCGAGGCGCTCGCCTGGATGGCCGTGACCGCCCGCACCGACGAACCGGCGCCGCGGGTCGGCACCTTCCTCGTCCGCGGCGACAGCGCCGGCATCGAGGTGGACCCGACCTGGGACCAGCTGGGGCTGCGCGCGAGCGCGGGCCACGACGTCGTCCTGGACGCCGTCCGGGTGCCCTCCGAGCTCGCCCTCGGCCTCGGCAACCGGGAGAATCCGGGCGCCAGGGAGGCCGCCGTGCTCACCCGGGCCTGGCACGACCTGGCGCTCGCCGCCGTGTACCTGGGGGTGGCGAGATCCGCGCAGGAGTGGCTGGTGCGCTTCCTCAACCAGCGCACCCCCGCCAACCTCACCGAGCCGCTGGGCATCCTGCCGCGCTACCGCACCGCGCTCGGCGAGATCGAGGCACTGCTGATCGGCGCGGAGGAGCTGGTGCACGGCCTCGCCCCGCGCGTGGACCGCGCCGAGCCGGACGCCGTGGCCCGCACCGGCCCGGCCCAGCTGCTCGCCTCCCGGGCGGCCGTCTCGGCCGTGCAGCAGGCCGTCGCGCTCACCGGGAACCCGGGACTGAGCCGGCGTCACCCGCTGGAGCGCTACCTGCGCGACGTGCTCAGCGGACGGGTGCACTTCGCGGCGGACGACGCCGTGCTCGAAGCGACCGGGCGCGCCGCCCTGGAGCGCATACCGGGCCGCGGCTGAGAGGTCCGGGCCCGGGCGGCCCCTGAACGGGACCGCCCGACGGAGCCGGCTGCCGGCTCGCCCCCCGGGCCTGCGGTCAGCGGGTGCCGACCGCGGCGCGGACGGCCCGGCGGGCCAGCGCGGCGTCGTCGTACAGCCGGCGGATCATGATCCGCTGCTCCTCGCCCGCACCGGGAACGTCGTACAGCCGGATCTCCCGCATCAGGACCAGGACCAGGTTGACCAGGAAGGCGTCCCTGGCCATGGTGCCGCCCGACTGCGCGAGCTGGCTGATCTGGCGGCGGGCCGCGGTGTCCCCGGACAGCACGCTCCAGAGCACCGCCAGGTCGTACCCGGGCAGGTACCAGCCGGCCTGCTCCCAGTCGACCAGCACCGGACCGGACGGCGCCAGCAGCATGTTGCTGAGCAGCGCGTCGCCGTGGCAGAGCTGCAGCGGGGTGTGGCTCAGGCCGTGCAGCAGCCCGCGCAGGTCGCCGGCGTCCCGGTCGGTGAGCTGGCCCACCGAGTGGAACCGGGCGATCTCCATCTGGTAGTCCAGCGGCGTGTGGAACACGTCGGTGGGCGGGCGCCACAGGTTGAGGGTGCGGATCGCGCCGAGGATCGCCCGCACCTCGCCCGGGGTCGGCGCGTTGACGGGGTGGCGCTCGCGGGCGGCGGGCCGCCCGGGCACCCGCTCGACCACCAGGACGCAGCGGTCGTGGTCGGCCGCCACCAGTCGGGGCAGCCGGACCGGCGGGCGGTGGCGCACGAACGCCCGGTAGACCGCGACCTCGTGGTGGAAGTCCGCCACCAGCTGGTCGAACTGGTCACCCCGGACGGCCTGCGGCGCCAGGCACTTGGCGACCACCGGAGCACGCCCGATGGTGCCCGCCACCAGGATGTGGCGGCTGCCCTCGCGCAGGACCTGGCGCGGGGTGAACGCGGGACATATCCGCGAGATGCCGGCCAGCGCGGCCCGTACCGCCGGGGTCTGCAGGGCCGCCGGGTCGATCCGCTCGGCGACCACGGGCTGACCCGGCCGGCCGCGCAGCATCCGCTCACCCGGCCGCACCGGGGCCTGCCGCGGGGCGCCGCCGTTCAGGGCGGCGTCGGGTGCGCGCAGTCCCAGCGCGGTGCGGCCGGCCTGGCCCCGGGCGTCCGTGGAGCGGGCGTCGGTGCCGCGGGGGGCCGCCGGGCGGCTCTGCGGCACCGGCTTGGGGCCGGGTCGGGTGCCGGCCGCGGTGGGGGGACGCAGCGCGGGGCGGGTGGCGGTCGGGGCGGGCGTGGTCGCTGAGGAGTACATGAGGGGTGGGTGATCCCTTCCTTGCCGTCGGCGGGCTGGCCCCCACTCTCGCGGGGGAGGGCGGGCGGACGCCTTCCTGGTGCGTCGCCTGCCCCGCTCGGTGCGGTCGACTGGAGTGCGGGCGCCGGGCGCGGAACGAGGGCCGGAGCCCTCCCGACGGCTGCCGGTGGCCCGTTCGCGTCCTGGGGAAACGCGTCGGTCCGACTGCCGCTGCCGTGCCCGGCGCCCCCGCGCCACCCGGCCGCGCCACCCCCTCGGACGAGCATCCGGGGGCGCCGCCGGCGTACCGGGGGAGTGCCCCGGCCCTGTCGGTGGCGCCCCCGACCCCGAGGGCGGGGTGGCGCACCTCTACATCACACCCGGAGACCACTGGCACACCATGTGGCGGACCCTGGCGAAGCCTGGCGAATGCTCGCTTGGCACATGACACCGCACTAGGGTCGAACCAGCCGAGGAACCTGGGGGCTTCACGTGAGCAGGGAACCCAACACCCGACTGGCCGACCTCTTCGCCCTGACCGGATGGTCCAAGGGCGAGCTGGCCCGGCTGGTCAACCGGCGCGGTGCGGCGATGGGGCAGCAGCAGTTGTCCACCGACACCTCGCGGGTGCGCCGCTGGATCGAGCAGGGGGAGATCCCCCGCGATCCGGTGCCGCGGGTGCTGGCGGCCGTGTTCACCGAGCGGCTCGGCCGTGTCGTCACCACTGAGGACCTCGGTCTGGAACGACACCGGCCCTCCAGGTCCACGACAGCGCAGTCGGCAGAACCCTGGGAGCCGGATCGGACGGCCGCGGTCCTCACCGAGTTCACGGGAATGGACCTCATGCTCAACCGACGCGGATTGGTGGGTGCGGGCGCCGCACTCACGGCGGGAGCGGTCGTCGCCGACTCCCTCCAGGGCTGGCTCACGGGCGATGCGGTCGCGTACGCGGCGGGCCGGCCGGGGCCCAGGCAGGTGATCACGCAGGCGGGCGCCAGGCCCGTCGTGGACGTCTACGAGTCCGGTCAGGTCGGCTTCGACGAGGTGGAGGCGCTGGAGCGCTCGGTGGAGGTGTTCCGGGCCTGGGACGCCTCGCGGGGCGGCGGCCTCCAGCGCAAGGCCGTGGTCGGCCAGCTCAACGAGGTCGGCGGACTGCTGACGCACCGCCACGCCCCCGCGCTGGACCGCCGGTTGTGGATCGTCGCGGCCAACCTCGCGGTGCTCGCCGGCTGGATGTCCCACGACGTCGGCCTGGAGCCGACCGCGCAGAAGTACTTCGTCATCGCCGCCCAGGCCGCCAAGGAGGCGGAGGACCGCCCGCGCGCGGGCGAGGCGATCTCCCGGGCCGCCCGGCAGATGCTGCACCTGGGCCGGGCCGACGACGCGCTCGACCTGATGAAGGCCGCCAACGCCAGCGGCGGCACCGACGCGCTGCCCCGGACGAGGGCGATGCTGCACACCGTGGAGGCCTGGGCGCAGGCCGCACTGGGCCGCTCGCAGGCGACCCGGCGGGTGCTGGGAGAGGCCGAGGAACTGTTCGTCCGGGACAACGGCGAGGCGATGCCGACCTGGATGCAGCTGTTCAACGAGGCGGAACTGCACGGCATGCAGGCCCTCGTCTACCGCACCCTGGCGGAGCACGACCCGAGCGCCGCCCCGCTGGCCGTCCGGCACGCCAAGCTGGCCATCGACCTGCGCTCGCCGGGCGGCCGGGAGCGTTCGGCCCTGCTGGACCGGATCACCCTGGCCTCCGTCCACTGGCTCTCCGGCGAGCCGGACGAGGCACACGTTCAGGCCAAGATGGCGATGGCCTCGATCGGCCAGACCTCCTCGCACCGCACCTGGGACCGGCTCCGCGAGATGTACCGGCTGACCGGTCGCTACCAGGGGCTGCCGGTGGTGGACGAGCTGCGCGAGGAGCTGCGGCAGGAGCTGCGGGTGGCGGACGCGAAGCAGCGGCCCAGGCTCGCCTGAGCGCAGGGGGCGGGGCGCACGAGGGGGGTGCCGCACGGGTCGCGGGTCGCGCCCGTCCGCGCTGCCGGCGCCGGCGAACACCTGAGTGAGGGGGCGTACGCCGCTGCGCGTGCTCCGGCGGTCCGTGCTGTCCGGGCGCCGTTCGTCCGCCCGCTCGATCACGGCCGTGGCCGGGTTCGGACGGGCGCGGTCGGCGTGTCCACCCGGGTGACGCCGGGCTCCCGACGAGCCCGAGTGACGGGTCTGTGAGACGACTGTCGCACAGCGGTATCGGGACTGTGAGGGATTCGGGCGAATCTCCGGGCATGCTCAGGGCATATGCCGAGCGGGATGCGACGGTGGGCCCGGCCTGGTCCCGGCCCGCCGGGGCGGGCCGGGACCACCGCGTGCCTCCCCCCTTTCTCCCCCTCCTCCGGTGTGCAGGGCGGCCCGAGGCGGCGCGGGCGCCCGCCCGGGCCGTCCGGGCCGCGGGGGCCGTCGCCGGGCGCCGTCCGGCCGGTTCCCGCCGGTGCGACGGCCGCCCCGCGCCGCCGGTGCCGCCGGCTCCCAGGTCCTATGTGCGCGGGGCCCGTACAAGGGGTAACCTTCGGTGATTCCGGCGCCCGGGCGCCCAGCGCAAAACCGACAAATGACCCCCGGCGACGGAAATCCCGTTGCCACTACGACCGCCGCAACGGATGCTGACCTCATGTTCGAGCCAGTGATAGCGCCCAGTGCCAGCCTCCTCGGCCTCCTCCAGCGAGGCCGCGGTGACGGGCAGCTCCATGCGCTGGCGGCCGACCGTACCGAGGCGATCGCCGCCCTGGAGGAGTGCGTCACCAGCGACCCCCGCGCCGACTGGCAGGTCGAGAACCGCTCCCTCTACTACGCACGCCTCTACATGGAGCTCGAAGCGCCGCTCGACGGCATCGAGGACCACCTGCACTCCCCGGACGACCTGCTCGACCACGAGGACAACCGCACCGGCCTCGCCCTCTCCGTGCTCGGCCACCTCGCCGCCTACGGTCGCCGCGACGCGCTGCTGATGCTGCGCGAGTACGCCGCCACCGGTACCAACTGGGCCTGGGCGCTGGACGAGCTGGCGATGCGCGACGACGACCTCGGCCTGCTGGTCATCGGTCCGGCGATCCTCGACCGCTTCCCCGAGGGCCCCGAGGGCGACGCCGACCTGCGGGCCGCCGTCCGGGGCGCGTACGAGCCCCGGCCCTGGCGGCTGTGGGCCGCGCACCACCCGAGAATCGCCGCCGCGAGCGAGCAGTCCCCCTTCGACCTGTGGCAGCGCCAGCTCAACCGGGGCGGGGTCACACCCGGCTGGAGCGTCGCCGACGTGCTCGCCTGGGCCGACATGGGCGATCCCTTCGACGGCGCGGCCGCCTTCCACCGCCACGACCCGTCCGAGCCCACCGAGCCGGACGCCGGCGCCCGCCGCGCCGCCGCGGCCGCCCGCTGCCTCAGCGCCGTCGTCCGCCCGGAGGATCGCGACACGTTGCTGGAGGCGGCCCGGGGCGGACTTCCCGGCGCCCGCCGGGCCGCCCTGCGGTACCTGGTGGACGTGCAGGACCCGGCGGTCCCCGCGCTGATCGAGGCCGCTGCCGCGGACGTCGACGAGCGCGTGGTGCGCTCCGCCTTGGAGGTCCTCGGCAGAATGCGCGGCCCGGAGGCGCTGGCGCACGCCCGCCGCTGGGCCGACCCCGCCACGGGCGGCGCCGACAGCGCCCTCGGAGAGGCCGCCGTCCAGCTGCTCGCGGACGCCGGCGAGCCCGTCGACGGCCCGATCGTGGTCGACGCGCTGCGCCGCTGGATCTCGGTCCGCGGTGTGCGCGGGCCCGGCCTCGGCACCCTGGTCGACGGCGCGGGGCGGCTGGCCGCCGCCGCAGCCGTCCCCGCCCTGCGCCACGTCTACGGCGAGGCCGCCTCCTCCGAACTGCGCGGCCGCGCCGCCCGCGCCCTGGCCGCCACCGACCGGCACTTCCCCGAGGGCCCGGCCGTCGAGTGCCTCTGGGACTGCGAGGAGGCCACCCGGGAGCTCGCCGCCAGGCACGTCGCCACCACCGGCGACGCCCGCGTGCTGGAGCGCCTGCGCCGCCTCGCCGCCGACCCGGCCGAGGAGGCCGAGGTCCACGCCGCCGTACGCGGTCGCCTCACCGCCCGCGAGCGCGGCCGGTCCTAGCCGGTGCCGGGCGGCCGGCCGAACCCGCCCCGCTGCGCGCCGGCCGCGCGGTTGCGGGCGTCCCTCACATCCGTCCGTCCCCGCGAGTGGCCGCGCCGGGGGAACACACACGCCGACGGCCCGGCCCCTCGTACGGACGAGGGGCCGGGCCGTCGGCGTCGGCGGTGCAGGGCGGCTACTTGGCGACCGCGCCCGCGTTGGGTTCGAGGACACCGAAGGTGACCAGGCCGATGATCAGGATGCCGAGCAGGATCCGGTACACCACGAACGGCGTGAAGCTGTGCGAGGAGATGTACTTCAGGAACCAGGCGACGGCCGCGTAACCGACCGCGAAGGCGATTACGGTGGCCAGGATGGTCGGGCCCCAGGCGGGCGCCGGGCCCTCGCCGATCTTGAAGACCTCCAGCAGGCCGGAGGCCAGCACGGCGGGGATGGCGAGCAGGAACGAGTACCTGGCCGCCGCCTCCCGGCTGTAGCCGAGCAGCAGGCCCGCGCTGATCGTGCCGCCGGAGCGCGAGACGCCGGGGATGAGGGCGAGGGACTGCGCGAAGCCGTACGTGATCGCGTGCGGCAGGGTCAGGTCCGAGATCGGCCGGGCGTGCCGGACGGCCCGGGTGCGGTCGGCGACGGCCAGGATCACGCCGAACAGGATCAGGGTGGTGCCGATCACCCGCAGGTCGCGCAGCGAACTCTCGATCTGGTCCTGGAAGGTGGCGCCGAGGATGCCGATCGGCAGGGTGCCGATGATCACGAACCAGCCCATCCGCGCGTCCTGGTGCGACCGCAGCGCGGGGCGGAAGAGCGAGAGCGTCCAGGTCTTCACGATCGAGACGATGTCCCGGCGGAAGTAGATCAGTACGGCGGACTCGGTGCCGAGCTGGGTCACCGCGGTGAACGCCGCCCCGGGGTCGTCCCAGCCCAGCAGGGCGGAGAAGACGCGGAGGTGGGCGCTGGAGGAGACCGGGAGGAACTCCGTCAGCCCCTGGATCAGGCCGAGTACGGCCCCGTGGAACCAGTTGATCACCGGTTACCCGCCCAGGGTATCTGTCGGTCGATGCGCATCAGCGGTCCGTTTCGTGTGCGGGAGGCGTGCGGTGGGCGCCGGCGTGCGGCGGCGCGTACGTCGACGTACGCCCGGTCGTGCCGGGGCCGGACCGGCCGCCCGGCGCACGGGCCGCGCGCAGCCCGGCGCGGCATGATGCTACGCGGTGAAGAAGTCGGGACGGCGCCCGCCCCCGGGGCGCTCTGCCGCCGCGCCCGTCCCCGTCCCGGCCGCCGACCGTCTTCGGCCCGGTCCGTCCCGGCGGCTCGGTACGGCGCGGCCGCCCGGGCCCGGACGCCGTTGCCCGTGGGCCCGGGCCGGGGCGGGGGTGGCCCGCGGTGGCGGGTGGATGCCGTCGTGGGAATACCCCTGGGGGGTATGGTGTTGATGTCGACGAACCGCGGAAACCGGCGGAGCATGAGACGAGCACCAGGCGGAGGACGACATGACAGATCCCGCGCACCACGTGCACAGCACCACTCGGCCTACCCACGGCGCCCGGACCGGGGTCGACGGCCACCCCGATCGCCCCGATCACCTTGACCACGCCGACCACGCCGATCACGCGGGTCACGCCGACCATGTAGGCCGGGGCGGGGCCGTGCACGGCTCGGCCGCCGCCGCACCCGCCGGCAGCTGCCGGACGGCTGTACGGGCCACCCTGCACTGCCTCACCGGCTGCGCCGTCGGCGAGGTGCTCGGCATGGTCCTCGGCATGGCCTTCGGCCTGCACAACGGCGCGACGGTGGCCCTGTCCGTCGTCCTGGCGTTCGCCTTCGGCTACGCGTTCACCATGCGCGGCGTCCTGCGGGCGGGCCTGCCCGTGCGGCAGGCCGTCAAGGTCGCCCTGGCGGCCGACAGCGTGTCGATCCTGGTCATGGAGCTGATCGACAACACCGTGATGGTCACCGTCCCCGGTGCGCTGGACGCCGGTCTCGACAGCGCCCTGTTCTACGCCTCACTGGCCGGCTCGCTGGCGCTCGCCTTCGTGCTCACCGTCCCGGTCAACCGCTGGATGATCTCCCGCGGTCGCGGCCATGCCGTGGTCCACGCCCACCACGGGCACTGATCCCGGCCGCGGCGGCCGCACCCGCGGCCGTCCGGGGCCGGCCGGTCCTCAGGCCGGGCCCGGCCCGTCCAGTGCGGCGACCGTCGACTCCAGCCAGGCGAGTTCGGCCTTCGTGGTGGCGCGGGCGATCAGCAGCAGGCCGCGCCGGAAGGGGTCCTCGAACTCCTCGGCGCTGATCGCGCGGTCGCCGTCGTAGAAGAAGCCGGCGGGCTCCCGGAGGAAGGCGAGCCGGCGGCGCAGCACGGCGGCCTGCTCGGCCGCCGAGTCCAGGTACCGCAGGAAGGCCAGCACGGTGAACCAGCGGTTCTCGTCGCTGATGTCGAGCTGCTCGGGCGTGCGCAGGCGGGCGAGCAGCGCGGCCCGGCCCTCATCGGTGAGGTGCAGGGTGTGGCGCGGCGCGGCGGTGGCCCCGGGTTCGGTCTCCCGGACGAGCAGGCCGTCGGCCTCCAGCCGCTTGATCGCGGGGTAGAGCGTGCCGTCGCTGATCGGCCGGACGTGGCCGGTGAGCGCCGCCAGGTGCCGCCGCAGCTCGTAGCCGTGCAGCGGCTGCTCGTGGAGGAATCCGAGGATCGCGAGCTTCAGCATGGCCCCACTCTTCCAGACTCCCCGGGCCCGTCCGTCCTGATATATCGCTTCCGAGATACCTCGACATCGATGTATCTTCCTTCGAGCGAACCCGGAACGACCCGAAGGAGAGACGTCATGCGAGACACCCAGGTGACCCCGAGCGGCGACCGGCTGCGCTGGGTCGAGATCCCGGGCGCCGAACCGGCCCGGGTCTACGTCCACGGCCTGGGTGCGAGCTCACCCGTGTACTACGCCGCCGCCGCGGCCCACCCGCTGCTGGTGGGCCGCCGCTCGCTCCTGGTCGACCTGCTCGGCTTCGGCATCAGCGACCGCCCCGCCGACTTCCCCTACACCCCGCAGGCGCACGCCGACGCCCTCGCGACCGCGCTGCGCGCCGCCGGCGTCCGCGGCGCCCAGGTCATCGGCCACAGCATGGGCGGCGCCGTCGTCACCGCACTGGCGGCCCGGCACCCCGAACTGGTCTCCGCCCTCGTCCTGGTGGACGCCAACCTGGACCCCGTCACCCCGGTCCGGCGCCCCGGGAGCAGCGGCATCGCCACCTTCACGGAGCGCGAGTTCCTGGACGGCGGCTGGCGCGAGGTGCGCGAGATGGCCGGCCCGTTCTGGTGGGCGACGATGCGGCTGGCCGGCCGGGAGGCCCTCTACCGCAGCGCGGCCCACCGGGCCGGGGGCGCCGAGCCGACCACGCGGGCCCGGCTGCTGGACCTTCCGATGGCCCGGACCTTCCTGTACCCGGAGGCCGACGGCGAGCCGGACGGCGCGGAGCGGCTGCGCGGGGCGGGCGTGCGGGTGGTCGCCGTACCGGACTGCGGTCACAACATCATGTTCGACAACCCGGACGGGTTCGCCCGAGCGGTCGCCGAGGTACCGGGCGGCTGAGCGCGGGGGCGTGGCCGCTCCACGGCGCCGGTCCCGTCCACGGCGCCGGTCCCGTCCATGGCGCCGGTCAGGCCGGTTCCGCCGGTCCGCCGGGTCGGCGGGCCCGGTCAGTCGCGCAGGGGCGCGAACCGCAGCGGGGTGCCGGGCCGGGCCTGGGCGGCCGCGGCGAGGTCGGCGGGGGGCACCACGCCGACCACGGGGTAGCCGCCGGTGGTGGGATGGTCGGCGAGGAAGATCACCGGCCGGCCGTCCGGCGGGATCTGCACCGCGCCCAGCACCATGCCCTCGCTGGGGAGTTCGCCGGGGCGGGAGCGACGGACGGCGGGGCCCTCGGTCCGCAGCGCGATCCGGTTGCTGGCGGCGGCGACCAGGTAGCCGTCGCCGGCCAGCCGGGCCACCGAGGCCGGTTCGAACCAGTCGGCGCGGGGGCCGGGGTGCAGGCGCAGCACGAGCGTCCGCGGGGGAGCGGGCAGCGGGACGAGCTCGGGGCGGGGCCGCGGCGGCGGGGGCGGGCCCACCCGCAGCCGCTGCCCGGCGGCGAGCGGGGGCGGCCCGAGGCCGGACAGCACGTCGGCCGACCGGCTGCCGAGCACGGCCGGCACGGCGATGCCGCCCGCCACCGCGAGGTAGCTGCGGACGCCGTGGGTGGCGGGTCCGACCTCGACCAGTGCGCCGTCCGGGACGGCGACGGCGGTGCCCCAGGGGGCGGGTCGCCCGTCGATCCGGACCGCCGCGGGCGCCCCGGTGACCGCGATCCTGACCGGGCCGAGGGCGCGCACGGCGACGCCGCCGAGGGTCGTCTCCAGCGCGGCCGCGCCCGGGTCGTTGCCGGCCAGCCGGTTGGCCGCCCGCAGGGCGGGCTCGTCCAGCGCGCCGGCCCGGGGCACGCCCAGGTGGGCCACCCCGCGGCGACCGAGATCCTGAACCGTCGTCAGCGGTCCGGGGCGGACCACCTCCAGCGCGCTCATCCGGCCCGCGCCGCGGTGAACCGCACCCGCACGCCCGGGGCCAGCAGGGCGGCCGGCTCCCGGGCGGCGTCCCACAGCGGCAGGCCGGTGTGCCCGAGCAGCTGCCAGCCGCCGGGGGAGGAGCGTGGGTACACGCCGGTGTAGGGGCCGGCCAGGGCCACCGATCCGGCGGCCACCGACGGGCGCGGGGTGGCCCGGCGGGGCACCCCGTACCGCTCCGGCAGGCCCGTCAGATATCCGAAGCCGGGGGCGAAACCGCAGAACGCGACCAGGTACTCGGGCTCGGTGTGGATCCGGACCGCGGCCTCGACGGAGACGTTCCACAGCGCCGCCACCTCCGCCAGGTCGGCGCCGTCGTAGACGGTCGGCACCTCCACCAGCGGCCCCGGGGGCCCGGTGCCCGCGGCGGGCTGCCAGGCCGTCAGCACGGCGCTCAGCGCGGCGAGGTCCTCGGCGCCGTCCAGCAGGACGGTCCGCGCGGCCGGCACGATCTCGGTGACGGCCGGCAGCTCCCCGGCGGCGCGCAGCGCGGCCAGTGCGCGGTAGAGGGCGGCGGCCTCGGCCGCGTCGGCGACCTCGGCGAGCAGCGCGTGCGGTCCGACCCGGTGGACGACGGCCCGGGCGGGGCCCGCGTCGCCCCGGTCGCCGCTCAGCTGAACGCCTCCACCCGGATGCCGGCGGAGGCGAGCGCTCCCCTGACCCGCCAGGCGAGTTGGGCGGCTCCCGGGGTGTCCCCGTGCACGCAGAGCGAGCGCGCCTCGACCGCGACCGGCTCGCCGCCGATGGCGGTCACCAGGCCGTCGCGGGCGATGCCGACCGCGCGGGAGATCACCGCCTCCGGGTCGTGCACCACCGCGTCCGGGTCCCGGCGGGGGACGAGCGTGCCGGCCCAGGTGTAC
The DNA here is from genome assembly GCF_042673745.1 of Kitasatospora sp. NPDC057015. NCBI lineage: Bacteria > Bacillati > Actinomycetota > Actinomycetes > Kitasatosporales > Streptomycetaceae > Kitasatospora > Kitasatospora sp. NPDC057015. The sequence continues at coordinate 68,445 of NZ_JBHUSG010000040.1, forward strand.
GCGCGGTCGGCGAAGGCCTCGGCGACGACCGGCAGTCCGACGCCGTCCGCCACCGCGAGCAGTCGCGAGCCCGGCAGGCCGAGCACCGGCAGCGGGCCGTCGCAGACGGCCCCCGCGCGCAGGATGCCCGCCACCACCGCCTCGGCCTGCTCGGAGTCCGCGACCACCCGGTTGTAGAGCGCACCGTGCGGTTTGACGTACGAGACCCGGGAGCCGGCCGCCCGGGCGAAGACCTGCAACGCGCCGATCTGGTAGGCGATCTCGTCCGCCAGCTCCTCCGGCGGCACGTCCATCGCGCGCCGCCCGAAACCGGCCAGGTCGCGGTACGAGACCTGGGCGCCGATCCGGACGCCGCGTTCGGCGGCGAGCGCGCAGACCCGGCGCATGGTGGACGGGTCCCCGGCGTGGAAGCCGCAGGCGACGTTGGCGCTCGTCACCACCGACAGCAGTGCCTCGTCGTCGGTGAGGGTCCAGCGACCGAAGCCCTCACCGAGGTCCGCGTTGAGATCGATCACCGTATCGGCCACGCCTTTTCCGCCTCCCGTCAGCTCTTCAGGGCGATCGTAGGGCCTGTTCGTTACACCCGGCGCACGTGACCCGGATGCCGGGTGGCACTGGGGTACGCGCGACCGTGAACGCGCTCCCCCGGTTGGCTCAGCGGGGCGGCCTCCGGTGCCCGGTCAGGCGGTTGCGGCGGCGCCGGCGGTGTTCTGCCCGGCGCTTCGGCCGCTCTCGTGCCCGCTGTCCCGGCCGTCGTCCCGACCGCTGTTCCGCTCGCCGTTCTGCCCGTTGCTGCGCACGCCGTCCTGCCCGCTGTGCGGCTCGCCGCCCTGCTGTCCGGCCCGCTCGATCGAGCGGATCCCGCGCAGCACGATGAGCAGCGGGATCACGCCGACCACCCCGAACGACATGTCGATGAATCGCCAGTACAGCGGGATCCCGCGCAGCGGGCCGCAGATCAGGGCCAGCGGGATGATCGCGCCGCAGGCGATCACCGCCCACCTGATCACCCACACGTTGCGGACCGGGTCCTGGACGGGCCCCCAGAAGGCCACCGCGATCACCAGGTGGGCGAAGGCCAGCCAGTCGGTGCCGTAGGCGAGGAAGGGGTACCGGCGGTTGGTGTCGGCGATGCCGTCGCGGACCTGCAGCAGCTTCGCCAGGAGTCCGGGGAAGTGCTCGCTGACCGGCGCGGCCGGGCCGGTGGCGAGGTCGGCCAGCCAGCGGGTCTCGGTCTCCAGCGGGAAGGCGGTCAGTCCGCTGAGCACCAGGCAGACCACGAAGATCCAGAGCCAGCGGCGGACCGTGCGCAGCGCGGTCCGCTCGGTCTCGTTCGGCGTCCTGCTCATCTGCGTACCCCCAGGTGGAAGGACGGGTGACGATTCTCCTCACCCGTGCAGCGCCGACTCTAGACCTAGAATTGAACGTGTTCAACATTGGGGTCCGACGGGGCCCGGACAGGCCGGTGCCCGGTCGGCGGGCGGCCGACCGGGCACCGGGGAGCCGGGGGACGTGCGGGCTCAGGCCGTGTACGTGAACCGGTCGGCGGCGACAGCCGCGCTGGTGCCGCCGGGCGTCGTCACCGTCACGTCCACCGTGCCGGTCCCCGCGGGGGAGACGGCGGTGCAGGCGGTCGGGCCGCAGGAGACATGGGTCGCCGGCACGCCGCCGAACGCCACCGCGCCGTAGGTCAGGCCGGTGCCGAAGACGGTGAGGTTGGTGCCGCCGGCCGCCGGGCCGCCGGTCGCGGTACCGATCGAGGTCACCACCGGCGCGGCCGGGACGGGCGGCGTGCCGACGTACCCGAAGGGGGCGGGCGCGTCGGCGTGCCCGCCCGGCGTGACCACGGTGACCGGCAGGCTGCCGGAGCCGGCCGGCGCCGTCACGGTGCACGAGGTGCTGGTGCAGCCACCGGTGGCGGGGCGGTCGCCGAACAGGACGAAGCCGTTGTCGAGGGCCGTCCCGGTGACCGTCACGGCGGTGCCGCCGGCGGCCGGTCCGGTGGTGGTGTCGATCGCGGTCACGGCCGGCGCGACCGGGATCGCCGAGGCGATCGGGCCGACGCCGATCGCGTAGCTGGTGACGTTGTCGGACAGGTCGGCGTCGTCCCGGTTGGAGGCCGTCACCCGGATCGTCCCGGACGGGCGGACGGTGCCGTGGGTACCCAGCTGCAGCTTCATGAAGTCGCTGCGCCCGGGGCGGCGGGTGCCCTCGAAGGTGGCCTCCAGCCGGCGCCGGTCCGCAGAGACGGTCTGAGTGAAGGTGAAGTCCGGCGGTACGGAGTACATCAGCGCGCCGTCGGTGGTCACGCCGGGCGGGAGCTCGACCGTCAGGTGGGTGGCGCCGGTGACGTCGGTGGTGCCCGCCGACTTCCAGGTGACGCTCATGTTGGTGTTGTCGATCGGGAAGATCGGGTAGTTGCCGCTCTGGGAGACCGCCAGGTCGGGGCCCTGCACGGGGCCCGCCGCCGAGGCGGTGGTGGCGCCGGCGGCACTGAGGGAGGTGAGGGCCAGCGCCGCGGCGAGACCTGCCTTTGCCAGTTTGATGATCATATCGACATCATGGTGACGGCCGCAGTGGGAGGCTGCCGCTTCGTGCAAGCTGGCCGGGATCGGACCTACGCCCCCTGGGCGAAGCTCCCTAGGATGGCCGGAAGTCGTCGAGCGGGGGAGAACTGATGAGACGTCCGACCACGGCCGTGGCCGCGGCCGGCCTGCTGCTGGCCCTGACGGCCTGCCAGTCGGGGGCGGCGACCGGCACGGTCCAGGGCACCGACGCCGAGTTGGCCTGCGCGGCCGTGCACCGGCTGCCGGACCCGATGCCCGACAGCAAGGCGGGCGGCGATCAGGCCTTCGACATCGCGCTGGCCCGCCTCGTCGGGGCCGAGGAGCTGGCCAGGGCGGCCGCCCTGGCGGACGCCAAGTTCCAGCCGCTCGCCGACGCCCTGAAGGAGGCGCAGCAGCAGATCTCCGTGACCTTCGACGCCCACGCGGCCGAACCCGCCGTCAAGAAGGCCCAGGGGTACTGCTGACAGAGGCAGTGCCGACGGGCGGACCGCCCGCCTCCGGCGAGCCGGCGACGGTGACGGGCCCGCCGGCAACCGGCCCGGTGCCCGCGGGCGCGCCGCCCGCCGGCACTGCGGAGCCCCGCCCGGCCAGCTCCGAGCGGTGCACCAGGCCGACGGCCCGCCCGTCCAGCAGCACCACCGCGGCCTCGTGCCCGGTGCCCAGGGCCGCCGAGGCGGCCGGGACGGACTCCCCGACGCCCACCGTCGGCAGGGTCGGACCGAGCCGGTCGCCGGCGAGGTCCGCCGGGAGCGCCCGGCCGTCGGCGATCGCGCGCCCGACCGCCGTCGCCGAGAGCGAGCCCAGCACCTCGGTGGCGCTGATCCCGTACGGCCTGGCCGGCCGGGCCGTGACCACCGGCGCGACCCCGCCCGGGGCCCCGCGCAGCAGGACCAGCGCCTCGGCCAGCGAGACGTCGGACGGGACGGTGACCAGCCCGCGGCCCGACGGGTCCGGCGCGGTGCCCAGGGCGGCGCGGACGGTCGGCCCGTCGTCCTGCGGCTCCTCCAGGAAGCCCCACCGGCGCAGCCAGTCGTCGCTGAACACCTTGGACAGGTACGAGCGCCCGGAGTCGGGGAGCAGCACCACGACCAGGTCCTCCGGGCCGAGTCCGCGGGCCAGCCGAAGGGCGGCCGCCACCGCCGTGCCCGAGGAGGGGCCGGCCAGCAGCCCCTCCTCGCGGGCCAGCCGCCGGGCGGTGAGCAGCGACTCCCGGTCGGGGATCCGCTCGAAGCGGTCCACCACCTCGCGCCGGTAGGACTCCGGCCAGCGGTCCTCCGCCGTCCCGGGGTGGACGAAGTGGCCGATGCTCTCCACGAAGTACGGGCTGCCGTCCCCACCGCCGTAGACCGAGGCCTCCGGGTCCGCCCCGACCACCGTGACGGCCCCGCCGGAGACCTGCTTCAGGAAGGCCCCGGTGCCGCTGATCGTGCCGCCGGTGCCGACGCCGGCCACGAAGTGCGTCACCCGGCCGCCGGTCTGCTCCCAGATCTCCGGGCCGGTGGTCCGCACATGGGCCTCAGGATTGGCCGGATTGTCGTACTGGTTGGCCAGCCAGGCGCCCGGAATCTCCTCGGTGAGCCGCCGCACCACGTTGAACAGGTGGTCCGGGTGCTCGATCGGCAGCGCCGTCGGGGCGGTCACCACCTCCGCCCCGTACGCCCGCAGGATGTCGGACTTCTCCCGCGCGGACCGGTCGGACACCCCGGCGATCACCCGGTAGCCGCGCCCGCGGCCCACGATCGCCAGCCCGATCCCGGTGTTGCCGGAGGTCGCCTCGACGATCGTCCCCCCGGGCCGCAGCAGGCCGTCCCGCTCGGCCGCCTCGATCATCGACAGGGCGGCGCGGTCCTTCACGCTCCCGCCGATGTTCAGGAACTCGGCCTTGGCGTACACCGGTGCGGCGATCCCGGCCCCCAGCCTGGCCAGCCGGAACAGCGGCGTCCCGCCGATCGCGTCGACGACCGACTCGTAGACCGCCATGGCGGCCTCCTTCCCTGCGGAGCGGGCGGAGTCGGCCCGGAGCCGGACGGGCAGCACCGGCCGGGCCGTCGGCCGAGCACCGGCCGGTGGGCCCACCGTAAGCGCAGCACGGCCCGCCGCGGGGGCGAACGGGCCCGCCCGCGGTCGACGGCGGCGAGCGGCGGTGAACCGACCCGGCGCCGCGGCCCTCGCGCGGCCCGCCGGCACCGGCCCCACCCCGTGCCGCGCCCCGTCGCGGGCGCCCCGACACCCGCCGTCCGACTCATCCCGGAAGGCCCGTTTCGGTCGTTGTCGGTGCGAACCCCTAATCTTGTCCACCGTGACCGCCATCGCAGACCAGCCCACCGACTACGGGCTCCGGCCGCCCGCCGGAGCTTCCCGGCCCGCGCCCGGCCCCGCCGCCGACGAGGGCCTCGCCCGCCGGCTCAAGGCGCTGGCCTGCACCGCGCCGCTGCACGACCTCGACAACCGCAAGGTGAACCTGGCGGGCGAGTACGGCGGCTACGCGATGGCGGAGGTCGGGCTCGCCGCCATCGACCTGGTCACCCTCCACATGGACTTCGACACCGGCGCCGACCGGGACATAGTGCTGGGCCGGATGCTGCCCCGGGTGGCCGCGCAGAACCCGCCCCGCCCCGCCGCCGAGCACGAGCGGGTGGCCCGCTGGGTGCTGGAGTCGCTGATCAACGTCGGCAGCGTCGACCGCGGCTTCCGGGCCGTGTACGGCACCTTCGGCCCGGACGGCGAGTACGTCCGGCGCGACTACGACTTCAAGCTCATCGAGGAGGTGCCCGGCCCCGACGGCGGCGTCTACCTGCGGACCACCGACGAGGCGGTCAACGTCCTGGTCGGCGCGCTGGACACCGACGTCACCTCGGCGCAGATCGCCGCCGAGGTGAAGCTGGAGGTGCTGATCCGCCGCGGCCGCCTCGCGGACGCCCAGCTCGCCGCCGAACAGGCCCGCTACCGCACCGTGCAGTACGCCGAGACGCTGCGCCGCGCGCTGGACGCCACCCGCCGCAACGTCCGGGCCGTCGACTGGATGCAGGCCGTCCCCGACCTGATCGACGAGGCGCTCGACCACATCGCCGACCGCTACCGGCACGAGAACGCGATCCTCACCAACATCCGCAGGGTCCGCGACGAGAGCGAGCCGCACACCCCCGAGGGCGCCGAGCACAAGCGCCGGGCGGCCGAGCTGGTCGACATCGTCAAGGACTGCATCCGCCGCCACACCCAGCTGCAGACCCGGCTGCTGGAGGCCGGCCCGCTGTTCCGGGCCGAGCAGGACCGCCAGGCCTTCGCCACCCCGGGCGTCCGCACCGGCATCGACCTGTACGGGCAGCTGCTCGCGCCGCTGCTGCGGCTGCCCGTCGAGCAGGCCGTGCGGCCCACCGACGCCTTCTTCGCCCGGGGCGCCGGCCTGCGCACCCCCACCTCGGTCCGGGTCACCGACCTGGTCGACCTGCTGCTCACCCCGCCCGTCGAGCGCGAGCACCTCGGCGCCGAGCTCCCCGACCCCGACCTCGTCGCCACCCCCGACGACAGCCGGTTCTCGGAGGCCCAGCTGGAGGCCGCGCTGGAGCTGCTCGACCTGCCCAGCGACGCCCCCCGCCGGCTCTCCGGCCTGCTCGCCGACGCCCGCCGGCAGGACCCGGAACTCCCCTACCTGGTCGCCCTGCTCGCCGTGCACGCGGCCAGCCCGCCGGTCGGTACCGCCTACCGGCAGGGCGAGGAGCGCCTGCTCTTCGCGGTCGACGACGGCACCCCGCTGCGCGACGTCGAGTTCGGCGGCGCCGACCTGATCGTCGGCAACGCCCTGCTCGACGCCGCCGGCATGGCGGCCGACCGCAAGGACGCCGGCTGATGACGGACCGCCAGACGCAGAACCACCCCGAGGAGCACCGCCCGTGACGACCCACCACGACGCACCCTGGGCGCCCGAGGCCGAACCCGCCCCCGCCGCCCTCACCCCGGCCGACGTCGCCGACGCGGCCCGGCTGGTCTCCTTCGGGCTGCAGGCGAAACTGCTCCCGGCGCGCGACGCCGAGTACGCCGAGCTGGTCCGCCGCCACCGCGAGGACCCGCCCTTCGCCCGGCTCGCCGACGCGGTGGCCACCGGCATGGGCCTGATCGTGCTGGAGGTCTCCCCGCGCGCGGGCATGGCCGTCGCCGCCGCGGAGGACTCCGTGTTCGCCGTCCGGATGGGCGACTACTCGCGCCGGGCCGCCTCCGAGTCCGCCGACCGCTTCCTGCACGGGCTGGCCCACCTCGCCGTGGCCGCGATGGCCTTCCCCCGCCCGGAGGACCTCGCCGACGACGGCTACCTCGGGCGGATCACCGTCAACGGCGTCGACGCCTTCGTCCGCCAGGCCTGCCGCCGGCTGGAGGAGCAGGCCGACGCCGTGGGCGACAACACCGACCCGCAGAGCGACGCCCCCGGCCTGGAGGCCGCCTGGCGGGTCTGGGCCCGGCGCACCGCCACCGGCGCGACCAAGGACGCCCGCCGGCTCTCCGGCTCGACCATCGGCATCACCGGCAAGGCGGTGCTCTTCCTGGTCGACTCCGGCTTCCTGCAGAAGACCGCCGACGACGCCGGCGGCACCTACCGCACCACCGCCCGCTACCAGCTCCAGGTGCGGGACCTCGCGGCCAGCGGCGCGATGGCCGAACTGCTCGACCTCGGGGTCGTCCCGGTCAGCGACGGCAGCGCCACCCTGCTGCCCGCCGACCACAGCGAGGACCTGGTGGCCGACGCCGGCCTGCCCTTCCACGCGCTCTGACCCCGCCGCCCGGCACCCGCCGGGCGCCCGCCCCCAGCACCCCGCGAACCGCCAGCACCCCGCGAACCGCCCGCACCTCCCGAACCGCCCGCACTGGAGAACCGCCGCACATGTACGAGCTCAACCGGGTCCGCCTGTACTCCATCGGACCGGCCGGCGCCCGCTACGCCGACACGGTGCTCGACCTGCGCGGCGTCGGCGAGCCGGTCTCCGACCCCGCCCCCCAGCAGCCCGGCCTGTTCGGCGAGGAGCCGGAGGGCCCGCAGCGCCGCCCCGCCCCGGCCGGCGTGCTCTTCCTGGAGAACGGCGGCGGCAAGTCCGTCCTGCTCAAGCTGATCTTCTCGGTGATGCTCCCCGGCCACCGCAACACCCTCGGCGGCGCCAGCTCCGGCGTGCTGCGCAAGTTCCTGCTCGCCGACGACTGCGGGCACGTCGCCCTGGAGTGGCAGCACACCGTCACCGGCGAACTGATCGTGGTCGGCAAGGTCAGCGAGTGGCGCGGCCGCCAGGTCTCCTCCGACCCGCGGAAGTTCGCCGAGACCTGGTACTCCTTCCGCCCCGGCCCCGGGCTGACCCTCGACTCCCTCCCGGTGGCCGAGCGGATCAGCCTGGCCGGCGACCAGCGCGCCCGCGGCCGACGCCGCACCATGAAGGGGTTCCGGGACGCCCTCACCGAGGCCGGCAAGGCCCACCCCCACCTCGACCTGACCTTCGAGGACGGCCACGACCGCTGGACCGAGCACCTCGGCGAGCTCGGCCTCGACCCCGAGCTCTTCCGCTACCAGCGGGAGATGAACGCCGACGAGGGCGAGGCGGCCGGCCTCTTCGCGGTCAAGCACGACTCCGACTTCACGGACCTGCTGCTGCGCGCCGTGACCGACACCCGCGACACCGACGGCCTCGCCGACCTCGTCCACGGGTTCGCCGCCAAGCTCGGCCGCCGCTCCGAACTCACCGCCGAACGCGACTTCACCGGCGGCTCGCTCGACCTGCTCCAGCGCATCGTCGACGCCACCGCCGCCCGCGAGTCCGTCCGCGAGACCCACCGCACCGCCGAGCGCCGCACCCGCCGCCTCGCGCACGCCCTCAGCTCCCGCGGCGCCGCCGAACGCGACCGCGCGCACGACCTCGCCATCGAGGTCGCCGCCGCCGCGAGCGCCGTCACCGCCGCCGAGGGCGACCGCACCCGGCACTCCCTGATCACCGCCGAACTCACCCACCGGCACGCCACCCTGGGCCTCGCCGCCGCCACCACCGAGGCCGCCGCACTGCGCCGCGAACTCATCGAGGCCCGCACCCTGCACTCCGCCTGGCAGGCCGCCGAAGCCGTCCTGCGCCACCGCGCCGCCGCCGACCGCGCCGCCCGGGTCGCCGCCGCCATCCGCGAGGCCGAGCTCGACGCCGCCCCCGCGCTGGCCGCCCGGGCCCGCGCCGCCGGCGCCCTCGCGCACGCCCTGGAGAGCGCCGCCACCGCCGCCGAGACCCGCGCCGACCAGGAGGAACTGCGGGCCGGCGAGCTGCAGGAGGACGGCGCCCGGGCCCAGGCCGACGCGACCGCCGCGGCCACCGCCGCCCAGAAGGCCCGCAGCGAGGCCGACCACCTGCGCCAGCGCCTGGCCGAGGTCGAACAGGAGACCCAGGCCGCCGTCGCCTCCGGCTGGATCGACGCGGACGCCGACACCATGGCCAACGGCGAGGCCGACCCGGCCCGCGCCGCACTGAACGCCGCCGACGCCGAGAAGGCCGCCACCGCCGCCCTGGAGCAGGCCAGGACCGTCGCCGAGCGCGCCGCCGCCAGGGTCCGCGAGGCCGCCGCCGCCGAGGCCCGGGCCGACCTCGCCGCCTCCCGCGCCGGCGACGCCCGCAAGGCCGCCACCGCCGCGCTCGCCACCGAGCGGCGCACCGCCGCCCTGCTCGCCGCCGAACCGCGGCTGGCCGAGCTGCTCTCCCTCCAGCCCTACCGGGAGGGCGCCGAGGAGGCCGACGGTCACCTCACCCCCGCCGTCCTGGACCGCTCCGCCGAGAGCCTGCGCGAACTGCTCGACCAGTCCGTCGCCACCGCCGAGCGCACCCTCTTCGACCTGCGCACCGCCGCCGCCGACGACTCCCGGATCCTCGCCGCCCTCGGTGACGGCGGCCTGCTGCCGCCCGGCCCGGACGTGCTGGCCACCGTCGAGTACCTGGCCGAGCACGGCGTCCCCGCGCTGCCCGGCTGGCGCTACCTCGCCCAGTCCGTCGACCCGGCCGACCACGACGCCATCCTGGCCGCCCGCCCCGAGCTCGTCGACGGCGTCGTCGTCACCGACCCCGGCGCACTCGACCGGGCCCGCGAAGCCCTGCAGGCCGCCGCCCTGCTGCCGCGCTCCACCGTCGCGGTCGGCACCGCCGCCGCCCTGATCGCCCCGATCACGGACGAGCCGGCCTTCTTCCTCGTACCGCCGAACCCCGCCATGCACGACGAGAGCGCCGCCGACGGCGAGCGCCGCCAGCTGCGCGCCCGCGCCACCGCCCGCGAGGAGCACATCCGCGAACTCGCCGCCCGGCTCGGCGGCGACCGCGCACTGGCCGCCCGCCTCGCCTCCTGGCACGCCCAGTGCCCGCCCGGCACCCTGGCCGAGCTCGCCGACGCGGCCGAGGCCGCCGCCCTCAACGCCGAGGCCGCCGCCGCCGAACTCGCCACCCTGCGGGCCGAGCACGACGAGGCCGAGAGCGACCACGCCGCCGCCGCCGGCGCCCACGAGGAGCACCGCGAGGCGGCCCAGCAGACCCGCCGCCGCGCCGACGCCCTGGCCGGCCTCGCCTTCCGGCTGCGCGAACGCGCCAACTGGACGCGGTCCCTGCGCGAGCTCGCCGAGGACGCCACCGAGTGCGACCGCCGCCAGGCCGTCTGCGCCGAACGCGCCCGCACCTGCGACGAGGACCGCCGCGCCGCCCAGCGCGCCGCCGACGACGCCCGCCGCACCAGCCGCACCCTGCGCGCGGAGCGGGCCGAACTCTCCACCACCGACGGTGCCGAGGCGGCCGAGACCGCCGACCGCGCCCCCGCCGCACTGCCCGCCCTGCGCGAGGCCTACCGCGCCGCCTCCCAGCTGTACGAGAAGGTCGGCGTCGGCGCCGACCTGCGCGCCGAGCAGGCCCGGGCGGAGAGCGACGAGGCCGCCTCCGCCACCGAGCTCGACCGGCTCACCAACAAGGTCCGCACCCGCGCGGAGGAGCTGCTCGCCAGCCCCGACGGCGCCGACGGCCCGGCCCGGCAGGCCGCCGCCGCCCGCGCCGAGGAGCTGGTCGCCACCATCGAGGCCCGCTCCGCCACCGCGAGCGAGCAGCTCGGCCGGCTGCGCGGCGAGGTCGAACGCTCCGCCCCGGCCACCGGCGAGGCCCACACCGAACTCCCCGAGGACCTCGTCCCCACCGACCCCGAGCACGCCCAGGTGCTGCTGCGCACCGCCACCACCCGGCTCGCGGAGCGCCGCGAGCGGCTGGAGGGCGCCCGCACCGAGCACGCCGACCTGCAGCGCACCCACCAGGCCTCGCAGAGCGCCGCCGCCGACTTCGAGGAGGCCTCCGGCCAGCTCCGGGACGGCCTGCGCGAGCACCCCGAGGAGCCCGAGCAGCCCGCCGAGCCCTACCTCGGCAGCCTCACCGACGCCCGCGCCGCCGCCACCGACACCCGCCGGACGCTGCGCGCCGCCGCCACCGAGCTCTCCGCCGCCGAACTCGCCGTCCGGGACGCCTCCGACGCCCTGATCCGGCATGCCAACGCGGCCCGCTACGAAGCGGTTCGCACGCCCGCCCGCCAGCAGATCCGCGAACTGCCCGCCGCCGCGCTGCCCGACCACGCCGCCGCCTGGGCCACCGCCTTCGCCCCCCGTCTGCGGGTCCTCACCGACGAGCTGGAGCAGCTGGAGCGCAACCGAGGCAGCATCGTCGACCGCCTGCGCGGGCTGGTCGAGAGCGCCCTCGCCACCCTGCGCGCCGCCCAGCGGCTCTCCCGCCTGCCCGAGGGCCTGGGGGAGTGGTCCGGCCAGGAGTTCCTCCGGATCCGCTTCGAGGACCCGGACCAGAGCGTCCTGATCGAGCGGCTCGGCGAGGTCATCGACGAGGCCACCAGCGCCGCCGTCCGCAAGAACAGCGACCTGCGCCGGGACGGCATGTCCCTGCTGCTGCGCGGCGTGGCCGCCGCGATCGGCCCGCGGGGCGTCAGCGTCGAGATCCTCAAGCCGGACGCGGTGCTGCGCGCCGAGCGGGTCAGCGTCGGTCAGATGTCCGACGTGTTCTCGGGCGGCCAGCTGCTCACCGCCGCGATCGCGCTCTACTGCACGATGGCCGCGCTGCGCGCCAACGACCGGGGCCAGTCCCAGCTGAGGCACGCGGGGACGCTCTTCCTGGACAACCCGATCGGCCGTGCCAACGCCACCTACCTGCTGGAGCTCCAGCGGGCGGTCGCCGACGCGCTCGGCGTCCAGCTGATCTACACCACCGGGCTCTTCGACACCACCGCGCTCGCCGAGTTCCCGCTGGTCATCCGGCTGCGCAACGACGCGGACCTGAGGGCGGGACTGAAGTACATCTCGGTGGAGGAGCACCTGCGGCCCGGCCTGCCGGCCCCGCAGGACCCGGACGGCCCGGCCATCCACGGGGAGATCACCGCCACCCGGATGTTCAAGCGCCCGGCGGAGGCGCCCTCGGCCTGACCCGCCGCCGGTGGGGCGGTGCCCGGCGCCGCGCGTCGCCCGCCGGCCTTCCCGCTCGGCCGGGGCCGTCCTAGGGTGGCGGCCATGCTGACCATCGCTCACCTCAGCGACATCCACATCGGCCAGGAGCGGACGGGCCGGCTCGGCCGCCGGGACGGCGGAGCCATGGCGCTCGTCCGCGCCGAGCGCGTGATGGAGTACCTCAACGGCCTGCCGGGGCCGCTGGACGCCGTCCTGGTCTCCGGCGACATCGCCGACCACGGCACCCCGGCCGAGTACGAGAAGGCGGCGAAGCTGCTGGTCTCGCCGCACCCGGTGCTGACCTGCCCGGGCAACCACGACCGGCGGGCCGCGTTCCGGCTGGGGCTGCTGGGCCCGCCGTCCGGTGCGGACGCCGGCCCGGACCCCGACCGGCCGGTCAACCAGGTCCGCCGGCTGCCCGGGGTGACCTTCCTGCTCTGCGACTCCTCGATCCCCGGCCGGGACGACGGCCTGCTGGACGACGAGACCCTCGGCTGGCTCGACCGGACGCTGGCCGAGGGGCCGCCGGACGAGCCGGCGATCGTGGCCTTCCACCACCCGCCGGTGCCGCTGCACCTGCCGTGGGTGGACCGGATCCGCCAGCACGGCGAGGAGCGGCTGGCCGAGGTGCTGTCCCGCCACCCCCGGGTCGCCGCGCTGCTCTGCGGGCACGCCCACACCGCGGCCGCGTCCACCTTCGCGGGCCTGCCGCTGCTGGTGGCACCGGGTGTGGTCTCCACGGTGACGCTGCCCTGCGAGGGCGGCGACGGGATCGCGTTCGACCAGCCGCCGATGGTCGCCTTCCACGTGCTGGACGACGCCAACCGGCTCACCACCCACTACCGGGTGGTGGTCTGACGCCGTTGCGGCGACCGGGCGCGGTCAGGCCGGTGGCGCGCCCACCGGCTGCCGGCCGACCGCGGCCAGCACGCTCTCCAGCAGCCCGGGGAAGAGCGCGGCGAGGTCCTCCCGCCGCAGGGTGCTCATCCGTGAGGTTCCGCGCCGGTGCTGGCGGATCACCCCGGCCTCGCGCAGCACCCGGAAGTGGTGCGTGCTGGTGGACTTGGTGACCGGCAGGCTGAAGGCGATGCAGGACATCTCGCTGTGGCCGGCGGCGAGTTCGCCGACGATCCGCAGCCGTACCGGGTCGGCGAGGGCGTGCAGGACGGCCTCCAGCCGGATCGCGTCGAGCGCCGGCTCGGGCAGGGCCGCCGGCTGGGCGGCGACAGCGGTACCCGCTGTCGGTACGGGAGCGGTGGTCTCCGTCGTCGGTGCGGGGGCGGGCCGTTCTTCGGTCGGCAGCTCGGTTCCTCCGGTCATGCGGCCATCGTACGACGACTTTCGTAGTTCGACATTTCTCGTAGTACGGTGAACCTCGTACAACGATGTCCGGTGCCCCGAGGCCGGCCGTTACGTCGAAGGAGTCGCCCGTGTCCGCCCTGTTCGAGCCGATCACCCTGCGTTCGGTCACCGTGCCCAACCGGGTCTGGATGGCCCCGATGTGCACCTACTCGGCCCAGCCGCAGGGCCCCGAGGCGGGTGTGGCCACCGACTTCCACCTCGCCCACCTCGCCGCCCGGGCCGCCGGCGGCGCCGGCCTGGTCATGGTCGAGGCGACGGCCGTCAGCCCCGAGGGGCGGATCTCCCCCTACGACCTCGGTCTGTGGAACGAGCGCCAGCAGGAGAGTCTGGCGCGGATCGCCGCACTGGTCGAGCAGCTCGGCGCCGTCCCGGCCATCCAGCTCGGCCACGCCGGGCGCAAGGCGTCCACCGACCGGCCGTGGCTCGGCGGCGCCCCCGTCCCGGCGGGCGAGCTCGGCTGGCAGCCGAGCGGCCCGTCCACCGTGCCGTTCGGCGACAACCCGCAGCCGCTGGAGCTGACGGTCGACGAGATCAAGGGCATCGTCCGCTCCTTCGCCGCCGCCGCCGAGCGCGCCCTGGCCGCGGGGTTCAAGGCGGTCGAGGTCCACGGCGCCCACGGCTACCTGGTGCACGCCTTCCTGTCCCCGGTCGCCAACCACCGCACCGACGAGTACGGCGGCTCCTTCGCCAACCGCACCCGGTTCGCACTGGAGGTGGTCGCCGCCGTCCGCGCGGTCTGGCCCGAGGACCTCCCGCTGCTCTTCCGGGTCTCGGCCACCGACTGGCTGGACGGCCAGGAGAGCTGGACCCCCGAGGAGACCGTCCTGCTGGCCAAGCTGCTGAAGGACGCCGGCGTCGACCTGGTCGACGTCTCCACCGGCGGCACCGCGAAGGACGCCGTCATCCCGGTCGCCCCCGGCTTCCAGGTGCCCTTCGCCGAGCAGGTCCGGGCGGCCACCGGCCTGCCCACGGCCGCGGTCGGCCTGATCACCGAGCCCGCCCAGGCCGAGCGGATCGTCGCGGACGGCAGCGCGGACGCCGTCCTGCTCGGCCGCGAGCTGCTCCGCAACCCGCACTGGCCGCAGCAGGCCGCCCGCGAGCTCGGCGCCGACCGCCGCTGGCCCGTGCAGTACGGCTACGCGGTCGGCAGCCGCGGCTGACGGCCCGTCGGCGCGGCCGGCCCGGGGACGGTGCCGGGTGCGCCGCGCCTCGGCTGCCCGCCGGGGTCGGACCCGACCGGTCCGGCCCCGGCGGCGTCGCGGCCGCGGGGCGTGCGGCTTCCGGACATCGGCGAGTTCGCGTGCGGGCCGCGGGCCCGCTGGGCCGCGATCTGACGGTTGACCAGGATCTCCAGCAGGCACCAGGCCGTTCCGAACACTCCGAGCCCCATCGCCATCAGGGCGGGTGTCAGCGCACCGCTGCCGGCGTAGGAGGCGAGCACCGCGACGATCACGCCGACCAGCGTGCAGGCCAGGCAGACGACCGCCCGTACGGCGGCGGAGCGCACCTCGTCGGGCAGGCGGCGGCGGGTGGCTGGCATCGGCGACCCCCGGAAGGGAAACAGGACGGCGTGCGCCGGGGCGCACCTTGCGCCCGTACGCTCCACCCTGCCCCGGGTAACCGGAAGTATGCGTCCAATTCCCCCGGTCTGCCGGGGATTCGGACGATCTGCCCGCCGATGTGCGGGGATGCTCCGCCCCGCGGAGGCGGCCGACTCAGGTCAGCTGCTTGTCGAGCTCCGCGAGCGCCCCGGTGACGATCGTCCGCATGGCCTGCTCGGCCCGCTCGGGATCGCCCGCGCAGATCGCCTCCGCCACCTCGCGGTGCAGCCGGATCGCGTACGACTCGGGCTGATGCGGCATCAGATGGTACTCCGTCCGCCCGGTCAGCACCGCGCCGACGGTGTCGCCGAGGTGGGCGAACATCTCGTTCCCGGACGCCTTCAGGACGGTCGCGTGGAAGGCGATGTCGTGCTGCAGGAAGGTCTCCAGGTCGGCGGCCCGGGCGGTGACGGTGAGTTCGACGGCGAGGGCGCTCAGCGCGCGGCGGTCGTCGTCGGTCGCGTGGGTGGCCGCCAGCGCCGCCGCGGCGGGTTCGACCGCCACCCGCAGCGAGCCCAGCGAGCGCAGCTGCGCCGGGCGGTCCGCGCCGGCCAGCCGCCAGCGGATCACCAGCGGATCGAAGACGTCCCAGTCGGACCTGGGCTGGACGGTGATGCCCACCCGTCGGCGGGACTCCACCATCCGCATCGACTCCAGGATGCGGACGGCCTCCCGGACCACCGTCCTGGACACCCCGAAGCGATCCTCCAGCTCCTCGCCCCGCAGTACCGCACCCTCGGGGATCTCCCCGGAGGCGATGGCCGGTCCGAGCTCAGCGAGAAGTCGGCCGGGCAGGCCCTGGATGTCCATCCGCCCAGCCTAGACGCCGCACCCGGTCCGGCCCCGTCCCGCCCCACCCGTGGAACCCGGCCCGCGGCCGTGCGGCGGGCAGCGGCGCCCTGTCGCGGTGTCCGGTCGGTGCGCCCGGTCGCTGTGCCCGGTCGCTGTGCCCGGTCGGTGTGCCCGGTCGGTGTGCCCGGCCGCCGGTCCGCGTCGACGAGCCCCGGCATAAAAGTATGACGATTTGGTTTCGCCGCCTTGAATAAGTCATACCTTTGGGGAGATAGTTGCCAGCGACCGCAGGCCCTGGCATCGCCCGCAGGCATCCGTGGCCTGGCAGAGAAGGAGCACCACCCATGGCTCTCAGTGTCGAGAACCAGCCGCCCACCATCGTGGTGATGGGCGTCTCCGGCGTCGGCAAGACCACCGTCGCCCGCCTGCTCGCGGAGCGCCTGGCGCTGCCGTACGCGGAGGCGGACGACTTCCACCCGCCCGCGAACATCGCCAAGATGTCGGCCGGCACCCCCCTGGACGACTCGGACCGGGCCCCCTGGCTCCGCGCCCTGGGCGGCTGGCTCGGCGAGCGCGCCGCGGCCGGGACGGGGGGAGTGGTGACCTGCTCGGCACTGAAGCGGCGCTACCGCGACACCCTGCGCGCGAGCTGCCCGGGTGCCTTCTTCCTGCACCTCAGCGGCGGCCACGAGCTGGTCGGGGACCGACTCGCCCACCGCACCGGCCACTTCATGCCGGCCTCCCTGCTCGGATCCCAGTACGCCGCCCTGGAACCCCTCCGGAGTGACGAGCGCGGCGCCGTCCTGGACGTCGGTCCTGCCCCCGAAGAACTCGTCGAGATGGCCGTGGAGCTCCTGCGGCCCGTCAATGGAGACCTCGCGTGACCCCCACCCTGCTCGCGGCCGCGCCGACGGCGCTCCCGCACACCGCCAGCGACTCCAGACTGCTGCTGGCGGTACTGCTCAGCATCGGCGCCATCGTGGTGCTGATCACCAGGCTGAAGCTGCACCCCTTCCTCGCCCTCACGCTCGGCTCCGCCCTGCTCGCCGTGGTCGCGGGCGCCCCGTTCGACAAGCTGCTGACCAGCTTCGTCACCGGGTTCGGCGCCACCGTCGCCGGCGTCGGCCTGCTGATCGGCCTCGGCGCGATGCTCGGCAAGCTGCTCGCGGACTCCGGCGGGGCGAACATCATCGCCGACACCGTGCTGGCGCGCACCGGCCGCCGGGCCCTGCCGTGGGCGATGGCGCTGATCGCCGCCGTCCTCGGCCTGCCGCTGTTCTTCGAGGTCGGGGTGGTGCTGCTGATCCCGATCGTGCTGCTGGTCGCCCGGCGCGGGAACCTGCCCCTGATGCGGGTCGGCATCCCTGCGCTGGCCGGTCTGTCGGTGCTGCACGGCCTGGTGCCGCCGCACCCGGGCCCGCTGGTCGCCGTCGACGCCCTGAAGGCGGACCTCGGCGTGACCCTCGCCCTCGGCCTGCTGATCGCCGTCCCGACCCTGATCGTGGCCGGCCCCCTGTTCGCCCGGGTCGCCGAGCGCTGGGTGGGCCCGCTGAGCATCCCCGAGACGGTCGCCCCGACCGCGACCGAGGAGAGCGAGAAGCGGGAGCACACCCCGAGCTTCGGCGCCGTGCTGGTGACGATCCTGCTCCCGGTCATCCTGATGCTCGGCAAGGCGCTGGTCGACGTGGTGGTCGACGACCCCAAGGCGATGCCGCAGCGGGTCTTCGACTTCATCGGTTCGCCGCTGATCGCCCTGCTCGCCGCCGTGCTGCTCGGCATGCTGACGCTCGGCCGGGCGGCCGGCTTCAGCAAGGCCCGGATCTCGACCACGGTCGAGAAGTCGCTCGGCCCGATCGCCGGCATCGTCTTCATCGTCGGCGCGGGCGGCGGCTTCAAGCAGACCCTGATCGACGTCGGCGTCGGCAACGCGGTCAGCGAGTGGTCCGGCAAGTGGCACATCTCGGCCCTCCTGCTCGGCTGGCTGATCGCCGTCCTGATCCGGCTGGCCACCGGGTCCGCCACCGTCGCCACCATCACCGCGGCCGGCATCGTGGCCCCGCTGGCCGCCGAGATGTCGACCACCCACGCCTCGCTGCTCGTGCTGGCGATCGGCGCCGGCTCGCTGTTCTTCTCGCACGTCAACGACGCCGGGTTCTGGCTGGTCAAGGAGTACTTCGGGATGAGCGTCGGCCAGACGCTGAAGTCCTGGTCGGTGATGGAGACCGTGATCTCGGTCGTCGCCATCGCGCTGATCCTGCCGCTCAGCCTGGTGATCTAGCCGTCTTGGCGGTCCGGGGCCGGCGGGCCGTACGGCGCACGGCGTGAGGAGGGGCGGTACCCGGTGCCCGGGTGCCGCCCCTCCGCCGTTCCCGGCCGGGCGGCGCCCGGTGGACGGTCGGGCGGTATCCGGGGACGGCCGGGGACGGCCGGGTGGTGCCCGGGGACGGCCTGCGGGGCGGCGCGGGCCCGGGCAAACTCGGGCGACAGCAGGCGGCGGGCTGTCTAGCATCGGGCTGCCTCCAGTCCACCCTGCCGATCGGTTCACCATGAAGGCCCTGATCCCCGCGGTCCTGCGCGAGGAACCGCAGTTCGCCCGTCTGTTCGCCGGCCAGTCCCTCTCCGTGCTGGGGGACCGGGTGTCCTTCGTCGCGGTGCCCTTCGCGGTGCTCCACGTCGGCGGCTCCGCCTCCGACGTCGGTCTGGTGGCGGCGGCTGCGCTCGTCCCCATGCTGGTCTTCACCCTGGTGGGCGGGGTGTGGGCGGACCGCCTCCCGCGCCACCGGATCATGCTCGCCTCCGACCTCGCGCGGTTCGCGGTGCAGGGTACGGCGGCCGCGCTGCTGCTGGCCGGTGTCGCGGGGGTTCCGGAACTGGCCCTGTTGATGCTGCTGTTCGGCACGGCCGACGCGTTCTTCATGCCGGCCTCCACCGGGCTGCTCCCACTGGTCGTGGCGCCCGAGCGGCTGCGCGAGGCCAACGCGCTGCGCGGTCTCCTGCAGTCCGCGGGCCTGGTGGTCGGGCCGGCCCTGGCCGGCGTCCTGGTGGCGCTGGCGGGCCCTGGCGGTGCGCTGGCCTTCGACGCCCTGACCTTCGCGGCCAGTGCGGCCTTCCTGCTCCGGCTGCGTCCGCGGGAGAAGGCGGCTCCGGGCGGCGCGGGCGACACCTTCCTCGGCGAACTGCGGGCCGGCTGGGCGCAGGTGCGGTCGCGGACCTGGATCTGGTCCGGGATGGCGGCGATGGCGGTGTACCACGTGGTGGTGCTGCCGTCGGTGTTCGTCCTCGGGCCCGTCATCGCGGACCGCGAGTGGGACGGCGCCGCGAGCTGGTCGGTGGTGACGGCGGCCTTCGGCGCCGGCGCCGTCCTCGGCGACGTCTGCGCGTACCGCCTGCGACCGGCCCGCCCGATGGCGCTGGCGGCGGTCGCGCTGGCGGTGGCCTCCTGTCAGGCGTTGATCATCGGCTCCGGCGGCCCGGTCGTCCTGATCGCCGCCCTCGAAGCGGTCACCGGGGTGGGCGTGTCGCTCTTCTTCGTCCTCTGGGAGACCTCGCTGCAGACGCACGTCCCGGAGGACTCCCTCTCCCGGGTGAGCTCCTACGACCACCTGCTCTCGGCCGGTCTCATGCCGCTCGGGCTCGTGCTGGCCGGCCCGGTCTCCGCCGCCCTCGGCCTCCGGCCCACCCTGTACGCGATGACGGTGCTCGGCGTCCCCGCCGCCCTCGCGCTGCTCTGCGTCCCGTCCGTCCGACACCTGCCGGCCGACCGCCCGGACGCCGGTGGGCCCGGACGTCCCCCCGCCGACGCCCACCTGCCCGGCCTCGCCGACGGCCCGGTCCGCGATCGGGGTCGGGACGTGCCCGCCTGACGGGTCGGCCGGCAGGTGATCGGCGCCCACCGGAGCCTCACCGCTCGGGCGGGCCGGGGCCGGGAGCACGAAGGGCGGGCACCCCCTTCCCCGGGGTGCCCGCCCTGCTCGGCGCCGTACCTGCCGCCGCCGGCCTCTCGCTACGGCTTGCGGCTACGGCTTGCGGCTACGGCTTCGCGCTACGCGCGGCCGCGCTGCTACTTCTCGCCGCGCTTCGCGAGGAAGGCCTCGACCTCCTGCTTGATCTCCGGCGTGTCGAGCCCGCGCACGGTCATCGTGGTGCGGCGGCGCAGCACGTCGTCCGTGGTGTACGCCCACTCGTTGTCCGCGGCGTACGCGACCTGGGCCCAGACGTCCGGGCCGTCCGGGTGGATCGGCCGGCCCAGCTCGGGGTTCTCGTCGATCATGCGGGCGATGTCGAAGGAGAGCGTGCCGTAGTGGCTGGCCAGGTGCCTGGCGACCAGCGGCTCCATCCGGGAGCCGGGCTCACGGTCGATCAGCAGGCGGTGCGCGACGGCGTTCGGGGCGCCGACGCCGGGCAGCGGGACGGTGGGGGCGATCGGCGACATGTCCTCGCCGAGCGTGGTGCCGGGGACGTGCGCGAGCTTCTCCAGCACGGTGCGGCCGATGTGCCGGTAGGTGGTCCACTTGCCGCCGGCGACGGAGAGCATGCCGCCCCGGCCCTCGGTGACCACGGTCTCGCGCTTGGCGGCGGAGGTGTCACCCGGGCCGCCGGGCAGCACCCGCAGGCCGGCGAAGGCGTAGGTGATCAGGCTGCGGTCGAGGTGCTCGTCGCGGATCGCGTGGCCGGCCTCGCCCATGATCTGGTCGATGTCGGCCTCGGTGGCGCGGACGTCCTGCGGGTCGCCGGTGTACTCCTCGTCCGTGGTGCCGAGCAGGACGTGGTCCTCCCACGGGATGGCGAAGGAGACGCGGTACTTGTCGATCGGGATGGTGAGCGCGGCGCGCCACGGCGAGCGGCGCTTGACGACGACGTGCGCGCCCTTGGAGAGCCGGATGCTGGGGGCGGAACCGGCGTCCTCCATCTTGCGCAGGTGGTCGACCCACGGACCGGTGGCGTTGAGCACCAGCCGGGCGCTGACGCCGAACTCGGTGCCGTCCAGGCGGTCCTTCAGCTCGGCGCCGGTGACCCGGCCGCCGGTGAAGCGCAGGCCGGTGACCTCGGCGTGGTTGAGCACCACGGCGCCGGCGTCGACGGCGGCCCGGACGGTCATCACGGCGACCCGCGAGTCGTTCATCTGGTGGTCGCCGTAGACGGCGACCGAGCGCAGGCCCTCGGTGCGCAGCGCGGGCACCTGCTGGGCGGCGTGCGCGGCGGTGGAGACCCGGCCCATGCCGTCGCGGAACGCGGACAGCGCGGAGTAGAGGAAGACGCCGGCGCCGAGCTTGGTGGCGCCGTGCGGGCCGCCCTTGTAGACCGGGACGAAGAAGGTCAGCGGGTTGACCAGGTGCGGGGCCACGTCGGTGGCGAGGACCCGGCGCTCCTTGTGGTTCTCGGCGACGAGCTTGACCGCGCCGGTCTGCAGGTAGCGCAGGCCGCCGTGGACGAGCTTGGAGGAGGCACTGGAGGTGGCGCCGGCGAAGTCGCCGGCGTCGACCATGGCGACCTTCAGACCGGCCTGGGAGGCGGTCCACGCGACCGCGGTGCCGAGGATGCCGCCCCCGATCACCAGCAGGTCGTAGGTGGCCTTGCCCAGCAGCTCGCGGGTCTCGGCGCGGGAGGCGGTGTGGCCGGCGGTGCGCTCGGCACCCAGGGTCGGGATGGTAGCCATGGTGTTTGTTACGGCGTCCGGTGCGGGCGGCGCGCCGTTTCTCCTCTCGGTGTGCGGTCCGGCCTCGCGGGGAGGTCGGGCGGGCCCTGGTCGTGGCCCGGGAACAGCAGGGGCCTGTGACGGCCCGGGAACAGCAGGGGCCGGTGACGGCCCGGGAACAGCAGGGGCCGGTCGGGGCCTGGGCGGCCCCGACCGGCTCGGCGGTCAGCTCTCGTCGTCCTCCTCCACCCAGCCCATGGTGCGCTCCACGGCCTTGAGCCACTTCTTGTACTCACGCTCCCGGGTGGCCTCGTCCATCCGGGGAGTCCACTCGGCGGCGCGGTGCCAGTTGGCCCGCAGGGTGTCCAGGTCGGGCCAGAACCCGACGGCGAGGCCGGCCGCGTAGGCGGCGCCGAGCGCGGTGGTCTCGGCCACGTAGGGGCGCTCGACCGGGGCGTCCAGGACGTCGGCGATGTTCTGCATCAGCAGGTTGTTGGAGGTCATCCCGCCGTCGACCTTGAGCGCCGTCAGCTCGACGCCGGAGTCCTTCTGCATGGCGTCGACGACCTCGCGGGTCTGCCAGGCGGTGGCCTCCAGCACGGCGCGGGCCAGGTGGCCCTTGGTCACGTACCGGGTGAGGCCGGCGATCACACCGCGGGCGTCGGAGCGCCAGTACGGGGCGAACAGGCCGGAGAAGGCGGGCACGAAGTAGGCGCCGCCGTTGTCATCGACGGTGTTGGCGAGGGTCTCGATCTCGGCAGCCGTCGAGATGATGCCGAGCTGGTCGCGCAGCCACTGCACCAGCGAGCCGGTGACGGCGATCGAGCCTTCCAGGGCGTAGACCGGGGCCTGGTCGCCGATCCGGTAGCCGACGGTGGTCAGCAGGCCGTGGTAGGAGTTGACGATCTTCTCGCCGGTGTTCAGCAGCAGGAAGGTGCCGGTGCCGTAGGTGCTCTTCGCCTCGCCCTCGTCGAAGCAGGTCTGGCCGAACAGCGCCGCCTGCTGGTCGCCGAGCGCGGAGGCGACGGGCACGCCCTCCAGGTCGCCGACCGCGGTGCCGTACACCTCGGCGGAGGAGCGGATCTCCGGCAGGACGGTGAGCGGCACGCCCATCGACTCGGCGATCTTCTCGTCCCACGCCAGGGTGGCGAGGTTCATCAGCATGGTGCGCGAGGCGTTGGTGACGTCGGTGATGTGGTGGCCGCCGTCGACGCCGCCGGTGAGGTTCCAGATCACCCAGGTGTCCATGGTGCCGAACAGGATGTCGCCGGCCTCGGCGCGCTCGCGCAGGCCCTCGACGTTGTCCAGCAGCCAGCGGATCTTCGGGCCGGCGAAGTAGCTGGCCAGCGGGAGGCCGGTCTCGCGCCGGAAGCGGTCCTGGCCGACGTTGCGGCCGAGCTCGCGGCAGAGCGCCTCGGTGCGGGTGTCCTGCCAGACCAGCGCGTTGTGGACGGGCTCGCCGGTGTTCTTGTCCCACAGGACGGTGGTCTCGCGCTGGTTGGTGATGCCGATCGCGCGGATGTCGTCCTTGGTCAGGCCGGCCTTCTCCAGAGCGCCGCGGACCACGGACTGGACGCGGGTCCAGATCTCGGCGGCGTCGTGCTCGACCCAGCCCGGCTGGGGGAAGATCTGCCGGTGCTCCTGCTGGTCGACGGCGACGATGCGGCCGTCCGCGCCGAAGATGATGCACCGGCTGGAGGTGGTGCCCTGGTCGATCGCGGCGATGTAGCTGCCGGTCTTGGAGACGGGAGCTGTGGTCATGTCTGGGGCCTCGGCTCTGAGGAGGGGGATTGGGGGTCGGGACTACCGGTTTGCCTGACGCTGTCTCAGTCCCCGGGGGGACGCGGCAGGCAAACCAGGTGGGTGGATCAGAACGCGACGTTGAAGAGCACGCCGGCCAGCAGACCGCCGATGACGGGACCGGCGACCGGGATCCAGGCGTAGCTCCAGTCGGAGCCGCCCTTGTTCGGGATCGGCAGCAGCGAGTGCACGATGCGCGGACCGAGGTCGCGGACCGGATTGATGGCGTAGCCGGTCGGGCCGCCGAGCGAGAGCCCGATGCCGACGACCGTGAAGGCGACGATGAGGATTCCGGTGCCGGACAGGCCGAGGCCCTTGGTGAGGCCCTGGGTGAGGATCGCCAGGCAGAGCACCATGGTGGCGATGATCTCGGTGAGCAGGTTCTGGATCGGGTTCCGGATCTCGGGACCGGTCGAGAAGATGCCCAGGGTCGGCTCCTCGTTGGCCTGGAACTGGCCGAGGTAGGTGGCCCAGACCAGGACGGCGCCGATCATCGCGCCGAGCAGCTGGGAGCCGAGGTAGAGCGGCACCTTGCTCCACTCGCCGGTGTCGACGGCGATGGCCAGGGTGACGGCCGGGTTCAGGTGGGCACCGGACTTCGGGGCGGACATGTAGGCGGCGATCATCACCGCGAAGCCCCAGCCGAAGGTGATCGCGAGCCAGCCGGCGTTGATGGCCTTCGACTTCTTGAGCGTGACGGCGGCGCAGACGCCACCGCCGAGGAGTATCAGGGCGGCGGTGCCGAGGGTTTCGCCGACGAAGATGTCGCCGTTGGAGAACGCGGACACAAAGACTCCTTTGTCCGTAAGGCCCGGAGCAGGTGGGGGAGAGGCACGGTGGTGGGTCACCGTGTGTGGCCGCTTCCCGTCCCAGGGTCGCGGCCTGATGGTGGTGGTCGCGTTGCTGCGGCCACCGTTCGACAATGTCGACCGTCATGCGGAAGCTTCCCTCCCTGTTCGGGTTCGCGTCAAGGCCAGGTGACACACCTGTGACCCAGGACTCTCGGCGATCAGGAACCTTCGGCGAAGCTAACACTCGTATGGCCCCAAAAGCTGACAAAACGCCAGGGTGCGGGTGGGTCCGGGCCGGCCCGTACGGCGATCGTGTTTCCGCTGGAAGGGGCCCTGTGGCGGGTGTGGCTCAGGAGCACTGCGGCGCGCGGCGGCGGCGGGCCCGGGCCGGCCGCCCGGCGCGCAACCGGGCGTCGCGGGGCAGTGCGGGGCGGCTCCGGTGCTGCGGGCGGCTGAGATCAGCGCCAGGGCAGGGCAGCGCAGGGCAGGGCAGCGCCAGGGCAGGGCGGCGCAGGCCGTGGCGGCGGAGATCGGCGCAGCGCAGGGCGCGGCGAGGCGCCGCGGGGAAGGCCGGGTGACGAGGCGGTCCGGCGGTCCCGCGCGGGCGGTCCGGCTCAGAACCGCCCGGCGCCGAGGTCCCGCGAGATCGCCCGGGCGGCGCTGCGCACCGAGGCCACCAGCGAGGGCCGGACGAAGCCGTCCTCGCAGACCCGCTCCACCGCGCCGCTGATGCACACCGCGCCGACCGGGTTGCGGCGGCGGTCCTGGATCAGCGCGCCGATCGAGGCGACGCCCTCCCAGGTCTCCTCGACCGCGTCCGCCCAGCCGCGCTCACGGGTCAGCGCCGCCTCGGTGTCCACGTCCGCGAGGTGGGTGAGGGTGCGCGCGGTGTACGACTCCAGCGGCTCCTCGCCCAGTTCGCCGCGCGCCACCGGGTCGTACGCCAACAGCACCTTGCCCAGTGCGGTGCTGTGCAGCGGCTGCATCGAGCCCACCTCCAGCACCTGGCGGGTGTCGTCGGGGCGGAAGACGTGATGCACGATCAGTACGCCCCGCTGGTGGAGGACGCCGAGGTAGACCGTCTCGCCGGCCGCTCTGGCGAGGTCGTCCGCCCAGACCAGGGCGCGGGCCCGCAGCTCGTGGACGTCCAGGTAGCTCTGGCCCAGCCGCAGCAGTTCGGCGCCCAGTTGGTACTTGCCGCTCTCCGGGTCCTGCTCGACGAAACCCTCCTGCTGGAGCGTGCGCAGGATGCCGTGCGCCGTGCCCTTGGCGAGGTCCAGGGCCGTCGCGACCTCGGAGAGCCCCAGGCGGCGCTCGCCGCCGGCCAGCAGGCGCATGATCGCGGCGGCCCGGGAGAGCGACTGGATCGGGCCGGGCATTCAGTACCTCCACGGACAGGCGGTCGACATTGTCGACCGCAGTGGTAACGGCAAGAGTCTGCCAGGCCGGAGCGGTGATGTGCACCTTCCCCGTCGTCGGACGGTCCGCCCGGCGCCTCCCCGGGGGTGCGCGCACCCCCGGCGTCGCGGGTGCGGGACGGGGCCGGCGGGGCCGCGGTCGGACGTGCGCGATCCCGGTCGGTCGGGATCGGGCGCGCGATCCCGGGCCGTCCGTGCGGTGGGCGGGTCCGGCCGCGGGCCTCCGCCGGTTCCCCCGTGCTCCTACTCCGGCCCGCGCCGGTCCCGTCGGGCGGCCGGGCCGTCGGTCTCGCGGCCGGCGATCAGGGCGACCTCGTCGGCCAGCTCGGCGATCTCGCGCGGCCCGACCCGGCAGCAGCCGCCGACCAGCCGCGCGCCGTCGGCGAGCCACCCGGCCACCCGGCCCCGCGCGTCGGCCCGGCTCCCGCCCCGCCCCCGGGAGGCCGCGCCGGACCCGCCGAAGGTGGGCTCGCCGCGCCAGTTCCGGGCCGTCGGATCCCACCGCTCGCCGCTGTTGGGGTAGACCACCACGGGCTTGCCGGTGATCCGGGCCGCGAGGGCCACCGCGGCGTCGGCGTCCGCCGGCGAGCAGCAGTTCACGCCGACCGCGACCACCTCCGGCGCGTCGGCCGCGAGCGCGAAGGCCTCCGCCAGCGGCTGCCCGGCCCTGGTCCGGTCGCCCGCGACGCTGTACGAGAGCCAGGCGGGCACGCCCAGCCCCCGGACGGCCCGCAGCAGCGCCCGGGCCTCGTCGGTGTCCGGGATCGTCTCCAGCGCCAGCACGTCCGGGCCGGCCTCGGCCAGCACCTCCAGCCGGGGGCGGTGGAAGGCCTCCAGTGCGGCGGCGTCGAGGCCGTACCGGCCCCGGTACTCGGAGCCGTCGGCGAGCACCGCCCCGTACGGGCCGACCGAGGCGGCCACCCAGAGCGGCCCGGTGGCCCTCGCCCGCGGGGGCGCCCCCACCCGGTGGGCCGCCGTGGGCTCCCCCGCCGCCCCGGCACGCCGCGCCCTCTCGGTGCGCCGTGCCGTCTCGGTCCGGCGGGCGGCCTCCCGCGCCAGCTCGACGCTCAGCCGCAGCAGCCGCTCCGTCCCCGCCCGGTCGATGCCGCGCCGGGCGAACCCCTCGAAGCTCGCCTGGTACCCGGCGGTGATCGCGACGACCGCGCCGGCCTCGAAGTACGCCTGGTGCGCCCGGACGATCGCCTCGGGGTCGTCCGCGAGCAGCCGGGCCGACCAGAGCGCGTCCGCGAGGTCGTGACCGGCGTCGGCGAGCTGGTTGGACATGCCGCCGTCGAGAACCAGCGGGCCGGCCGTCAGCGCTTCGGCGAAGCCGGAAGGGCGGCCGGGGGGATCGGCGGCCGGCACGGGTTCCTCCTCGGACACGGGTTCCTCCTCGAAGGGGCGGTACGCGATCGGGTGGTGCGCGATCGGGTGGTGCGTGGCGCCGGTGCCGGCCTCGCGGCCCGTCCCGTCGTGGCCGGCCCTGTTCCGTCCCGCCCTGCCGGACCCGGTACGGCGCGGGTCCCGTGCCGGGCGCCGCGCGGGGCCCGTTCCGGCACTCTACGACGCCGCCCGGCGTGCACCGCGGTGCCCGCGGCCGGGGGCGGCGGAAAACCACTGGCCCGATGTCGGAGGCGTGCGCTACGTTGTTCTCAGTCCGAGAATGACTCGGGTCGAGGCGTGCCGGGCGGAGCCGAGAGGCCCACCCCTGAGGAGAGGAGCGGGCCGTGCCGGAGCAGCAGCCGTACGACCGGGCGACCGAGCAGGAGTGGCTCGCCTCCTACGATCCGCACGCCTACACGCCGGTCGCGGTCACGGTGGACGTGGTCGCGCTCACCATGCGCCGGGGCAGCCTGCACGTCCTGCTGGTCGAGCGCGCCGCTCCGCCGTACCAGGGGTACTGGGCACTGCCGGGCGGGTTCCTGCGAGCCGGGCAGGAGGGGCTCGCACAGGCCGCCGCCCGTGAGCTGGCCGAGGAGACGGGCCTGCTGGGCACCGCCGACGCGGAGGCCGCACTCTCCCGGGTGCACCTGGAGCAGCTCGGCAGCTACGGCGCCCCGGACCGCGACCCGAGGATGCACGTGGTCTCGGTCGCCTACCTGGCCTTCGCGCCCGACCTGCCCGACCCGCAGGCCGGTACGGACGCGGCGGCCGCCGCCTGGCACCCGGTCGCCTCCCTCGACCTCCGGCCCCGCGCCGGACACCGGACGGCCGGCGCGCCCGACGAGGCCCACGGGGGTGGATTCGTCGGGCGTGCCGGCAACCGAGGCACGACCGATCCCGCCGACGGCACCACTGCCGCCGCGAGCGCTGCTGCCACCGAGCCCGCCGACGCCGGCCCGTGGCCCGAGCAGCCGAGCGCCGGCACGCCGCTCGCCTTCGATCACGCCACCATCCTCGCGGACGGCCTGGACCGCGCCCGGGCCAAGATCGAGTACAGCCCGCTCGCCACCGCCTTCCTCCGGCACGACTTCACCATCCCCGAGCTGCGCGCCGTCTACGAGGCGGTCTGGGACGAGAAGCTCCACCCCGGGAACTTCCACCGCAAGGTGCTCTCGGTCCCCGGGTTCGTCGAGAGCACCGGCACCACCGCCGAGCGCGGCGGCACCCGTGGTGGTCCGCGCGCCCGCAACTACCGATCGGGGGACGCGGCGCTCCTGCACCCCGCACTGCTCCGCCCCGCCCACGAGGACGAGATCCGGTGAGCGGCCCGGGCACGGCCCGTCCGGGCACCTTCGCCGAGGCGCTGGTCGCGGTCACGGCGGCCCGCGGTCCGGACGACCTCTTCCCCGCCGACCAGACGGCGGCTGCCCGCCGCTACCGCCGCCTGGCACGCCTGCTGCACCCGGACACCGCGCCCGCGGCACACCGTGACGAGGCGGGAGCCGCCTTCGCCGCCCTCGCCCTGCTCTGGCAGCTGCACCAGGGGGGCGGCCCGCCCACCACCGAGCCGGTCCTCAGCACCGGCCGCCACCTCTACCGGCTCGGCGCCGCCGTGGCCGCGGGTGACATCGCCGTCCTGCGCGCGGCCCGCTGCGAGCCCCGGCCGGCCTACCGCGGCCCTGCGGTGGACGCCGTCCTCAAGATCCCCAGAGCCGCCGCCGACAACGACCTGATGGAGCGTGAGGCCGCCGCCCTCACCCGCCTCACCACCCACGGCGACCGCCGCCACCACGCCTACGCCCCCGTCCTGCTGGAGAGCTTCCGACACCATGACGAGGCCGATCCCGCGGCCGAGCCCCGCCGGGTCAACGCCCTGCTGCGGCTGGACGGCTTCCACCCGCTCACCGACGTCCACCACGCCTACCCCGACGGGCTCGACCCGCGCGACGTCGCCTGGATCTGGCGCCGCCTGCTGGTCGCCCTCGGGTACGCCCACCGGGCCGGGGTCCGGCACGGCGCCGTCCTGCCCGAGCACGTCCTGATCCATCCGGCCCAGCACGGCCTGGTGCTGGTCGACTGGTGCTACGCGGGCACCGGCGAGCACGCCCCCGCTCCGGCCCTGGTCGAGCGTCACCGCGCCTGGTACCCGCCCGAGGTGCCGGCCCGCCGCCCGGTCACCGAGGCCACCGACATCCACCTCGCCAGCCGCTGCGTCGAGCACCTGATGGGGGAGCGGGCCCCGAAGGCCCTGCGCGCCTTCGTCGCCGGCTGCACCCTCCCCGCCGAGGCCCGCAGCCCGCACGACGCCTGGAAGCTCCTCGCCGAACTCGACGAGCTGCTGGAGCGGCTGTACGGCCCGCGGACCTTCCGCCCCTTCCACCTGCCACCGCGCCCGACCGCGGCGCCCTGACTCCAGCGGCCCGGCTCGCCGGGCTCCGACGGCGGGGCCGTCCGCCCCGCCGTTCCATCCTGCCCGTCCGGCCTACCCGGCCGTCCCGTCGATCCCGCCCGTCCTACGCGTCCGTCCCGTCCGTCCCGTCCGTCCCGTCCGTCCGTTCCACCGCGATCCGAGGAGCACCGCCATGGGCAGTGGAAACTGGTCCACCAACGTCTACGACGCCGCCGCGAACTACCGCGCGGCCACCGGCGCCGGAGCCTTCGACTACAGCGACCGCGCGACCCGGGGTGCCCGCGACACCTGGAAGGCCCACCCCTCCCTCGACCCCAAGGGCCTCACGGTCAGGGAGAGCCGGGACTCCACCGAGCACCCCGCCTCGCTCCCCATCGCCGTCCTCTTCGACGTCACGGGCTCCATGCAGTCCGTCCCGCGGGTCCTGCAGACCAAGCTGCCCGAGCTCTTCGGCCTGCTGCTGCGCAAGGGCTACACCGAGCACCCGCAGATACTCTTCGGCGCCGTCGGCGACGCCACCTGCGACCGGGTGCCGCTCCAGCTCGGCCAGTTCGAGTCCGACAACCGGATGGACGACGACCTCGGCAACATCCTGCTGGAGGGCGGCGGTGGCGGCCAGATGACCGAGTCCTACGAGCTCGCCATGTACGCCATGGCCCGGCACACCGCCCTCGACAGCGTCGAGCGCCGCGGCCGGCGCGGCTACCTCTTCCTGATCGGCGACGAGAAGCCCTACGGCAAGGTCAAGGCCCGCGAGGTACGGGAGGTGCTGGGCGACGAGGTCACCGAGGACATTCCGATCACCGCGATCCTCGCCGAGCTCCGCCGCCTCTACGACGTCTACTTCATCCTCCCCGCCGGCACCGCCCACGCGGGGAGCACCGACGTCCTGGGCACCTGGCGCAAGCTCCTCGGCCAGAACGTCATCGAGCTGGACGACCTCGACGCCGTCTGCGAGACCATCGCCCTCACCGTCGGCCTCGGCGAGGAGGCCATCGACCTGGAGGAGGGACTGGACGACCTCGCCGACATCGGCTCCGCCTCCGCGGCCAGCGTCGGGCGGGCCCTCGGCGGACTGGCCCGCCGCAGCACCGAGGCGGCCGTACCCGGCGCCCCGCTGCTCGACGCGGGCGACCGCGCCGCCACCGGCACCACCCGCCTCTGACCGCGCCCACCAGCCTCCGACCACCCCCGGCGTACGGCCGGCAAGCCACCGCCGGCCGTACGCCGGTCCGCCACCCGACCACCCGTCGCCGGCCGCCGCCCCGACCGCCGGCCCCTCACCACGGGAGACCCGATCAGCGACCTCCTGCCCGGCGGCCTCCGCCCCACCGGACACCCCGGGGACCACCCGCCCGAGCACGTCATCGTCTGCGACCTCGGCTTCGGGGACGCGGGCAAGGGCACCGTCGTCGACCGCCTCTGCCGGGGCCCGCTCCACCCCGGCAGCCGGCCCGTGCACGCCGTCGTCCGCCACAACGGCGGCGCCCAGGCCGCCCACAACGTGGTCACCCGGGGCGGCCGCCACCACACCTTCGCCCAGTTCGGCTCCGGCACCCTGGCCGGCGTCCCCACCCACCTCTCGCGCTTCATGCTGGTGGACCCGCTCGCCCTCGCCGCCGAGGCCCGCCACCTCGCCGCGATCGGCGTCCCCGACCCGCTCGCCCTGCTCACCGTCGACCGCCGGGCCCTGCTCACCACCCCGTACCACGCGGCCGCCAACCGGCTCCGCGAGGAGCGCCGCGGCCCGGACCGGCACGGCTCCTGCGGGCTCGGCATCGGCGAGACCGCCCGCTACGCCCTGCTGCACCCCGAGGACGCCCCGACCGCCGCCGACTGCACCAGCCCGGCCCGGCTGCTCGGCAAACTCACCCGTCTGCGTGAACACCTCGCCGCCGAGCTCGGCGTCACCCCCACCGACCTCCCGGCCCCGCCGCCGGCCGACTGCGTCCCGGCCTTCCGGGCCTTCGCCGCACACGTCCGTCTCACCGACGACGCCCACCTCACCCGGCTGCTGCGCACCGGCCCGGTGGTCTTCGAAGGAGCCCAGGGAGTCCTGCTCGACCAGTGGCACGGCTTCCACCCCCACACCACCTGGTCCACCACCACCTTCGCCAACGCCGAGACCCTGCTCGCCGAATCCGGCGCGCCCGGCGCGGCCCTGCGCCTCGGCGTCCTGCGCAGCTACACCACCCGGCACGGCCCGGGCCCGCTCCCCACCGAGGACGCCGCCCTCGACGTCCCCGAGCCCCACAACACCACCGGCACCTGGCAGGGCGCGTTCCGCCTCGGCCACTTCGACGCGGTCGCCCACCGGTACGCCCTCGCGGCCGCCGGGGGCGCGGACGCCCTCGCCCTCACCCACCTCGACGCCCCGGCCCGCCACCCGGCGCTGCGCCTGTGCGAGTCGTACGACCTCGACGGCGTCCCGCTGACCCACCTCACCCCCGGCCGGGCCGGCGACCTCGCCGGCCAGGCCCGGCTCACCGAAGCCCTGTTCCGTGCCCGCCCGGGCCGGCTCACCGATCCGGGCCCCGACCCCGACTCCTGGGTCGAGGCCATCGCCCAGGCCCTGCGCACCCCCGTCCTCCTGGAGTCCTACGGCCCGACGGCCGACCACAAACTCCTCCGGGCGCTGCCCACCCCGGCCGCTACCATCCACTCCATGACCACTCACGAGGCGGCGGCCAAGGCCGCGTACGGGCCCCACTCCCACTGCCACTGGTGCGGAACCGCCTACCCGCCCGGCACCGTGGACTGGCCCCGCACCTGCCCGGGCTGCGCCGAGATCAGCTACCGCAACCCGCTGCCCGTCGTGGTCACCCTGCTCCCGGTCGACCTCCCGGACGGCGACCGCAAACTGGTCGTCATCCGTCGCACCATCGAGCCCGGCTACGGCGAGCTCGCCTTCCCCGGCGGCTACATCGACTTCGGCGAGAGCTGGCAGCAGGCCTGCGTCCGAGAGCTGCGCGAGGAGACCGGCATCGAGGCGGAGGCCTCCGACATCACCCTGGTCTCCACCGACTCGGACGCAACCGGGGGCTTCCTCTGCCTCTTCGGCCTGCTGCCCGCGCGCGACCTCGCGGACCTCCCGCCCTCCGCACCCACCGACGAGACCGAGGGCTGGGAGCTCGCCACCGCCGCCACCCCGCTCGCCTTCCCCTTCCACACCCGGGTCTCGAACTCCTGGTTCACCGGCGAGTACGCCCACCTCTGACCCGCCGGTCCGGCCCTGGCGCCGGGGACGATCACGTGGCAGGGTCTGCACCGTCAGTGCCACCCGGACGGGCCCTGCCACCAGCACTCCCGTCCCCATCCTTCGGCCGGGAGACCACCACCGTGAGCACCCCACCCCAGGACCAGCCGCTCTGGCGGCCCACCCCCGCAAGCGCCGCCGCCACCCGGATCGTCGCCTTCCAGGCCTGGGCCGCCGAACACCACGGCGCCCCCGCCGCCCCGCTCGCCCCCACCACGGGCGACGAGCAGGCCGCCACCCGCTACGCCGACCTGCACGCCTGGTCGACCGCCGACCTCGACCGCTTCTGGACCGCCGTCACCCAGTGGTTCGACGTCCGCTTCTCCACCGCACCGGAGGCCGTCCTCGCCGACCCGGCGATGCCCGGCGCGCGCTGGTTCCCCGGCGCCCGCCTCAACTACGCCGAGCACGCCCTGCGCTTCGGCGAGGACGAGGCCAACGCCGACAAGCCGGCGATCCTCCATCTGGACGAGACCACCGACCAGCCGCTCACCCTCACCTGGTCGGACCTGCGCGCCCAGGTCGGCGCGCTCGGCAAGGCGCTGCGCGCCCAGGGCGTCGGCCCCGGCGACCGCGTCGGCGCCTACCTGCCCAACATCCCGCAGGCCGTGGTCGCCCTGCTCGCCACCGCCTCGGTCGGCGCCGTCTGGACGTCCTGCGCCCCCGACTTCGGGGCCCGCAGCGTTCTCGACCGCCTCCAGCAGATCGAGCCGACCGTCCTGTTCGCCGTCGACGGCTACCACTACGGCGGCAAGGACCACGACCGCACCGACGTGGTCGCCGAGCTGCGCCGCGAGCTCCCGACCCTGCGCGCCGTGGTCCACGTCCCGCTGCTCGGCGGCCCGGCCCCCGAGGGCGCCCTGCACTGGGACGACCTGGTCGCGGCCCCCGCCGAGCCGGTCTTCGAGCAGGTCCCGTTCGACCATCCGCTCTGGGTCCTCTACTCCTCCGGCACCACCGGGCTGCCCAAGGCCATCGTCCAGAGCCAGGGCGGCATCCTGGTCGAGCACCTCAAGCAGGCCGCGCTGCACCTCGACCTCGGCCCGGAGGACCGGTTCCTCTGGTACACCTCCACCGGCTGGATGATGTGGAACTTCCTCGTCGCCGGCCTGCTCGTCGGGTCCACGGTCGTCACCTACGACGGCAGTCCCGGCCACCCGGACACCGGCGCCTTCTGGTCCATCGCGGCCCGCACCCGGGCCACCGTCCTCGGCACCTCCGCCGCCTACGTGATGGCCGGCCGCAAGGCCGGGCTGCACCCCGGCCGCGAGCTCGACCTGTCCGCCGTCCGCTGCCTCGGCACCACCGGCTCCCCGCTGCCCCCGGACGGCTTCCGGTGGATCTACGAGGAGGTGAAGGAGGACGTCTGGCTGGCCTCGGTCAGCGGCGGCACCGACGTCTGCAGCTGCTTCGTCGGCGGCGTCCCCACCCTCCCGGTCCACCTCGGCGAGATCCAGGCCCCCTGCCTGGGCGCGGCCGTCGAGTCCTGGGACGTCCGGGGCCGCCCGCAGACCGACGAGGTGGGCGAGCTGGTCGTGACCAAGCCGCTCCCCTCGATGCCCACCGGCTTCTGGAACGACCCGGACGGCGAGCGCTACCGCGACAGCTACTTCGACATGTACCCGGGCGTCTGGCGCCACGGCGACTGGATCACCGCGACCTCGCGCGGCACGGTGGTCATCCACGGGCGCTCCGACTCCACCCTGAACCGCCAGGGCGTCCGGATGGGCTCCTCCGACATCTACGAGGTCGTCGAGCGACTCCCCGAGATCGCCGAGTCCCTGGTCATCGGCCTGGAGGAGGCGGACGGCGGCTACTGGATGCCGCTCTTCGTGGTCCTCGCCCCCGGCGCCGCCCTGGACGACGACCTGCGCGGCCGGATCCGGACCTCGCTGCGCGAACAGCTCTCCCCGCGGCACGTCCCGGACGAGGTCATCGCCGTCGACGGCCTGCCGCACACCCTCACCGGCAAGCGGATCGAGGTCCCGGTGAAGCGCCTGCTCTCCGGCACCCCCCTGGAGCGCGCCGTCAACCCCGGATCGGTGGACAACCTCGACCACCTGCGCTTCTTCGAGCAGCTCGGTCGGGACCGCCGCTCCTGAACCGCCGACACGTGAGGAGGGGCGCCGCCACCGTTGCCGGTGACGGCGCCCCTCCTCACGATCACAGCCCGTCGGCCACAGCCCGTCGGCCCGAGGGCTACTCGCCCGACAGCACCTGGTGCGCGGCGGCGCGCGCCTCCTCGGCGGTGTCGGTGGCCCGGGCCGCCGCGGCCGCGCGCTCGCACTGGGCCAGGGTGTACCGGGCCAGCGCCGTGCGGACGTAGGGGATGGACGCCGCACCCATGGACAGGCTGGTGACCCCGAGGCCGGTGAGCACGCACGCGAGCATCGGATCCGCGGCGGCCTCACCGCAGACGCCGCAGCTCTTGCCGGCGGCCCGGGCCGCCTCGGCGGCGAACGCGACCAGGTCGAGCAGCGCCGGCTGCCACGGATCCTGCAGTCGGGCCAGCGCGCCGACCTGCCGGTCCGCCGCGAAGGTGTACTGCGCGAGGTCGTTGGTCCCCAGCGAGAGGAACTCCACCTCCTGGAGGATCGACCGTGCCCGCAGCGCGGCCGACGGGATCTCCACCATCGCACCGAACTTCGCCTGCAGCCCGGCCTCCCGACAGGCGTCCGCGAAGGCCTTGGCGTCCACCCGGTCGGCCACCATCGGGGCCATCACCTCCAGGTGCACCGGCAGGCCCTCGGCCGCCTTCGCCAGCGCCCGCAGCTGCGTCTGCATCACCTCGGGGTGCTCCAGCAGCGTCCGCAGACCCCGGACGCCCAGCGCGGGGTTGGGCTCGTCGGCCGGCGTCAGGAAGTCCAGCGGCTTGTCGGCGCCGGCGTCCAGCGCCCGGACGACGACCCGGCCCTCGGGGAACGCCTCCAGCACCTTGCGGTACGCCTCGACCTGCTTCTCCTCGCTCGGAGCCTTCGCCGAGTCGTCGAGGAACAGGAACTCGGTACGGAACAGGCCCACGCCCTCCGCACCCGCCTCCAGCGCGGCGGGCAGGTCCGCCGGGCCGCCCACGTTCGCCAGCAGCGGCACCTTGTGCCCGTCCGAGGTCTGCCCCGGCCCGGAGGACGCGGAGAGCGCGGCCTTGCGCTCGGCCGCCACCCGGCGCAGCCCGTCCTGCTTCTCCTGCGTCGGCTCCACCAGCACGTCACCCGTGCTGCCGTCGACGGCGACCACGACGCCCTCGGCCACATCGCTCGCGCCGGGCAGGGCCACCACCGCGGGCACTCCCATGGCCCGGGCGAGGATCGCGCTGTGGCTGGTCGGCCCGCCCTCCTCGGTCACGAAGCCGAGCACCAGCGTGGGGTCGAGCAGCGCGGTGTCCGCCGGCGCCAGGTCCCGCGCGAACAGCACGTAGGGCTCGTCACTGTCCGGCACACCGGGCATCGGCACTCCGAGCAGCCGCGCCACGATCCGGTTCCGTACGTCGTCCAGGTCCGCGACCCGCCCCGCCAGGTACTCACCGGCGGCGGCCAGCAGCGCCCGGTAGGAGGCGAAGGCGTCGTAGACGCCGCGCTCGGCACTGCTGCCCACGGCGATCCTGCGCTGGACGTCGGCCATCAGCTCCGGGTCCTGGGCCATCAGCGCCTGCGCCTCCAGCACCGCCTGCGCCTCGCCGCCCGCCAGGTTGCCCCGGGCGATCAGGTCGGCGGCCACCGCGTCCACGGCGGCCTGCGCCCGGGCCTGCTCCCGCGGCGCGTCCTCGGTCGGGATCTGGGTCGCGGGGGGTTCGAGGACGGCCGTTCCCATGTGCCGCACCTGGCCGATGGCGACTCCGTGGCTGACGCCCACGCCGCGCAGGGTCTGCTCCATGTCCAAATTCCTTTCACCCGGTCCGTACGGACGGTCGTGCTCGGCCGGCCTTCACCGCCGGGCGGGGCGTGTCGTTCTCGAGTCGGTTCGGCTCCCGGGTCACCCCCGGCGCCCGGCAGCGCCGCTCCGTTCCCTCACCCGAGGGGACGGGGCAGCGCTGCCGCTGTCGTGTCGGTCGTGCTCAGTTCCAGACGAAGAGGTCGGCACCCATGGCGACCTCGCCGCTCTCGGCCACCGTGCTGAGCGCGTCGGCCGAGGCCTCCAGTGCCACGATCGGCGAGATCGGCGACTTGCCGGCCGCCTCGACGGCGGCCGGGTTCCACTTGATGACCGGCTGTCCGCGGCGCACCTGGTCGCCCTTGCTGACCAGGAGTTCGAACCCCTCGCCGTTGAGCTGGACGGTGTCGATCCCGAGGTGCGTCAGCACGCCGTGTCCGTCCGCGTCCATCACGACGAACGCGTGCGGGTGCATGGAGACGACCAGGCCGTCCACCGGAGCCACCGCCTCGGTGGGCTCACGCACCGGGTCGATGGCGGTCCCGGGGCCGACCATCGCGCCGGAGAAGACAGGGTCGGGCACGGCGGCGAGCCCGACGGCGCGGCCGGCCAGCGGCGACGTCACAGTGGTCATGGTGGAGCCTCCCAAGTGCGCAGTACGCGTGCGGCCGCGGCAGCGGCAGGACATCGACTGAAGCCTAAATCATGTCAACTTCGGGCATCTCGTGACATACCAGGGCGCGATCGACTGACCCTGACTCCCGGCCTCCTCGTGACCGCCACCACGGAGGGTGAGGTTCGGAGGGCGGCGGGAGAGGCGCTCTGCGACCGCAAGTGGTCTAGTCCTCTTGCCCGACGCGCCGCACTCTACGGCATCCGGGTGAGCGCGGACCATCGCTCTGAGCAGGGGCGAGTACCTGAATACTGACCCGTACGGGTGACACTCGGTGCGGCTCGATTAGGTGCTGGGCGCGGGACGGGCTATCGTTGCCCAGGTCGCCGCGAGGTGATGGTGAACTTCAGGTTTCAGGCACGAAACACTCCGGTTAAAACCGAGTAAACGAGTCTGCTAAGCTGAGAACACGAAAGAACGAAACACCCGGAGAGTCCACGAGAGTGGCTCGAAGGAAGTGTCCGTTCCTTGAGAACTCAACAGCGTGCCAAAAGTCAACGCCAGATATGTTGACATCCCCGGCCTCGATCG
>NZ_JBHUSG010000041.1:0-85256 GCF_042673745.1 Kitasatospora sp. NPDC057015
CACGCTGTTGAGTTCTCAAGGAACGGACACTTCCTTCGAGCCACTCTCGTGAACTCTCCGGGCGCTTCGTTCTTTCGTGTTTCCAGCTTATCAGATCCGTTCCGCTCCGTTTTCCGGAGTTTCACTTTTCCAACCCTGGCCAGCCAGGTCCGCTTTTCTGCGGCGACCCCCACATTAGCGCATTTCCGGACTGGTCCGAAATTCACCGTTTCTTCGCCCGGCGCCACGCCGAAGCGCACCCAAATGAATGGGAGCCGAGTGAAGAGTAGGTACGTGCTTGATGTGCTGGTCGCTCCGGTCGGTTCGGTCCAGCCACAGGGGCCGACCCGCTCACCCGCCCGGTTCAGGCGACTCGTCCAACACTAGGCCACGCATCCGGCCGCGTCAAACACGTGGGGGCCGGATCCGTCCGGATCCGGCCCCCAGGGCTCAAAGACGCAGGTCAACGAGCGGCTGTTTTCAGCCTTCTGACGTCAACTCAACGGCGGCCAGGTTGCGCTTTCCGCGCCGCAGCACCAGCCAGCGGCCGTGCAGCAGGTCCGCCACGGCCGGCACCGCCTCCTCGTCCGACACCTTGGTGTTGTTGAGGTACGCGCCGCCCTCCTTCACCGTGCGGCGGGCCGCGGAGCGGCTCGGGGCCAGGCCGACGGCGACCAGCAGGTCGACGATCGGGAGCAGCTCGGTGACCTCGGCCTTCGGGACCTCCGCGAGGGCCGCCGCCAGGGTGGCGGCCTCCAGGTCGGCGAGGTCGCCCTGGCCGAAGAGGGCCTTGGACGCGGCCACCGCACGCTCGTACTGGTCGGCGCCGTGCACCAGCGAGGTCAGCTCCTCGGCCAGCGCACGCTGGGCGAGGCGGGCGGCCGGCCGCTCGGCGGTCTCGCGCTCCAGCTCCTCGATCTCCTCCTTCGAGCGGAAGCTGAAGATCCGCAGGAAGGTGGAGACGTCCCGGTCGTCCGCGTTCAGCCAGAACTGGTAGAAGGCGTACGGCGTGGTGAGCTCGGGGTCGAGCCAGACCGTGCCACTCTCGGTCTTTCCGAACTTGGTGCCGTCGGCCTTCACGATCAGCGGGGTGGCCAGCGCGTGCACCGACTTGCCCTCGGCCTTGCGGATCAGGTCCGTGCCGGCGGTGAGGTTGCCCCACTGGTCGCTGCCGCCGGTCTGCAGGGTGCAACCGTGCCGGCGGTTGAGCTCCAGGTAGTCCATCCCCTGAAGGATCTGGTAGCTGAACTCGGTGTAGCTGATGCCCGCGTCGGAGTTGAGCCGGCGGGCGACGGCCTCCTTGGCGATCATGTTGTTGACCCGGAAGTACTTGCCGACGTCGCGCAGCAGGCTGATCGCCGACATCCCGGAGGTCCAGTCCAGGTTGTTGACCATGCGCGCGGCGTACGGCCCGTCGAAGTCGAGGAAGCGCGAGATCTGGCCACGCAGGCGGTCCACCCAGGCGGCCACCGTCTCCGGGTCGTTGAGCACCCGCTCCGCGGTGGGCTTGGGGTCGCCGATCAGGCCGGTGGCGCCGCCGACCAGGCCGAGCGGCAGGTTCCCGGCCTGCTGGATCCGGCGCATGGTGAGGATCTGCACCAGGTTGCCGAGGTGCAGGCTCGGGGCCGTCGGGTCGAAGCCGCAATAGAACGTGACCGGGCCGTCCGCGAACGCCTTGCGCAGTGCGTCCTCGTCGGTTGACAGGGCGATCAGCCCACGCCACCGCAGCTCGTCGACGATGTCCGTCACGGTCACGCTTCTCCTTCGATCGGGCGCCCGGCCCCGGGACGGGCCCAGTTCGATCGGGCCCGGGGACGGTACGGCTCCAGCGTTGTAGAGGGTACGCGGTCGGGGCCGGCGGGTTTTCGCCCCGGCGGCGTCCGGCCCCCGCGCGCGGCCGGGCCGACACCGGAAATTCCGTTGTTCGTCGGCCCCGGGCCCGTTCACAGTGGTCCCACCGCCGTGCGGCGGCAGTGACGTGTGAGGAGCCGGTCGTGCCGCCTTGGCACGCCCGCAGGGAGGTGGCCGAGGTGCGCAACACGCTGGTGCTCAATGCGAGCTACGAGCCGCTGACGACGGTGTCGTTGCAGCGGGCCGTGGTGCTGGTCCTGCAGGACAAGGCGGTCGTCGAACACGCCCATCCGCTGCGCACGGTCCGCGGTACGGGAGTGAGCGTTCCGGTGCCACGGGTGATCAGGCTCCAGCGGTACGTCCGGGTGCCGTTCCGACAACGGGCGCCGTGGTCGCGTCGGGGGGTGCTGGTCCGTGACCAGCACCTGTGCGCCTACTGCGGGCGCCGGGCGACCACGGTCGACCACCTGCAGCCGAAGTCCCGCGGCGGGGCCGACAGCTGGCTGAACACCGTGGCCGCCTGTGCGGAGGACAACCAGCGCAAGGCGGACCGGACGCCGGAGCAGGCGGGGATGCGGCTGCTCCGCAGGCCCTTCGAACCGACTCCGCAGGCCACCCTGATGCTGGCGCTGGGGCTGGGCGGCTCGGACATCCGCGAGCTGGCCGCCTGGCTGCCGCCGACCGCGTCGATGACCGCGGCGGCCTGAGGATCCGCCGGTGCCCTCGGCACCGGCGGTGTGTGGGACGTCGGTGGGCCGGCCCGATCGGGGGACCGGCCGGCCCACCGGCTCCGCCGCGCCGGCGGCGGTGCCGGGCTACGCGACCCCGGGGAGGGCCGCCGGAGCGGGGATCAACCCTTGGCCTGGTAGGCGGAGGCCACCCCGAAGGTCGAGGAGTGCTCGGGAACGGCGATCACCTTGCCGCCGCCGATCAGCACCCGCCCGGCGATCAGCAGGGACCCGGTGCCCTGGGGGAAGTTGCCGCCCACCGTCTCGTCGCCGCCCGACAGGGCGAAACGGCTGAGCCGGGCGGGCTGGCCGAGCCGCTCGTCCGCGGCCAGCAGCAGGGCGCCGTTGTCCAGGCCGACGGCCCGGACCTTGCCCTTCTCCGCGGTCGGGGCCTTCCACAGCTGCTTGCCGGTGGTGAGGTCGTAGGCGGCGACGCTGACCGGGCCGCCCGCCACCGGGGTCAGGGTGACGGCCATCGTGTGGTCCTGGAAGTACATCCCCGGAGTGGCCGAAAAGCTGCCGTGCACCACGTCGATCCGGGTGTCGTCGGCGACGACCGGGATCTCGGTGGCCGGGTCGCCCTCGGCGCCCCAGGCGAAGACCCGGTCGTCGGCCGGCTTCTCGCCCGTGGTGGCCACCACGGCGGGCTCGGCGGAGAGCACGGTGACCGTCCTCGGCCGGTTGTTCAGGCCGCGCCACCAGCCCACCTTGCCGTCGGCGGTGTGCAGCGAGACGGCCTGGTCGACCGGGGTGGAGTCGGCGCAGCTGCTGTGCAGCACGACGGTCTTGCCCTCGACGCCGCCCGCGAGCGTGCAGAACTTGCCCTGTCCGGTGTACTGCCAGACGTCCGCGCCGTCGGCGGACTGCCAGGCGACCGCCTTGTCGTCGCCGATCGCGATCACCTTGTCCTCGGTGACGCCTATCCGGGCGCCGTACTTCTCCTTGGCGTCGGAGAGGGTCTTCGTCCAGGCGGCCTTCCCGGCCTTGGTGTCGACGGCGACCACCAGGGTGCAGGGGGCGTTCGGATCGGCCTGGGGCCGGAACAGCGCCGCGCCGAGTCCGGCGGCGTTGACGGACGGCGAGAGTCCGCAGGGCACGGCGCCGGCGACGGGCGGCTCCACCGACCAGGTGGGCTTGCCGGACGTGAGGTCGTAGGCCTGCACGCCGGTGCTCTGCGCCCGGACGACGGCTTCGCCGAGCAGCCAGCTGCCCAGCAGTGTGTCGTCCGCGCCGGGCTGCGCGGCGGCGGCGGGTTCGGCGGCCCACGCCTTGGTGTGGGCGACGGTGAAGCCCTTCTCCGCGGAGCTGCCGGCGGACGTGCGGTCGCCACCGCTCTCACCGCTCACCATCAGGCCGGCGGCGAGCAGCACGCCGAGGGCTGCGACGCCGGCCCCGGACCGGATCGCCAGCGCCCGGCGGCCGGGTGCGTGGTCGGCGGAGACCACCGCGCCGGCTGCGGACCGGGCCCGGTCCACCAGGGAGGTGCGGGTGCCGCCGGCGGGCCCGCTCGACCGGACACCGTCCGCACCGTCACCCTCCGCGCCGCCGTTGGTCGCGGCGCGGACCGGACCGGCCGTCGCCTCCTCGGCGTCGGCGGCGCTCCCGGCCGCGGTGTCGGGCTCGACCGGGTCGTAGTGAAGGGACTCGTAGGGGACGTAGCCGTCCTGGGACTGCTCGGTGCCGGCCGGCGCGTACAGCTGCTGGGACGGTCCGTCCTGCTGGGCGTACGGTTCGGGCTCCCCGTACGGAGACTGCGGCGCGTACACCGACTGCTGGTCGTAGCCGCCCTGCGGGGTGTAGGAGGTCGGGTCGTACGGTGCCTGCCCGCCCTGGACGTCACCGAGGTACCGGCCGCTGGCGTACTCCGTCCCGGCGTACCCGGGCGCGGTGTGCCGGTCCTGCGGGTAGCCGTCCGGCGCGTACGCGTCCTGCCCGAAGGGGGCCTGGCCGTACGCCTCCTGACCGTAGGCGCCCTGACCACCGGGGGTCCGACCGTACGGGGACTGCCCGTAGGCGGACTGACCGTACGGGGACTCGGCGTAGCCGTTCGGGGTGTACGCGCCGTGGTCCTGGGCGGCGGCCTGCGGCCGGTACCCGCCGGGGTACTCCTCGGGGACGCGCGGCGCGGGGATCGACTCCTGCCACTGCTGCCCGGGCGGGAACGGGACGTCGGCGGCGGGCTCCTGGCCGTACTCCCAGGGCTGCCGCGGGTCGCTTCCGAAGGGCGGCCGGCCGCCGGCGCCGGCGAAGTGCTCCGGACCGGAGGGGGGAAGGTCCTGAGCCATGTGTTCGTCCCTCCCGGCGCTCTGCGATGCGGCAGTCAGCATCTCACGCCGGGCGGAGCGGACCGCTCCGCCCGGCGTGGAGGTGCCGTGAGGGCCTTTCGGCGAGGGCGGCGCCCGCGGACGGGCCGGTCAGGCGTCCGGCGCCTCGGCCCGGAGGGCGTCGTCGATGCGGGCGGCGAGGGTCAGGTCCAGGGCGGTGAGGCCGCCGGCGCTGTGGGTGGAGAGGGCGAAGTGGAGGGTGCGCCAGCGGATGTCGATGTCCGGGTGGTGGTCCAGTTCCTCCGCGGCCTCCGCGACCGCGACCACCACCCGGATCGCGGCGGGGAAGTCCCTGGCGTCGGCGGTCCGGACGATGGTGTCGCCCACCCGCGACCACTGCGAGAGGCCGGTGAGGCCCGTGGTGATCTCGTCCTCGGTCAGTCGCGCTCTGCTCATCGGTCCACTCCCGGGTGCCGGTGGGGTCAGGTCGTCCGGCGGGGACGGGCCACCAGTTCGCCCCCGCAGTCGGGGCAGGTGCCGGCCATCGCCTCGGTGCATTCCGGACAGGAGGTGCACTCGTAGGAGCATAGGAAGGCGGCGCCGCCGGGGGTGAGCGACACCTCGCAGCGTTCGCAGTTCTCGCGCATTTCCAGGGCCGTGGGACGCGTCCGCCCACCGGGGGTCAGCTGATGAGCAGTTTGGTGACGGCCGCCAGGCCGACGACCACGATGACCGCGCGCAGCACCGGCGCCGGCAGCCGCCGTCCGACCTTGGCGCCGATCTGGCCCCCGACCACCGATCCGGCCGCGATGAGCAGCACGGCCGTCCAGTCGATGGTGGAGGTGAAGAGGAAGAACACCGCGGCCACGGCGTTCACGATCAGCGCCAGGCCGTTCTTGACCGCGTTGAGCCGCTGCATCTCGTCCTGCAGCAGCATGCCCATCAGGGCGATCAGCAGGACGCCCTGGGCCGCGCCGAAGTAGCCGCCGTAGATCCCGGTCAGGAACACCCCGGCCAGGAGCAGCGGGCCGCCGTCCGGGTCGCCTCCCTCGGGGCGCCGCGCGGCCACCGCACGCGCCACCCGGGGCTGGATCACGACCAGCACCAGGGCCAGCAGGATGAGGACGGGGACGATGGCGTCGAAGGCCTGGCCGGGCAGTTTCACCAGCAGGACGGCGCCGAGCAGGCCGCCGAACAGCGAGGCGGTGCCGAGGCGCCGCAGTCGGCGCCCCTGGCCGACGAGTTCGCGCCGGTAGCCGACCACGCCGCTGATGCTGCCGGGCACCAGGCCCAGCGTGTTGGAGACGTTGGCGGTGACCGGCGGCAGGCCCACCGCCAGCAGGACCGGGAAGGTGATCAGGGTGCCGGATCCGACGATCGCGTTGATCGCGCCCGCGCCGACTCCCGCGACCAGGACGGCCACGGCCTCCCAGACGGTCATCCGCCACTCCTCTGCTCGGTCCTGTCAGGGCATGATCATGCCCTGGCCGGGGCCGGGCTGCCCAGCCCCGCCCAGGATGCGGAACGCCCGAGGGCCCGCCTCGGTGGAGGCGGGCCCTCGACGATGCGTCAGGTGCCGGTCGGGCGGGCGGCGGAGCGCCCCGCCCTCACTCGGGGTCGAGCGTGGGGTACTCGCGGGTCCGGTCGATCCGGGGGCGGGCCGCGCCCTTGTCGGTGTCGACCGGGCGGGGGCCGGCCGCCGGGTCCAGCGGGACCTGGGTGGCCGGCGGGGCGGCCGCGGCCGGCGCCCCGGAGCCGTTGGCGCCGGTCAGACCGGTGAAGGCGCCGCCGAGACCCTTGAGCGCGTCGCCGACCTCGCTCGGGATGATCCAGAGCTTGTTGGCGTCGCCCTTGGCGAGCTCGGGCAGGGTCTGCAGGTACTGGTACGCCAGCAGCTTCTGGTCGGGGTTGCCGTCGTGGATGGCCTCGAAGACCGTCCGGATGGCCGCGGCCTCACCGTCGGCGCGCAGCACGGCGGCCTGCGCCTCGCCCTCGGCCTTGAGGACGTCGGCCTGCTTCTCGCCCTCGGCCCGCAGGATCGCGGCCTGCCGGGCGCCCTCGGCGGTGAGGATGGAGGCGCGCTTGTCGCGGTCGGCGCGCATCTGCTTCTCCATCGAGTCCTGGATGGAGGTCGGCGGGTCGATCGCCTTGAGCTCGACGCGGTTGACGCGGATGCCCCACTTGCCGGTGGCCTCGTCCAGGACGCCGCGCAGACCGGCGTTGATGACCTCGCGGGAGGTCAGGGTGGATTCGAGGTCCATCGAGCCGATGATGTTGCGCAGCGTGGTGATGACCAGCTGCTCGATCGCCTGGATGTAGCTGGCGACCTCGTAGGTGGCGGCGCGGGCGTCGGTGACCTGGTAGTAGATCACCGTGTCGATGTTGACCACCAGGTTGTCCTGGGTGATCACCG
The DNA here is from genome assembly GCF_042673745.1 of Kitasatospora sp. NPDC057015. Classification (NCBI taxonomy): domain Bacteria; kingdom Bacillati; phylum Actinomycetota; class Actinomycetes; order Kitasatosporales; family Streptomycetaceae; genus Kitasatospora; species Kitasatospora sp. NPDC057015. The sequence continues at coordinate 7,236 of NZ_JBHUSG010000041.1, forward strand.
GCTGCGGCGGGAAGGGCACGACCTGCTCGCGCAGGTCGATCCGGTTGCGGACCCGGTCGATGAACGGGACGACGATGTTGAGGCCCGCGTTCAGCGTCCGGGTGTAGCGGCCGAAGCGCTCCACGATGGCGGCGCTGGCCTGCGGGATCACCTGGATCGTCTTGATCAGCGCGATGAAGGCCACCACGACCAGGACGACCAGGACGATAAGGACGGGTTCCACGGACTCTCCCCTAGACGACCAGGGCGGTCGCGCCCTGGATTTCGACGACGTCGACCTGCTGTCCCGGCTGGTACACACTGCCGGGGTTGAGCGCGCGGGCCGACCAGACCTCGCCGTTCAGCTTGATCCGCCCGCCCTCCCCGTCGACTGTTTCCGCGACGACCGCGGTGGCGCCCTGCAGCGCCTCGATGCCCATCTTGACCTGCGGACCGTTCTTCAGCTGCCGGTATGCGATGGGCCGCACGACGACGAGCAGCGCGGTCGAGACCGCGACGAATGTGAGGACCTGCCAGACGATGCCGGCCCCCAGCCCCGCGACGCCGGCGGCCGCGCCGGCTCCGACCGCGAACATGGCGAACTCCGGCATCGCCGTGATCACCAGCGGTATACCGAGGCCGACGGCGGCGAGGAGCCACCAGATCCAGCTGTCCACGTGTCCATCCTAGGGAGCGAAGGGCTTCGAGGCGGAAGGTTCCCGCAGGTGGACGGGCGGAAACCGGCCGCGGGCACGACCGGTTGGAGTTCAGTGGAGTTCAGGACCTGATCGTTGTCGTCCGCCCCCGGTCCGAACCTGCCCGGAACGCCGCCGGGTGGCCGCGGCCCGCCCGCGCCGGGTGCCCGGCGGGGTGGGGCCGGCGGCGGGGTCCGGGACCGACGGGCACCGGGACCGACGGGTGCCAGGGAGCGGCCGGGCCGACCGGGGCCGGGGTCAGCCGAGCGGCAGCCCCTGGGCGGACCAGCGGTCGCCGTGCCGCTCCAGGGTCAGCGGCAGGCCGAAGCAGAGCGAGAGGTTGCGGGCGGTCAGCTCGCTGTCGATCGGACCCGCGGTGAGCACCTTGCCCTGGCGGATCATCAGGACGTGGGTGAAGCCGGGCGCGATCTCCTCGACGTGGTGGGTCACCATCACCATCGCGGGGGCGAACTCGTCCTGGGCCAGCGCGCCGAGGCGGCGGACCAGGTCCTCGCGGCCACCGAGGTCCAGGCCGGCGGCCGGCTCGTCCAGCAGCAGCAGCTCCGGGTCGGTCATCAGGCCGCGGGCGATGAGCGTGCGCTTGCGCTCGCCCTCGGAGAGGGTGCCGAACTTGCGGTGGGTGAAACCGGCCATGCCGAGCCGGTCGAGCAGGGCCAGCGCCCGGGACTCGTCGGTGTCCTCGTACTTCTCGTGCCAGGTGGCCGTCATGCCGTACGCGGCGGTGAGCACCGTCTGCAGGACGGTCTGCTCCGCGGGCAGCCGGTCGATCATGGACGCTCCGGCCAGCCCGATCCGGGCCCGCAGCTCGAAGACGTCCACCTCGCCGAGCTTCTCGCCGAGCACGGTGACCTTGCCGCTGCTCGGGAAGAGGTAGGTCGAGGCGATCTGCAGCAGGGTGGTCTTCCCGGCGCCGTTGGGGCCGAGGATGACCCAGCGCTCGCCCTCGGAGATCGACCAGGAGACCTGGTCGACCAGCTCGCGGCCCTCCCGGACCACGGAAACGTCCACCAGCTCCAGCACGTCGCTCATGCCTACGCCTTCCCCAATGCAGAATTTCGGCCGACCGAGGCTGCCCAAGGAAGTCTTGGCCGTGGGTCCTCGGGGTGCGGTCCACTCGTCTCGACAGCGGTGCGGGCGGGCAGCCTACTCCAGCACCGGGTCAGGTACGGAGGAGGTGCCGCGCTCGCAGCACAGGGCAAACCTACGCCACCCGGGTGTCGCAACTTTCCGTAGGCTGGCCGGATGCTCGTGACTCCTGCCGACAATCCGTACGAAGAGCCCCGATCAGGGCGGCTGACCGCCTGGGGCAACGCCCTGCTGAGCGGATTCGCACCGCCGGACAACGCCGCCACGGCCGTCCTGGGCCGGGACGAGACCCACCGCGTGACCGGCCTGCCCGGCGACGCCGAGGGCGAGCAGCACGGACTGACCTGGGCGCTCGGACGGCTGCGGGTGCTCGGGGTGACCGGGCTGCGGCTGGCGCTGCCCGCGGCCGGCCACCCGCTGGGGCTGACCGGGCCCGCCGATTTCAACGCCCGGGCGATGGGCGCCGGCGAGGCCGTGCTGGCGGTGGGCCGCCCGCTCGGGCTGATCCCCGAGGTGGAGACCTTCGGGCCGGTCGGCGACCAGGCGGTCACCGTGCTGTGGCGCTGCTCCGCGGTGGGCGAGGCCCCGCCGGCCGACGTCCCCTCGCTGCACGAGGCCGAGCGCGAGCTCGCGGACGGCCTGCGGGAGACCACCCTGCTGCTGGCCCGGCTGGACGTCGCCGGGGCCGGCCCGGAGGCACTGCGGGCGCTGGAGGCGTACCGGCGGCGCGGGCACGCCGAGCTGCTGGCGCCCGGGTACCCGCCGCGGGCGGTACGGGTGCTGGAGTCGGCCCGGCAGGTGTCGGCGCTGCTGTCGATCGCCTCCGGCGGGCACGGCGCGGCGGTCAGCGCCTCCGAGATGGCGGCCCGCCAGGCCGCGCTCGCCCCGCTGCGGCGGACCGCCCGGCGGGCACAGGTCGCCGCGTACAACGCGCTGGTGGACGAGCGCTCGGGCTGACCCGCCGTCGCCCGCCCGTCGCCCGGGGGACGTGCGGCGGGCGGGGCCCCGGGGCGTCGGGGGTCGCCGGCCCGTGGCCGGCGGGCGGAGACCGGCCGTCGGACGGAGATCGGCCGGCCGGGGCCGGTCTCAGCGGTCGCGGGCCGCGCCGTTGCGGACGGCCCAGAGGGCGGCCTGGGTGCGGTCGGCGACGTCCAGCTTCATCAGGATGTTGGAGACGTGCGTCTTGACCGTCTTCTCCGACAGGTGCAGCCCGCGGGCGATCTCGCGGTTGGAGCGGCCGTCCGCGATGTGGCCGAGCACCTCGCGCTCGCGCTCCGTCAGGGTGCCGCCCCGGCCCTGCGGGGCGCGCGGGGCGTCGTCCGAGAGCAGCGCCTCGGCCAGTTCGGGCTGGAGCAGCACGTGGCCGGAGTGCACCGAGCGGATGGCACCGGCCAGCGCCTCCGGGTCGACGTCCTTGTAGACGTAGCCGGCGGCGCCCGCGCGCAGGGCGGGGACCATCGTGCGGTGCTCGGTGAAGCTGGTGACGATGAGGATCCGGGCCCGGCTGCCGGCGTCCTTGAGCATCCGCAGGGCCTCGATGCCGTCCACGCCGGGCATCTTGAGGTCCATCAGCACGACGTCCGGAGTGAGCTCCTGGGTCTTCGCGACGCCCTCGGCGCCGTCGGCGGCCTCGCCGACCACCTCGATGTCGTCCTGGACCTCCAGGAACGTCCGCAGGCCGCGGCGGACCACCTGGTGGTCGTCCACCAGGAGGACGCGGATCGGCGGGTTCTCAGGCACCGGGGACCTCCAGTTCCACGGCCGTCCCCTTGCCGGGGGCCGACTCCAGGGTGAGCCGGCCGCCGACGGCGGCCGCGCGGTCGCGCATCGAGACCAGGCCGAGGTGGCGCCCGGCCCGGCGGACGGACTCCGGGTCGAAGCCCCGCCCGTCGTCGGTGACGCGCAGCACGGCTCCCCGGGCCGGGGTGCCGGTGAGGGTGACCACGACCCGGGCGGCGCCGGAGTGCCGCAGGGCGTTGTGCAGGGCCTCCTGGGCCACCCTGAGCACCGCCGCCTCCTGGGCGCCGGGCAGCGCCCGGACCCCGTCCGCGTCGAAGGAGACCTCGGCGGTGTGCGCGCGGTCGAGCACCTGCACCTGGGAGGCGAGGGTGGCGACCAGGCCGTCCTCCTCCAGCGCGGCCGGGCGCAGCTCGACGACGACCGCGCGCAGTTCGTCGGCGGCCTCGGCGGCGAGCCTGGCGACCTCGGCGAGTTCGGCGCGGGCCCGGTCCGGGTCGCGGTCGACCAGGGTGGCGGCGGCCTTGGCGGTCAGCCGCAGCGAGAACAGCTTCTGCGAGACGGCGTCGTGCAGGTCGTGGGCGATCCGGGCGCGTTCGCCGGCCAGCGTGAGCTCGCGGCTGCGCTCGTACAGCCGGGCGTTGCTGAGGGCGATGGCGGCGTGCGCGGCGAGGATGCGCAGCAGCTCCTCGTCGTGGTCGGTGAAGCCGCCGCCGGCGCTCTTGTTGGCGAGGAAGATGACACCCATCACCTCCGGCGTCCCGCCGGCGTCCTCGCCGGCCGAGGCGTCCGCGTCGAGGATCGGCATCCCGAGGAAGGCCTTCATGTCGGGGTGCGCGGCCGGCCAGCCCCCGAAGGCCGGCTCCTCGCGGACGTCGGCGAGCCGGGTGGGCCCGGACTCGTGCAGCATCAGGGCGAGCACGCCGTGCTGGCGGGGCAGCGGGCCGATCGCCCGCCACTGCTCGTCGGTGATGCCGTCCACCACGAACTGGGCGAAGCCGCCGTGGTCGTCGGGCACGCCGAGGGCGGCGTACTCGGCGCCGAGCAGGCTGCGGGCGGAGGCGGTGATCCGGCGCAGGACCTCCCGCACCTCCAGGTGCCGGCTCATCGCGAGCACGGCCGTGCTGACGGCCTCGATGCCGCCCAGGCACGGGTCGCACCGGACCGGGCCGGCGGCTCCGCGGGGGTGCGGCTCCTCGCGGGGGTGCGGCTCGGGGGCGGTGTCGCGGGGCTCGGGCGGCATACCGCCAACCTACCGCCGGGCCGCGGGCCGCCGCCTCGGTCCGCGGGCGCGTGGTCCCGGGTCCACGGACCTAGGCCGTTCGGCCCGGCCCGGCGGCGCGGGGGCCGGCTCGGCGGCCCGGGTGGGGCGGGGCCGGGCGGCCGGAACGCCGACGGGCGGCCCTCCCGGGGTGGGAGGGCCGCCCGTGCGGACGGAGCGGGGTTGCTCAGCCCTTGCGCATGACCTCGGGCTCGTGGCGCTTCTGCAGGCGGGTCACGATGTAGCCGAGGATGCCGGAGATGATGATCAGCACCGTCCAGTCGGCGACCAGCTGCCCGACGTTGTGCCCCCAGATCGAGTCCCACTCCGGGTTCTGCGGGTTGCCGTTCCAGGGCCCGATCAGGTGCGAGAGGTCGAGGGTGGTGGCCACCGCGCCGACGCCCCAGCGGGCGGGCATCAGCCAGGCGAACTGCTCCAGGCCGGGCTTGCCGAAGAGCTGGAAGAGGCAGCCGGTGAAGACGACCTGGATGATCGCGAACATCACCAGCAGCGGCATGGTCTTCTCCGCGGTCTTCACCAGGGCGGAGATGATCAGGCCGAACATCATCGAGGCGAAGCTGAGCAGGATCAGGCCGACGGCCATCTCGACGGCCGGCAGGCCGGTCAGGATCAGCCCCTCCTCGGGCAGCCTGCGCGGGGTGAAGCCGACGGCGGCGATGATCGCGCCCTGCACGACGCTGAAGAAGCCGAGCACGATGATCTTCGACATCATGTACGCCGATCGGGAGAGGCCGGTGGCCCGTTCCCGTTCGTAGATCGCCCGTTCCTTGATCAGCTCACGGACGGAGTTGGCCGCCCCGGAGAAGCAGGCCCCGATCGCCATGATCAGCAGAATCGTGGCGGCCCCGCTGTTGAAGCCGAGCCTGCCGTTGGGGAGCTGCTTGTACGTCAGGCCGGCCGTGTCGGGGATCATGATGCTGACCCCGCCGAGAATGGCCGGAAGCAGGATCGACAGCGCCATGAAGCCCTTGTCGGAGGCGATCACCGACAGGTAGCGGCGGATCAGCGTCCACAGCTGGGATCCCCAGCTCTGCGGCTTCGGCGGACGGATGGCCTGCTGCACGATCTGGGCGGACTGCGGGGCCACCGAGTCGGCGTCGGCCGAGTACTGCTGGTAGTGCACCGAGCCCCGGTAGCGGCCGGCCCAGTCGTGCTCCGGGTAGTTCTCGAAGGCCTGGAAGACGTCCGCCCAGGTCTCGTACCCGAAGAAGTGCAGGGCCTCGTCCGGCGGCCCGAAGTACGCCACCGAGCCACCCGGCGCCATCACCAGCAGCCGGTCGCAGAGCGCGAGTTCGGCCACCGAGTGGGTGACCACCAGGATGGTGCGGCCGTCGTCGGCCAGGCCGCGCAGCATCTGCATGACCTCGCGGTCCATGCCCGGGTCCAGGCCCGAGGTGGGCTCGTCCAAGAAGATCAGCGAGGGCTTGGTGAGCAGCTCCAGGGCGACCGAGACGCGCTTCTGCTGACCGCCGGAGAGGGCGGTGATGCGGTTCTCGGCGCGCTTGTCCAGGCGCAGCTCGTACAGCACCTCGTCGATCCGGCGCTCGCGCTCGGCCGCCTCGGTGTCGCCGGGGAAGCGCAGCCGGGCCGCGTACTTCAGGGCGGTCCGGACGGTGAGCTCCTTGTGCAGGATCTCCGACTGCGGGACGAGACCGATCCGCGAGCGCAGCTCGGCGAACTGCTTGTAGAGGTTGCGGCCGTCGTAGAGGACGTCGCCGCGGTCGGCCGGGCGGTAGCCGGTGAGCGCGCGCAGCAGGGTCGACTTGCCGGAGCCGGACGGGCCGATGACGGCGACCAGGGACTTCTCCGGGACGCCGAAGCTGACGTCGTTGAGCAGGATCTTCTTGGCGCCCTTGTGCTCGACCTCGACGGTCAGGTGGCGGGCCGAGAAGGAGACCGCGCCGGTGTCGACGAACTCCTGCAGCTGGTCGCCGACCAGGACGAAGCTGGAGTGGCCGACGGTCAGACGGTCCTGCGGCCCCATCAGCTGGCGCTGCACCGGCTGGCCGTTGAGGAAGATCCCGTTGTGGCTGCCGAGGTCGACGATCTCGTAGCGGCCGTCGGGCAGCTGGCGCAGCTCCGCGTGGTGGCGGGAGACCTGGAGGTCGGACACCACGATGTCGTTGTCCAGCGCACGGCCGATCCGGACGGTGCGCATCCCCGAGGTCAGGTTGCGGATCATCGTCGGCTGCGGGCCGTGGCCCTGCGGGCCCGCGAGGTTCGGCGGGAACCCCTGCGGAGGGACGGCCTGCGGCGGGACGCCCTGCTGCTGCGGGAAGGCCGGCGGCTGCGGCGTGTTCCACTGCTGGTGGACCGGGGGCTGCGGGTGAACGGGCGGCTGCTGGACGGGGGGCTGCTGGGCCCACGGCTGGGCGGCCGGCGCGGCGGCGCTCCGGCTGGTGGCGGCCTCGTGCCAGGCCTGGGCGGGGGCGGCGGCCTGGGCCGGCGCGGAGAAGCTCAGCCGGGGGCCGTTCTCGCCGTTGCCGAGGTTGACCACCGCACCGGGGAACAGCTGAGCGTGCAGGGTGCGAGCGCCCCCGACGTAGGTGCCGTTGGTGCTGCCGTGGTCCTCCAGCAGCCAGCCGGCGCCGTTGAAGGAGATGGTGGCGTGCTGCCAGGAGATCCTGGCGTCGTCGAAGGGGAAGTCCGACTGCGGGTTGCGCCCGATCGTGTAGGCCCTCCCCGGCTCCAGAGTCCGCTGCTGCCCGTTGATATCAATGACGAGTTGCGGCACTGCGCGCCTGCCCCGCTCTCTCGGTCCCCCGGTTTGGCCCCCTGCGGGGGTCTGTGTTCCTGAACTGACGGGGGGAATCATTCCAGCCCGCCGCCCGTTGACGAAAGTCACCCCTGGTGACTGTGACCAGGCGGCAACGATTCGCGGACGACCCCGAGTCGAAGCGCGCGCCCCGCCGTCCGGGCCCGCGCGGGGGCCCGGCGGGAGCTCCCGCGGCGGGGTCGGCGGGTGCTGTCCACGGTCCGGACCGGTGCCCTGGCCGCGGTCCGCGACGGGTAGCGTGGGAGCCACCATGAACGCATCGCCCCCGGCCGCTGAGCCCGCCCCCAGCCCGCAGCCCCGGACCGAGGACGAGCGCACCCTGCTCGTCAAGGTGTTCGGCAAGGACCGCCCCGGTATCACCGCCGGTCTGTTCGCCACACTCGGCGAATTCGCCGTCGATGTGATCGACATCGAGCAGATGGTGACCCGGGGCCGGATAACTCTCTGTGCCCTGATCACTCCCCCGGCCGGCGGCTCGCCCGGCGTCGAGGGAGCCCTCCGGGCCACCGTGCACCACTGGGCCGAGGAGCTCAAGCTCCAGGCCGAGATCATCTCCGGCACCGGTGACAACCGGCCCCGCCGCGAGGGCCGCTCGCACGTCACCGTGCTCGGCCACCCCCTGACCGCCTCCGCCGTCGCCGCCCTCACCTCCCGGATCAGCGCGGCCGGCGGCAACATCGACCGGGTGTTCCGGCTCGCCAAGTACCCCGTGACCGCGGTCGAACTGGCCGTCTCCGGTGTGCCCACCGAGGAGCTCCGGGCCGAGCTGGCGCTGGAGGCCGCCACCCAGCGGGTGGACATCGCGGTCGTCCAGGCCGGGCTGCAGCGCCGGGCCAAGCGGCTGGTCGTGATGGACGTCGACTCCACCCTGATCCAGGACGAGGTGATCGAGCTCTTCGCCGCGCACGCGGGCTGCGAGGCCGAGGTCGCCGAGGTGACGGCCGCCGCGATGGCCGGCGAGCTGGACTTCGAGGAGTCGCTGCGCGCCCGGGTGGCGCTGCTGGCGGGGCTCGACGCGAGCGTGACGGAGAAGGTCCGGGCGGACGTCCGGCTGACGCCGGGTGCCCGCACCCTGATCCGCACCCTGCAGCGGCTCGGGTTCCAGGTGGCGATCGTCTCCGGCGGCTTCACCCAGGTCACCGACTACCTGGTGGAGCAGCTCGGACTGGACTTCGCGGCGGCCAACACCCTGGAGGTGGAGGACGGCAAGTTCACCGGTCGGGTCACCGGCGAGATCGTGGACCGCGCCGGCAAGGCCCGCTGGCTGGCCCGGTTCGCCGAGCAGGCGAAGGTCCCGCTGGAGCAGACGGTGGCGATCGGCGACGGCGCCAACGACCTGGACATGCTGAACGCGGCCGGTCTCGGCGTCGCCTTCAACGCCAAGCCGGTGGTGCGTCAGGCGGCCGACACCGCGGTGAACGTGCCCTTCCTGGACACCGTGCTCTACCTGCTGGGGATCACCCGCGAGGAGGTCGAGGCGGCCGACGCCCTGGACGGCACCCCGACGGAGTGAGGTCGCGGGCGCGGCGCTCCGGCGGGCCCGCCGCGGAGCGCAGGGCCAGGAAGCGGAGTGCGCATAACAAAGGGGCGCGAGGATCTCTCCTCGCGCCCCTTTGCGACTCTGGTCGGCGCACCCGGCTCCCTGGCCGGTACCCGCGCCGGGCCCGGGCCGCGGACGCACTCGCCCCCGGACCCGTCCCGGACCATCACGGACGGGACGGACCATCGCGGACGGGACGGACCGGCGCGCGGTCCGTCCTCCGAGTCAGTCCTGCGGCGTGTGGTACGACACCAGCTCGGCCACCCCGGGCTCGACGCCCTTCCAGGAGCCGGTGAAGGCCAGCACGGCGATCGCCGCGGTCGGGAACCCGCCGAGCCGCAGCCGCTCCAGCGCCTCGCGGTCGCCGGCGTCGCCCGCCAGCACCTGGGTCAGGCCCAGCACACCGGGGTTGTGCCCGACGAGCACCACGTCGGCGTACTCGTCCGGGGTCTCCTGCAGCACGGTGATGATCTCACCGGGGCTGGCCTCGTAGACCCGGTCCTCGTACACCGTCTTCTGCGGTCGCCTGGGCAGCTCGTGCACGGCGAGCTTCCAGGTCTCGCGGGTGCGCAGGGCGGTCGAGCAGAGCACGTAGTCGGGGTTGATGCCGGAGTCGGCCAGCCAGCGGCCGGCGTCCGGGGCCTGGTGGCGGCCACGGTCGGCCAGCGGCCGCTCGTGATCGTCCACCTGGTTCGGCCAGTCGGCCTTGGCGTGGCGGAGAACGATGATCCTGCGGGGCGTTTCGGCGCTCATACCCAGCAAGCTTGGCAGAAAACCGGCCGCCGGGCGCGGTGCTCCGGGCAGCACCACCCGCAGGAGTGCGCCCCGAGCGGCCGGGCCGGTCAGCCGACGTTCTTCGCGATGATCGCGACCACGGCCAGCAGGATGACGATGCCGGCGATCACGGCGGCGATCTGGGCGAGCTTCTTGTGACCGTCGGTGGGGTTCGGTTCGAGTACGGGCATGCCCCGAGTCTGCCATCCCGTCCCGCGCGTGCCGGGTCCGGCCCCCGCGAGCGGACCCCACCCGGACACCCCGCGGCGCCGCTCGGCCCGCGGGGACGGTACGGCCCGGCGCGGGCGCTCAGGCCCCGGCGGGCACGGCCGGAGGGACGGCCTCGTCCTCGATGTGCCGGGGCAGCGCCGCCCGCAGGCCGAAGGCCATCTGCGGCACCAGCAGCAGGGCCAGGAAGCCCAGCGGCAGGTACCACTGGCCGGTGGCACCGTAGACGCTGCCGATCAGGATCGGGCCGGGGATGGAGATCAGGTAGCCCAGCCCCTGCGCGAAGGCGGAGAGCTGCGCCACCCCGCCGGGCGTCCTGGCCCGCAGGCCGATCATGGTGAGCACCAGCGGGAAGGCGCAGTTGGACAGGCCCATCAGCGCGGCCCAGACCCAGGGCGCCCCAGCTGGCGCCAGCGCCAGGCCGGTGTAGCCGGCGATCCCGCAGGCGGCCAGTACCACCACGAAGATCCGCTGGTCACCGCGCCGGGCGGCCCAGTTCGGCAGGACGAAGGAGACCGGCACGCCGACCACCATGGTGAGCGCCAGCAGCACCCCGGAGGTGGAGGAGGAGATGCCGGCGTCCTGGAAGATCTTCGGCATCCAGCCCATCGTCACGTACGCGCCGGTGGCCTGGAGCCCGAAGAAGCAGGCCAGCGCCCAGGCCGTCCGGCTGCGCGTGATCGGCAGCCGTTCGACGGCGCCGGCGGCCCCGCCGGAGCGCTCCCGGCGCAGCAGCAGGGTGACCAGCCAGAGCACCAGGGCGAGGGCCCCGGCGACGGCCCAGACGCCCAGGCCCACCCGCCAGCTGCCGCCGAGCGCGGAGGTCAGCGGCACGGTGACGGCGGCCGCGAGCGCGGTGCCGGCGGAGAGCGCCATGGAGTAGAGGCCGATCATCGGCCCGACCCGCTCCGGGAAGTACCGCTTGATCACCACCGGGATCAGCACGTTGGCGACCGCCACACCGGCCAGCGCGAGGGCGGTCAGCAGCAGGAAGACCGCGGTGCCGCCGGCGAAGGAGCGGGCCAGCACGCCGAGGGTGATGGCGCCGGTGCCGGCCGTGACCACCGCGATCGGGCCGATCCGGCGGGCCAGCGCGGGCGCGGCGAGGCCGAAGACGGCGAAGCAGAGCGAGGGGACGGCGGTGAGCAGTCCGGTGACGGTGGCGCTCATGCCGAGGTCCGCCTGGACCTGCTTCAGCAGCGGGCCGAGGCTGGTGACCACCGGCCGGAGGTTGAAGGCCGCCGCGGTGATCGCCACCGCGAGCAGCGCACCGAGGTACCGGGCGGGAGCCGGGGCGGGCCGCCCCGCGGGGGTGTCGCCGCCGGGCCGGGGGCCGGTCGGCGGGTCGGTCCGGACGTGCGGCCGAGCGTCTGCGGTGGAGTCTGCTGCGGTGGACATGGACGACATCATAGAATGATGGGATGAATTAACGCACGCTGGTTCCGCACGGTCGGGTCGCACGCCGGTTCCGCACCGCGGGGTCGCCCGCATCCGCGGACGGTGCCGCCGCCCGCCGGGCACGCACCGGCCCGACCCGCCCGTTCTTGGCATGATGGCCCGATCCGACCTACCCGCTAGGAGCCCCCCGTGGCGCTGTCCTCCCCGAGGCGCACCCCCTTGTCCGACCAGGTGATCGCGCAGCTGCGCACCCAGATCACCTCCGGCGAGTGGCCCGTGGGCTCGCGCATCCCCACCGAGGCCGCCCTGGTCGAGCAGCTGGGGGTCGCCCGCAACACCGTCCGCGAGGCCGTCCGGGCACTCGCCCACAACGGCCTGCTGGACATCCGCCAGGGCTCGGGCACCTACGTGCTGGCCACCAGCGAACTCGCCGGGGTGATGCACCGCCGCTTCGCCGACGCCGACCAGCAGCAGGTCGCCGAGCTCCGCGCCACCCTGGAGACCTCCGCCGCCGGACTCGCCGCGGAGCGGCGCACCCAGCGTGACCTGGACCTGCTGGAGAGCACCCTGGCCCGGCGCGAGGAGGCCTGGTCCTCCGGCGACGCCGAGGACTTCATCCAGGCCGACGCCGCCTTCCACCAGGCGGTGGTGGCCGCCGCCCACAACGACGTCCTGGCCGCCGTGTACGCCGACCTCGGCGAGGTCATGCGGGCGCACCTGCGGCACGACGTCGGCCCGGTACTCGTCCCGGAGCGCTACCTGGGGCACGACGGGATCCTCGAAGCCGTCCGGGCCGGCGACGCCCGGCGCGCCTCGGTCGAGGCGGGCCGCGCCATCGGCTCCTGCGCCCCGGCCGAGGCCTGATCCGGACACCACCCGGGTGGCTCGTATACGCGTGCTAACGTCCCGCTAGAACCGGCCCGGAGCCGGTTGACCGACAGTCAAGCGTGATGAATTCGGGGAGATTTCATGGCTGACCCAGACGCGGGGCAGACGAGTGTGGCACCCACCGCCGTCGACAAGGCGGCGCTGGCACTGGACAGCATCGCCACCGAGAGCACCGCAGCCGGTAGGACCGCGGACGACTCGACCGGAGCCGCGGCCTCCAAGCTGAGCGGCTGGGACACCGCCAACGCCCTCCGCTCGGCGCTGACCGAGTGGCACGAGCAGGTCTCGGCGCTGAACACCCGCCTCGGCCAGGAGGCCGGCATGATGCGCCAGACCCACACCAACTACATCGGCATCGACAGTGCCCTCGCCACGTCGTTCGGGGGGCGCTGACCATGCTCGGCTACGAGGACGTCCTCAACGCGGACCTGTCCGCGCTCACCACCGCCGCCACCGACTGGGAGTCGATGGCGAAGAAGTACGAAGGCGTCCAGCACCGCCTGGAGAACGAGGTGCTGACCGTCACCGGCAGCCAGGGCCTGTGGCTCGGCAGCGCCGCGAGCGCCGCCCACCAGCACGTCCTGGTGACGAAGCAGCAGACCATCGACGCCCAGACCGAGGCCAGGGCCGTCTCGACGATCATCGCCGACGCCCACGCGGACTTCGAGGCCGCGCAGAAGAAGCTCAAGGCGGCGGCCGCGGACGCCACCGCCGACGGCATGAAGGTCACCGGCACCGGCTCGGTCGTGTTCGACACCAGCCAGCTCGACCCGGCGACCCGCAACGCCATGCACCACGACCCGGAGTACATGCGGGAGCGCAACGACGCCGCCTCCAAGTGGGCGCAGCAGATCACCGCCGCGCTGAACGAGGCGACCGCGGCGGACGAGCGGGCCGTGCTCGCGCTGAAGCGCGCCGCCAAGATCGGCGACCCGTTCAACACCTTCAACGGCCAGGCCATCGGGGGCGGCGACGCCGCCGACGGGCGCCGGGCGGCCGATCTGGCCGAGAAGCTCAAGAAGGACGGCAAGCTCGAACCGGGTGAGCTCGCGGAGCTCAACAACCTGATGAAGGCCAACGCGAACAACCCGCAGTACGGCCAGACGCTGCTCAACACGCTCGGCCCCGAGGGCACCCTGAAGCTCGCCGACCAGCTGGAGAAGATCGGCGGCGACCGGGACGCCAAGAACAAGGAGGGCTACGGCCAGCTCCAGACCAACCTGGCCAACACCGTCGCCGGCGCCACCCGTGACCCGAACAGCAAGTTCTACCAGGACTGGCGCAAGGGCATGAAGGACATCGGCGACAAGAACCTGGGCCGCAACACCTCCCCGGTGTACGGGTACCAGACCCTCGCCACGCTGATGTCCAAGGGCGACGCGCAGTACTCGAAGGAGTACCTGAACGACCTGGGCGCCGACATCATCGACGTCGAGAAGAAGCACCCGCAGATCTGGAGCCACCAGTTCGACGGCGAGCGCCAGGACCTGGTCACCGACCCGCTGGACGGCGTCCTCAAGATCATGGGCAAGGACCCGGAGGCCGCCACCAGCTTCCTGGACCCCAAGTCGCCCGGCGCCGACGGCCGCCTCGACTACCTGCTGCGCGACCGCAAGTGGCCCGAGAACTACATGAACCCGCTGTTCAGCGCGCCCATGAAGATGGACGACCCGCTCCAGCGGGCCGGCCTCGGCGCCGCGCTGGAGGCCGCCACCACCGGCGACCCCACCGGCACCGCGCACAACGGCGGCGGGCACACCCCGGCCCAGGCCCGGGTCATGCAGGGCACCATCGACGCCCTCGACCAGGACAGCAAGGGCCAGGAGATCCCCGAGAACCTCCGCAAGCCGATCGCCGGCGCGCTCACCGACTACGTCGACGACACCCACGACATCCTCGGCGCGGAGCTCAGCTCGGCCAAGCACAAGGACGGCGCCTGGGAGGAGGGCGGCAAGGGCCACCTCTCCGACGACAGCTCCTCGCTCACCCGGGTGATGCGCGGCGTCTCGGACGACCCGGAGGCGTACGCCGCCCTCTACGAGGCCGAGAAGGCCAAGTCCGCCCAGGTGATCGGGGACATCCCGGCCGACGCCGGCCGCCCGGACCACGACCGCACCGGCCCCACCGACCGGTCCGGCTCCGCACTCGGCACCCTGGACGCCATCAGGAGCGACATCCTGCTGGACGAGCGGGACGACAAGAAGGAGTGGGCGGACAAGACCGGCGAGCTGGTCTCCGGCGGCGGCGGTCTGGCGACCGGCTACATCCCCGTGGTCGGCGACGTCGCGGGCGGCCTGGTGGACCTGGGCGTCAGCAACTGGTCGGACGGCGTCAAGGAGGAGGCCGCCGACAAGGCCAACAGCGAGGCCTCCAGCTCCCACGACGCCAACCTGAACCAGGGCACCCAGATGGTGATCGGCTGGGCCGAGCACAACAACCTCGACCCGAAGAGCGAGCTGGCCAACGAGGTCAACACCAGCCTGCGGGACGGCCACAGCCGCGGCTACGGCGAGGCGATGATCGCCCTCGGCCGGCACGGTTCGGCCGATTCGTGACGGTGAAGGTACGACGCCGGACGGCCTGGATCGCGCTCGTCGCGGTCCTGGCCGTCTCGGCCGGCACCGCCCTCACCTGGCGTCTGACCAACCTGTTCACCCCCGACCGGCTGTGCGGCGGCGCGGTGGCCCGCTCCGACGCCCAGCGGCTGCTGGGCGGCGGCCGGATCACCGAGGCCGGGCCGACCGCACGTGCCGGGGACCCGACGACCGACTGCACCATCACCGCGCGCACCGGCCTGGGCGGCACCGCGCGGGCGAGCGTCACGCTGCGCACCGAGCGCGCCGTCAGCCCCGGCATCGACACCCAGGCCAGGACGGTGCCGCAGATGTCGCAGCTCACGGGCGACCGGCCCGGCGCGTTCTCCAACCGGACCGGCTGGGTGCTGCTGCCGGCCGGCTGCGAGCTGCCCGTACCGAAGGACGACCCGCTGCCGCTGGTCTCCCTGGGCAACGCCGACGTGCTGCGGGCCGATGTCTGGCTCGCACCCGACGACGTCCAGCCGGAGCGGCGCCGCGCCGAGGAGGTGCCCGACCCCGCCGCTCGGGCGTCGCTGGCCCGGATCACCGACGGCCTGGCCGCCGCCATCGGCCGGGAGGCCCACTGCGGCACCCCCGTCACCGTCGAGGACCGGCTGGGCGACCCCGGCGGTGAGAGCCGCGCCTCGGACGACGGGAAGGCGTGCGGGCTGCCCGGGCTGAGCCTCGGCGCCGCGGCCGGCCGCACCACCCCGCTGCGCGAGCGGGTCACCGCGGAGGGCGCGCCGGTCTGGATCTGCGGGATCGACGACGGCTACTACGTCTCGCCCGTGGTCAGTTTCGTCGCCACCGCCGACGAGGCCTTCATCGGCGCCGCCGCCCTGGCCGGCGAACTGCGCACACCCCTGCCGGCCGGCTGGCGCGGCACCGGGGAGACGGACGGCCCGGTCCTGGTGCCGTGCGGCCGGGGCAGCCTCTACCTCGGGGTGTCCGCCCTGGACGGCGCGCTGCGGGACGGCGAGCAGGAGGGTCGCAGCGAACTGCCGAAGGACCTGTTCGCCCGCTTCGCCAACGCCGTGGCCGCCGCGCGCGGCTGCGAGCCGATCGCCCCGGGGTGAACCGCGGGCCTGCCGGCCCGCCGTCACGGAGAAACGCCGCTGCCCCGCCCGCCACTCCTGGAGTGGCGGGCGGGGCAGCGGCGTTCGGCGGGCGGGTGTCAGGCGCCGATGGCGTGCAGGCCGCCGTCGACGTGGATGATCTCGCCGGTGGTCTTCGGGAACCAGTCCGAGAGCAGCGCGACGACGCCGCGGCCGGCCGGCTCCGGGTCGGCGAGGTCCCACTTCAGCGGGGAGCGCGAGTCCCAGACGGCGGCCAGCTCCGAGAAGCCGGGGATGGACTTGGCGGCCATCGAACCGATCGGGCCGGCCGAGACCAGGTTGCAGCGGATGTTGCGCGAACCCAGGTCGCGGGCCATGTAGCGGGAGGTCGCCTCCAGCGCGGCCTTGGCCGGGCCCATCCAGTCGTACTGCGGCCAGGCGAACTGCGCGTCGAAGGTGAGGCCGACGACCGAGCCGCCGTCCTGCATCAGCGGGAGCAGCGCCGTCGTCAGCGACTTCAGCGAGAACGCGGAGACCTGCATGGCGGTGGCCACGGACTCCCACGGGGTGTTCAGGAAGTTGCCGCCGAGGGCGTCCTGCGGGGCGAAGCCGATCGAGTGGACGATGCCGTCCAGGGTCGGCAGGTGCTCGCGGACCTGGTCGGCGATGCCGGCCAGCTGCTCGTCGCTGGAGACGTCGAGCTCCAGGACCTTCACCGGGTTGGGCAGCTTGCGAGCGATCCGCTCGGTCAGGCTGGGCCGGGGGAAGGCGGTGAGGATGATCTCCGCGCCCTGCTCCTGGGCCAGCTTCGCGGTGTGGAAGGCGATGGAGGACTCCATCAGCACCCCGGTGATCAGGATGCGCTTGCCCTCAAGAATTCCGCTCATGTGATCAGTGACCCATGCCCAATCCGCCGTCGACAGGAATGACGGCTCCGGTGATGTACGCGGCCTCGTCGGAAGCGAGGAACCGCACGGTGGAAGCGACCTCGGAAGGCGCGGCGTACCGGCCGAGCGGCACCCCCGCGACGATCTCCTTGCGGCGCTCGTCGCTGAGCACCGCGGTCATGTCGGTGTCCACGAAGCCCGGCGCCACCACGTTGACGGTGATGTTGCGCGGGCCGAGCTCACGGGCCAGCGAGCGGGCGAACCCGACCAGGCCGGCCTTGGAGGCGGCGTAGTTGGCCTGGCCCGGCGACCCGCTCAGCCCGACCACCGAGGAGATCAGCACCACGCGGCCCTTGCGGGCGCGCATCATCAGCTTCGAGGCGCGCTTGACCACCCGGAAGGCGCCGGTGAGGTTGGTGTCCACCACCGAGGTGAAGTCCTCCTCCGTCATCCGGAGCAGGAGGGTGTCCTTGGTGATGCCCGCGTTGGCGACCAGCACCTCGACCCCGCCGTGCTTGGCCTCGACCTCGCCGAAGGCGGCGTCGACCTGGGCGGCGTCGTCGATGTCGCAGCGGACCGCCAGCACGTCGTACTTCGCCAGGGCCTCGGGGACCTCACCCGAGCGGCTGGTGATGGCGACCTTGTCGCCCGCCTCGGCGAAGGCCTGGGCGATCGCGAGGCCGATGCCCCGGTTGCCTCCGGTGACGAGAACCGAGCGGCTCAACGATCCACCTCTCTCCGTAGTTGACCGTGGGATCCGGCTGCGCGGGCGCTGTCGCCCGGGCCCGTCGGATCATCCGCGTACGTCGAAACGCGTACGCAATGTGACGCTATCGGTCGTGCGGAGGATGCGACGAATCGGGCTCCCACAGGTCCGTACCGGCTCAACTGTCGCGTTCCGACAATGGCACAGTGGTAGGACTGTGGTCCTACCGGCCGGGAACAACTCGGCAGGGTGTGCCCGTTGCCCTCTCGGTGCGAGGATGCCCGCGGACCGCCCGGCGGGCAACCACGGGTCGCCCGCACCGACTTGGCAGGCCCGGATGGCCACAGCGCCACCACCCGACGACTCCCAGTGAAGGCAGAGCCCTGATGAGCGAGGCACAGCCCGGTACCAACGGCCGACGGGGGCGACTGCTGGCCCTGGCCACCCTGGCAGCGGTGGCGGGAGCGGCCGCCTGGTCGCTGCGCGACCTGCCGGCGGCCTTCGGGCGGCGCCCGGACGCCGAGCGGGAGGAGCGGCTGCGCAGCTCGCCCCAGTACCGGGACGGCGTCTTCCACAACGCCCCCTCCAGCCTGGCCCGCGACACCGCCCGGCCGGAGATCGACCGCGGCACCGTGCGCCGGATGCTGTTCGAGCGCGAGGGCCGGACGCCGGTCCTGCCGGTGCCGACGGTCCGCTCGGCGGGCGGGCCCCGCCCGGCCGCCGACGGCGTGGAGATCACCTGGTACGGGCACGCCTCGGCGCTGGTCGAGATCGAGGGCGCCCGGGTGCTGCTGGACCCGATCTGGAGCGAGCGCTGCTCCCCCGCCGCGCACGTCGGCCCCAAGCGGCTGCACCCGGTGCCGGTGGAGCTGGAGGAGCTGCCGCCGGTCGACGCGGTGCTGATCTCGCACGACCACTACGACCACCTGGACATGGCCACGGTGAAGCGGCTGGTGCACAGCCAGTCGGCGCCGTTCGCGGTGCCGCTGGGCATCGGCGGGCACCTGCGGCGCTGGGGGGTGCCGGAGCACCGGATCATCGAGCTGGACTGGGACGAGACCTGCACCCTCGGCGACCTGGTGCTCACCCTCACCTCCGCGCACCACTTCTCCGGCCGCGGGTTCACCCGCAACACCACCCTCTGGGGCTCCTGGGTGATCGCCGGTCCGACCCGCAAGGTGTTCTACACCGGGGACTCCGGGTACTTCGAGGGTTACGCGGCGATCGGCGAGCAGCACGGCCCGTTCGACGCGGCGCTGGTGCAGATCGGCGCGTACGACGAGGCCTGGGCCGACATCCACATGACGCCGGAGGACGCCGTCCTCGCCCACCGGGACCTGAAGGCCGGACTGCTGGTGCCGGTGCACTGGTGCACCTTCAACCTGGGCCTGCACCCCTGGTCGGAGCCGGTCGAGCGGCTGCTGGCGGAGGCGAAGGCGCAGGCCGTGCCGCTGGCGGTGCCGCGCCCCGGCGAGCGGGTCGACGTGGACAACCCGCCGGAGCTGGACGGCTGGTGGGAGGGCCTGGCCTGACCGGCCCCGGGCTCAGCCCGCGACTCCGTCCGGGTGCAGCTGATCCGGGTGCGGCTGGTCCGGGCCCGGCTCACCGGGCCCCTGCTGGTGCGGCCCCGGCACGTCGGACCCGGGCCCGTCGAGCCCCAGCTCGTTCCGGACCTGCGCGTGGCCGTGGCGCGCGGACCGCAGCAGACCGTCGTGCTCCGCCGCCGGCCGGCCGGCCCGCGCCGCCCGCGCCCGGAGCTCCGTGGCGCCCGCCACCGCCTCGGCGGCGGGCGCCTCGGCCTCTTCCCACCGCCCCAACCTCCCCAGCTGCCGCACCTGCCCCAGCAGCAACAGAACGAGGGTGTCGAGGTCCTCGTCCGGGTGCGGCGACGGCCCGGCCGCCCCGCGGTACACGGCGACGGCTTCGCCGACGGCGTCCAGGGCCTCGTCCAGCCGACCGAGCGCGTCCAGGTCGACGGCGAGGTCGTTCAGCGCCCGGGCCAGCCGGCGGCGGGCCCCGGCCGACCGGGGCGCGGCTTCCCTCAGCAGCGCGACCGCGCGGTGGTCGGCCGCCACCGCCCGTGCGTGCCGCCCCGCCTGGGCGAGGTGGACGCCCAGCTGGAGCAGCGCGTCGGCGGGGAGCAGCCGGTGGTCGGGGTCGGCGGCGGCCAGCTCCTCGCTGATCAGCACCGCCCGCTCGGCCGCGTCGACGGCCTCCGCGTACCGCCGCTCGCCGGCCAGCAGCGGGGCGAGCTCCAGCAGCGCCGTCCGGTGGGCCTCGTCGACGGCCGCGGCGCGGGGCAGTCCGAGCCGCTCGGCGGCCCCGCGCACCTCCTCGAAGGCCGCCACGGCCTCGGCCGGCCGCCCGGCGGCGAGGTAGGCCCCGGCGAGGTTGCGGGCGGCGCCGAGGGCGGTCGGCGAGTCGCGCCGGGCCGGCGCGTCCGGGCGGTCGAGTTCGGCGAGCGCGCGCCGGTGCGCCCAGACGGCCTCCGGGTGGCGGTCGAGGTCGCCGAGGTGGGCGCCGAGGGTCGTCAGCGCCGCGGCCAGCCGCTCCGCGGCCTCGTCGTCCGGGTCCGCGCCGGTCAGCAGTTCCACCGCCTCGCGCTGCGCCGTGACGGCCTCCTCGAAGGCGTGGTCGGCCGCGCGGAGTTCGGCGAGCAGCTGGAGCGCCCGCGCCAGGTGGAGGCGCTGGCCGTGCACCGCACGGAGCACCTCCACCGCGCGGCCGGCGCTCTCGGTGGCCCGGTCGGACCGCCCCGTGTCCCGCTGCCGGACGGCGAGGTTGACCAGGCAGCCGCCGAGCTGCCCGCGGTCCGCGGACGGTTCGGCGCGCAGGACGTCGACGGCCTCGGCCGAGGCCGCGAGGGCCTCCTCCGGCCGGCCGAGTTCGGCGAGTTCGAAAGCGAGCAGGTCGAGCGAGCCGGCCAGTCGGCCGGCGCTCCGACCGGCCGTCCCCCGCCGGGCCGGCAGGCGGTGCAGCTCGACCGCCCGGCGCAGCAGCCGCTCCGCCTCCGGATGCCGGCCCGCGTCGGCGAGGAGGGCGGCCTGCCCGTGCAGGGCGCGTCCGCGGCCGCGGGCGCCGAGCCGGGGGTCGACCCTGGCGAGCGGGCGCCAGGCCCGTTCCACCGTGGCGTGGGCGCCGGCCAGCTCCTCCAGTGGTACGGAGGCGGCCAGCGCCCGGTTCACCATCCGGTTGAACCGCCGCGACCGGTTGATCCCGACCAGGGCGGCGAGCAGCAGGGCGGCGCCCCACCGGGGGCCGGTCAGCGCCCAGTACCCGGCCAGGGCCAGCAGGCCGGTCTGTGCCAGGCATCCGGCCGCCAGTGCCGTCTGCGTCCCCCGCTTGGTCATGGCTGCCACTATCCGACTCAACGGCCTTCGGCACCAGGGTTTTTGACGCCGCCGGAAGCCGGGCGGGCGGCCCTCGCGCCGGTGCGCGGGGCGGCCCGCGGGCGCCGGAGCGGGAGCGGTGACGGGCGCCGGCCGCCGCGTCGCGCCGCGTGCCGGGCAGGTCGAAATCTGCTGGAAGAAAGCCCCTGGACGGGCCATGATTCGATGTGGGAGCCCCCGTGCGGGGAGCCCGCCAGCCAGAACCGTCCCCCATTCCAGGGAGCCCGATGCCCTCCACCTCCAGCGCCGGCGGACCGCGGGGCCGCGCCGTCGACCCGCTGTTCCTCGCCTATCCGCTGCACGCGCTGGCCGACGCCGCGCTCGGCCGCGCGCGCGAACTCGGCGCCGCGCACGCGGACTTCCGCCTGGAGCGGGTCCGCAGCGCGTCCTGGCGGCTGCGCGACGCCCGGCCGGCCGGCACCTCCGACACCGTCCAGCTGGGCTTCGCCGTCCGGGTGCTGCTCGACGGCGCCTGGGGTTTCGCGGCCGGCGTGGACCTGACCGCCGACGCGGCGGCCGAGGTGGCCGCGCAGGCGGTGGCGGTGGCCCGGCTCGCCGGCGGGATCAGCCGGGCGGCCGGATCGAAGGACGTGGTCGAGCTGGCCGCCGAGCCGGTCTACCCGGACGCCACCTGGGTCTCCGCCTACGAGGTGAACCCGTTCGAGGTGCCGGACGCGGAGAAGACGGCGCTGCTGGCCGACTGGAGCGGGCGGCTGCTGGCCGCCGAGGGCGTCTCGCACGTGCAGGCCAGCCTGCTGACGGTGCAGGAGAACAAGTTCTACGCCGACACCGCCGGCACCGTCACCACCCAGCAGCGGATCCGGCTGCACCCGGCGCTGGAGGCCACCTCGGTGGACGCGCGCACCGGCGCCTTCGACTCGATGCGCACCCTCGCGCCGCCGGTCGGGCGGGGCTTCGAGTACCTGCGCGGCACCGGCTGGGACTGGGACGCGGAGCTGGCCGAACTGCCCTCCCTGCTGGCCGAGAAGATGAAGGCGCCGAGCGTCGAGGCCGGGGTCTACGACCTGGTGGTCGACCCGTCGAACCTCTGGCTGACCATCCACGAGTCGATCGGCCACGCCACCGAGCTGGACCGCGCGCTCGGCTACGAGGCCGCGTACGCGGGCACCTCCTTCGCCACCTTCGACAAGCTGGGGAGCCTGAAGTACGGCTCCGAGCTGATGCACGTCACCGGCGACCGCACCGCCGAGCACGGCCTGTCCACCATCGGCTACGACGACGAGGGGGTGGCCACCCAGTCCTGGGACCTCGTCCGGGACGGCGTCCTGACCGGCTACCAGCTCGACCGGGGGATGGCCGCGCTCAAGGGCCTGGGCCGCTCCAACGGCTGCGCCTTCGCGGACTCCCCCGCGCACGTGCCGGTGCAGCGGATGGCCAACGTGTCGCTCCAGCCGGTCGAGGGCGGGCCGGACACCGAGGGCCTGTTCGAGGGCGTCGAGAAGGGCCTGTACATCGTCGGCGACCGCTCCTGGTCGATCGACATGCAGCGGTACAACTTCCAGTTCACCGGCCAGCGCGCGTACGCGATCAGGAACGGCCGGCTGGCGGGCCAGGTGAAGGACTTCGCCTACCAGGCCACCACCACCGACTTCTGGGGCTCGATGTCCGCCGTCGGCGGCCCGCAGACGTACGTGCTGGGCGGGGCCTTCAACTGCGGCAAGGCCCAGCCGGGCCAGGTCGCGGCGGTCAGCCACGGCTGCCCGTCCGCGCTGTTCCGCAACGTCAACGTGCTCAACACGCAGCAGGAGGCGGGTCACTGATGGCCGCGATCCAACCCCACGAACTGGTCGAGCGCGCGCTCGGGCTCTCCCGCGCGGACGGCTGCGTGGTGATCGCCGACGAGGAGTCGACGGCCAACCTGCGCTGGGCCGCGAACGCGCTGACCACCAACGGCCTCACCCGGGGCCGGCGGCTCACGGTGATCTCCACGGTCGACGGCGGGCAGGGCACCGCGTCCGGCGTGGTCGCCCGCGAGGCCGTCACGCTCGACGAGGTGGAGAGCCTGGTCCGGGCGTCCGAGGCGGCCGCCCGCGACGCCGGCCCCGCGGAGGACGCCCAGCCGCTGGTGGCCGACCGCCCCTCCTCGCCCGACTTCACCGCGCCCCCGGCCGGGACGGCGGTCGAGGTGTTCGCGGACTTCGCGCCGGCCCTCGGCGCGGCCTTCGCCCGGGCCGCCGCTCAGGGCGAGCTGCTCTACGGCTTCGCCCGGCACGAGGTGACGTCCAGCTACCTGGGCACCTCCACCGGCCTGCGGCTGCGGCACGACCAGCCCACCGGTTCGGTGGAGCTGAACGCCAAGACCGCCGACCTGACCGGCTCCGCCTGGGCCGGCGCCGCCACCCGGGACTTCCGGGACGTGGACGTCACCGAGCTGCACCGCACCCTGACCCAGCGCCTGGCCTGGGGCGAGCGGAGGATCGACCTGCCGGCCGGCCGGTACGAGACGCTGCTGCCGCCCTCGGCCCTGGCCGACCTGATGGTCTACCTGAGCTGGTCCGCCGGCGGCCGGGACTCCGCGGAGGGCCGCACGGTGTTCTCCAAGCCCGGCGGCGGCACCCGGATCGGCGACAAGCTGGCCGGGCTGCCGCTCACCCTGCGCTCCGACCCGGCCGAGCCGGGCCTGGAGGCCGCGCCCTTCGTGCTCACCCACTCGTCCGGCGGCGACGCCTCGGTGTTCGACAACGGCCTGCCGCTGGGCGCCACCGACTGGATCCGCGACGGCGAGCTGACCAACCTGCTGACCACCCGGCACTCGGCCGCCCTGGCCGACCTGCCGCTCACCCCGGCCGTGGACAACCTGGTGCTGGAGAGCGGCGACCAGGCCGCCGCGCCGACGCTGGCGGACATGATCGCCCGTACCGAGCGCGGGCTGCTGCTCACCTGCCTCTGGTACATCCGCGAGGTCGACCCGGCGACGCTGCTGCTCACCGGTCTCACCCGGGACGGCGTGTACCTGGTCGAGAACGGCGAGGTGGTCGGCGCCGTCAACAACTTCCGCTTCAACGAGTCACCCGTGGACCTGCTCGGCCGGATCACCGAGGTGGGCCGCACCGAGCGCTGCCTGCCCCGCGAGTGGGGCGACTGGTTCACCCGCACCGCGATGCCGCCCGTCCGGGTGGCGGACTTCAACATGAGCTCCGTGAGCCAGGCCTCGTAGGAGCCGAACCACGACAGGACGAAGAAAGAGTGGACGAGAAGAACACGGTCAGGACCTCGAAGATGCTCTCGCGCATCCTGAGGCACGACCCCGCCTCGGTCGGCATCGCGCTGGACGAGGCCGGCTGGGTCCGGGTGGACGAGCTGCTCGCCGCCCTGGCCCGGCACCACCGGCGGCTGAGCCGCGCCGACCTGGAGCACGTGGTTGAGACGAACAACAAGCGCCGCTTCGCCTTCTCCGCGGACGGCGGCTCGATCCGGGCCAGCCAGGGGCACTCGGTGGAGGTCGACCTCGGCCTGGCCGCCGCCGTGCCGCCCGCGGTGCTCTACCACGGCACCGCCACCCGCTCGCTGGACGCGATATTCCGGGACGGGCTGCTGCCGATGAGCCGCCGGGACGTCCACCTGTCCGCGGACACCGAGACGGCCGTGCGGGTGGGGTCCCGGCACGGCCGTCCCGCGGTGCTGGTGGTGGACGCGGCCGCGATGGCGGCGGCCGGACACGAGTTCCGGGTGAGCGCCAACGGCGTCTGGCTGACGGACGCGGTCGCGCCCCGGTACCTGAGCCGCGCGGCCGGCTGAGGGCGCGCGGTCGCCCGGGGTGCCGACCGGTCCGCCGGTCGTTCGGGCGACCGGCCCGCACCCCGGCGGCCCGCCGTCAGCGCTTCCTGGCGCCGGCCCACAGCGGGGCCACCGTGGCGATCACCACGATCGCGGCGCCCAACTGGAAGAGGTGGCGCCACCAGTCGATGCCGCCGGTGTCCGCGACGCCGAAGAGGTACGCCACCCCGTTGCCGATCATCGCCCCGATCATGCCGAGGATCATGGTCACCCAGAGCGGGATGTGCTGATTGCCGGGGATCAGCAGTCGGGCGAGCCCGCCGAGGACCAGTCCTTCGATCAGTGCCGAGATGATTGCCCACATGCCAGCTCCCAGGGTTCGGGGCCGCCGACGACCGGTGGCGCTCCCCTTGCAGCTCACAGTCTTGGCCCCGTTCGGCCCAGCCGCACTCCGGCGGGCCGGGCCGGGCGCCCGGCCCGGCCCGCCGTCACCGTGGCCGGCGACCCGGCCCTCCCCCGCCCTCCTGTGCGGCCCCCGCGCGGCGTACCGTGAGAACGCCGCACGGCGAGGCGTGCGGCGTGCGGGTACGGACGAAGGCGGTAGGACATGGGCAAGAGCGCCGGCGACGGGCAGGTCTTCCGGATCACCGGGGCCCGCAGCAGCCTGACCGAGGACGTCCGCGGCCGGCAGCGCCGCTACGTCGTCTCGATGCTGGTCCGCACGCTGTGCGTGGTGCTCGCCGTGATCATGTGGGACGTCCAGCGGTACGTGGCCTTCGCCGCGCTGGCGGGCGGTGTGCTGCTGCCGTACTTCGCGGTGCTGATCGCCAACGCCGGCCGGGAGCGGGCCCCCGGACTGCCGAGCACCTTCGCGGTGCCGGCCGACACGCCGCTGATGCTGGGCCCGGGTGGGACGGGCGGTGGCGGTGCCGCCCCGGCCGCTCCTCAAGCCACCGAGCAGTGACTGTCCGGTTGACCCCGGTCTACCCCGATTTCTGCGCCAGAAAGCTCAAAAGACCCTCAAATTAATCATGGAAGTGCCCCCCGAACAGGGTATGCGCCATGACATACTGCGTACGCGCTCCGCATCCCCCGTCGGAGCGACGGACCGACGCCGGGCGGCTCCCCCCGTGGCTGCCCGGCGTCGCCATGCCCGGATTCCGTTCGGCCGGCCCCCACGGGTGCGGGAGACTGGCGGTGCACACTCCCGCCCCCTCCCGCCGGAGGGCTCCGACGCCACAGGACGGCCCGCGATGAACCCCCAGGACGACCAGCAGCCCCCGCTCAGCCTCTTCGGCGGCGCCGGCGGGCAGCCCGAGAGCCCGATCTGCTCGGGCAAGGGCTGCCGGGCGGCGGCCGAGTGGGTCCTGGTCTGGAACAACCCGAAGCTGCACACCCCGGAGCGGCGCAAGACCTGGCTGGCCTGCGACGGGCACCGCGAGCACCTCTCGCAGTTCCTCGGAGTGCGGGGCTTCCTCAAGGAGGTCCTGCCGTTCGCCGGGTGGACCCCCGAGGCGGACCCGGCCCGGCCGCAGGACGCCTCCCCGACGGGCTGACGCTCCCGCGGCTCCCTGTGCGCGGGGCCTAGCTGTGTGCGGGGCCTAGCTGTGCGCGGGCCCTAGCCGCCGATCGCCGACATCGGCCGCTCGGGCTGCAGGAACTCGGGGTCGTCGATCCCCGCCCCCGCCTTCTTGCCCCACATCGCGGCCTTCCAGAGCTCGCCGATCTCGGCGTCCGACGCGCCCGAGCGCAGGGCGCTCCGCAGGTCGGTCTCACCGGTGGCGAACAGGCAGTTGCGGACCTGGCCGTCGGCCGTCAGCCGGGTGCGGTCACAGGCCCGGCAGAACGGCCTGGTGACGGAGGCGATCACGCCCACGCGCGCCGGTCCGCCGTCCACCAGCCAACGCTCCGCCGGCGCGGCGCCGCGGACGGTGGACGGCTCGGGGGTCAGCGCGAAGGCGCCGCGGAGCCGGTCGAGGATCTCCTCGGCGGTGACCATCTGCGAGCGGTCCCAGCCGTGCTGGGCGTCCAGCGGCATCTGCTCGATGAAGCGCAGCTCGTACCCGCGCTCCAGGCACCAGCCGAGCAGGTCGGCGGCCTCGTGGTCGTTGACTCCGCGCATCAGGACGGCGTTCAGCTTCACCGGGTTCAGTCCGGCGGCCTCGGCCGCGGCCAGGCCGTCCAGCACGTCGTGGTGGCGCCGGCGGCGGGTCAGGGTGTGGAAGGTCTCCGGGTCCAGGGTGTCGAGCGAGACGTTGACCCGGTCCAGGCCGGCGGCCCCGAGCGCGCTCGCGGTGCGGGCCAGGCCGATGCCGTTGGTGGTGAGCGAGATCTCCGGACGCGGCTCCAGCTCCGCGCAGGCGGCCACCAGGCCGACCAGCCCGGGGCGCAGCAGCGGCTCGCCGCCGGTGAACCGGACCTCGCGCACGCCCAGGTCGCGGACGGCGAGGGCGACCAGCCGGACGATCTCCTCGTCGGTGAGCAGCTCCGGCTTGGCGAGCCACTGCAGGCCCTCCTCGGGCATGCAGTAGGTGCAGCGCAGGTTGCACCGGTCCGTGAGCGAGACGCGCAGATCGACGGCCTGACGGCCGAAGGTGTCGAGGAGCACGGCGGGCCCCTTCCCTGGAGTGCGGCCGGCCCGGCCGCCGTCACGGCGGGCCGGGCCAGCTTAACCGGACGGGCCGTCCACCCTCGGTGGCGTCCGCCTGGCGGAGAACTAGTGCGCGCCCAGCCCCGTGAGGGAGCGGACCTCCAGTTCAGCGTACTTCGCCGGGTCGGCCTCCCCCTTGGAGAGCAGGGTGCCGATCCAGCCGAGCAGGAAACCGACCGGGATGGAGACCAGGCCGGGGTTCTCCAGCGGGAACCAGTGGAAGTCGGAGTGCGGGAACAGCGAGGTGGGCTTGCCGGAGACGACGGTGGAGAAGACCACCAGCAGCACCGAGCTGATCAGGCCGCCGTAGACCGAGCAGACCGCGCCCCTGGTGTTGAAGCGCTTCCAGAACAGCGAGTAGAGCAGCGTGGGCAGGTTCGCCGAGGCGGCCACCGCGAAGGCCAGCGCGACCAGCGCGGCGGTGTTGAGCTTCTCGGCGAAGATGCTGAGCACGATGGCGACGGCGCCGATCGCCACCGCCGCCAGCTTGGCCGAGCGGACCTCCTCCTTCTCACTGACCTTGCCGCGCCGGATCACGTTGGCGTACAGGTCGTGGGCGAAGGAGGCGGAGGAGGCGAGGGTGAGTCCGGCGACCACGGCGAGGATGGTGGCGAAGGCGACCGCGGAGATCACCGCGAGCAGGATCGCCCCGCCGGTGGAGCCGGCGCCGCCGCCCAGCTTCTCCGCCAGCAGCGGGGCCGCGGTGTTGCCGGCCGCGTTGGAGGCCTTGATCACCTTGGGGCCGACCAGGGCCGCCGCGCCGAAGCCCAGCGCCAGGGTCATCAGGTAGAAGCCGCCGATGATGCCGATCGCCCACAGCACGGACTTGCGGGCCGCCCTGGCGGTGGGAACGGTGTAGAAGCGGACCAGGATGTGCGGCAGGCCCGCGGTTCCCAGGACCAGCGCCAGGCCCAGGCTGAGGAAGTCCAGCTTGGTGGTGCCGGTGGCACCGTACTTGAGGCCGGGTTCGAGGAAGTGCGAGGCCTTGCCGCTGGCGTCGGCGGCCGCGCCCAGCAGCGCGGAGGGGTTGAAGTGGTACTTGGCCAGGACCAGGACCGTCATCAGCGCGGTGCCGGCGATCAGCAGCACGGCCTTGACGATCTGCACCCAGGTGGTGCCCTTCATGCCGCCGATGGCGACGTAGACGACCATCAGGGCGCCGACCGCGACGATCGTCCAGCGCTTGGCCGCGCCGCCCTCGACGCCCAGCAGCAGGGCGACCAACGAGCCCGCGCCGACCATCTGGGCCAGCAGGTAGAAGATCGACACCACGATGGTGGAGATGCCGGCGGCGGTGCGCACCGGGCGCTGCCGCATCCGGAAGGCCAGCACGTCGGCCATGGTGTAGCGGCCGGAGTTGCGCAGCGGCTCGGCCACCAGCAGCAGCGCGACCAGCCAGGCCACCAGGAAGCCGATGGAGTAGAGGAAGCCGTCGTAGCCGTAGAGCGCGATGGCGCCGGCGATGCCGAGGAAGGAGGCGGCGGACATGTAGTCGCCGGAGATGGCCAGGCCGTTCTGGAACCCGGTGAAGCTCCGGCCGCCGGCGTAGAAGTCGGCCGCGTCCTTGGTCTGCCGGCCGGCCCAGACGGTGATGCCGAGGGTGGCGAGGACGAAGAGGCCGAACAGCGTCATCGTCAGGCCGCGGTGCTGGGTCGCGGCGGTGGCCAGCTGCGTGCCGGCCAGGTGCGTGCCGGCCGGATCGGTGCTCATTCGCCGGCCTCCCGGGGGGCGTGGACGGTGGCGGCCTCGAAACGGCCGCGGATGGCGGCGGCGGGCGGGTCCAGCCGGCGGTCGGCGAACCGGGCGTACCAGGCGGCGATCGCGAAGGTGGTGGCGAACTGCAGCAGACCCAGCACCAGTGCCACGTTCACGTGGCCGACCACCTTGGCGGCCATGAAGGCCGGGGCGTAGCTGGAGAGCAGGACGTAGAGCAGGTACCAGAGGATGAAGCCGATCGTGACGGGGAAGGCGAAACTCCGGAAGGAGCGCCGCAGTTCGCGGAACTCCGGGCTCTCCTCGATCCGTTGGACGGGCGACTGGTCGGTGGTGGTCGGCGGCGGTGATTCCACTCGGTCTCTCCTGACTCCTTCGTCGGGGCGGTGCGCACGGTGGAACGACCGGACGTGAGGGGCGTCACAGTTCGGCTGTGCGCCGCTGATGTTAGGAGCGGCCGGAGGGTCGCGAGAAGAGAACGAGCACGATCAGCCGGATCTTCACCCAGCCGCGCTCGTCAATTGGCCGAAACACGTCAGCTTCGGACAGGCGAACGGGGCGGCACCGGTCTCGGTACCACCCCGTGGGCGGATCGCCTGCTCCGAACGGCGGGAGCCGCCGGGCGTTTCGTCAGAAGGTGATGCGGACCTTCAGCGCCTCGCGCGCGTCCATCGCCCGGTACCCGTCCGGGACCCCGTCCAGACCCACCGCACGGTCGAACACCAACCCCGGATCGATCGCCCCCGACAACACGTCCGGCAACAACTGCGGAATGTACGCCCGCGCCGGCGCCACCCCGCCACGCAACGAAACGTTGCGCCCGAACATCTGGCCGACGTCCACACCCGCACTCCCCCCGTGCGGCACCCCCACATACCCCACCGCACCACCGTCACGCGCGATCGAGATCGCCGTCCGCATCGACTCCTCCGTCCCCACCGCCTCCAACACCGCATGCGCCCCCTGCCCACCGGTCAACTCCCGCACCGCCTCCACCGCACCCTCCCCCCGCTCCGCCACCACATCCGTCGCACCGAACTTCCGCGCCACATCCGTCCGCGCCTCATGCCGCCCCAACGCGATGATCCGCCCCGCACCCAACCGGTACGCCGCCAACACCCCGCACAGACCCACCGCACCGTCCCCCACCACCGCCACCGTCGACCCCGCCCGCACCCCCGCCGACACCGCCGCATGATGACCCGTCGCCATCACGTCCGACAACGCCAACAAACCCGGCAACAACCGCTCGTCCGACACCGCGTCCCCCGGCAACCCCACCAGCGTCCCGTCCGCGAACGGCACCCGCACCGCCTCACCCTGACCACCGTCCGACCCCACCTGCCCCCAGAACCCACCGTGCGGACACGACGTCTGCAACCCCTCCCGACAGAAGTCACACGTCCCGTCCGACCACACGAACGGCGCCACCACGAAATCCCCCCGCACGAAACCCCGCACCTCCGACCCGACCTCCTCCACCACCCCCAGGAACTCGTGCCCGATCCGCTGCCCCACCTCCCGAGCCGCCACCCCCCGGTACGCCCACAGATCACTCCCGCAGATACAGGCACTCACCACCCGCACCACCGCATCGGTGGCATGCCGAACCACCGGATCCGGCACCTCCTCCACCCGAATGTCACTGGGGCCGTGGATCACGGTGGCACGCATGGGGACTCGCCCTTCGAGGGGAGGCCGCCGCCGGGGATCGGGCGGCCGGGGAGGGCCGCCGGACGGTCCGCCGGACCCGCTCACCACTCTATTCCGGCGCCGCGCATACGACATTCGGGCCGGAACGCCCCCGCGCGGCCCTTATTCTGTTTGACCATGCACGCGATCCAGTCATCGACGAACCACGCGCCGTGGACGCTCCCCGTCCCGGCGCAGCGCTCCGCCGCCCCCGCCGAGGGTTTCGCGGTGGTGGACGTCGAGACCACCGGCCTCGGCCGCTCGGACCGCGTCATCTCCGCGGGCGTCTACCAGCTGGACGCCGAGGGTGAGATCACCGACCAGTGGTACACGCTGGTCAACCCCCTGCGCGATCCCGGGCCGGTCTGGATCCACGGCCTGACCAGCGCGGTGCTGCAGGACGCCCCGACCTTCCCGGAGATCGCGGAGGAGTTCGCCGACCGGCTGCGCGGGCGGGTGATGGTCGCGCACAACGCGCTCTTCGACTGGAACATGATCTCCCGCGAGTACTCCCGGGCCGGCCTGCACGCCCCGGTCGACCAGCGGCTCTGCACCATGGTGCTCTCCCGTGACCTGCGGCTGCCGCTGCCCAACGGCAAGCTCGCCTCGCTGGCCGCCCACTTCGGTGTCCAGCAGCGCCAGGCGCACAACGCGCTGGACGACGCCCGGGTGCTCGCGGAGGCCTTCCGGCCCAGCCTGCACCTGGCCCGCCAGGGCGGGGTCCCGCTGCCGCTGCAGGCCTGCGTGGCCGTCACCGACCTCGGCGAGGAGGAGGCGCAGGCACCCGGCCGCAGCTCCTGGAGCGGATCCTCCTACCGCGCCGCGAAGAAGCGCCCGCCGTGCCCGTACCCGAACCCGGGACGCTGGCAGGACGGCAAGCCACTGGTGCAGGGCATGCGGGTGGCGATCACCGGCGACACCGCCACCGACCGCGAGGTGCTGGAGGACCGCGCGGTGGAGGCCGGCCTGCACATCGCGACCTCGGTGAGCCGGCTCACCAGCCTGCTGGTGACCAACGAGCCGGGCAGTTGGAGCGGCAAGGCCCGCAAGGCGCGCGACCTCGGGACCCCGGTGGTCGGCGAGGACGCCTTCCTGCAGCTGCTCCGCGAGGTCGCGCCGCACCCCGGAGCCTGACCCACCCCCGGTGTCGGGCGGGCGCGTGAGGTGGGCGTACCGTGCCGGTGTGTACCGTTTTCTGCTCTCCCGGCGCTGGGTGATCACCGTCCTGATCGCCCTGCTGCTGATCCCCACCACGATCCGGCTGGGGTTCTGGCAGCTGCACCGCCACGAGGCCCGGGTGGCCCGCAACGAGCTGATCGCCCGTTCACTGGGCGCGCCGCCGGTCGCCTTCGACTCGCTGACCGCACCGGGCCGCGCCGTCCCCAAGGACCTCACCTGGCGGGCGGTCACCGCGACCGGGCAGTACGACGCCTCGCACGAGTTCGTGGTCCGCAAGCGCACCGACGCCGGCGGGGACAACATCGGCTACTTCGTGATCACCCCGCTCCGGCTCTCCGACGGCGCCGGCGAGGTGCTCGTGAACCGCGGCTGGGTCGCCTCGGGTGACTCCGCCGCCGCCTACCCGGCGGTGCCGGCCGCGCCCTCCGGCGAGGTCGTGCTCACCGGACGGCTGCGCGCGGACGAGACCGCGGCCGGCAGCGGCATCCGGGACCGCGGCGGACTGCCGGACCGCCAGTTCAACCTGATCAACAGCGCCCAGCAGGGCGAGCGGGACGGCGCCGCCGTGCTCCCCGGCTACCTGGAGCTCACCGCCACCGCGCCGGCCCCGGCGAGCCAGCCGCAGCTGCTGCCGGAGCCGAACCACTCCGACATCGGCCCGCACATGGCCTACGCCGTCCAGTGGTGGCTGTTCACCGCGATGATCCCGGTCGGCGTCTGGGTACTGGTCCGCCGCGAGGCCAAGGACCGCGCGAGGGAGGCCGCCGAGGCCACCGTGACCGCCGGCGCCGGCCCCGAACCGGTGCCCGCGGCCGGCTGAGCCCCCGCGGGCCGGACGCTCCGGGCGCACGGGCCGCCCGGAGCACCTCGGCCGGCTCAGAGCACGTCGGCCAGCTCGCGCAGCAGCCTGGCCTTGGCCCGCGCGCCGACCAGCGACATCACCGGCTCACCGTCCCGGAACAGCATCAGCGTCGGCATCGACAGCACCGCGTACGCCGCCTGGGTCTGCGGGTTGACGTCGACGTCCAGCTTCACCACCTTGAGCCGCCCCGCCAGCTCCCCCGCGACCTCGGCCAGCACCGGCGCGATCATCCGGCACGGCGGGCACCAGTCGGCCGTGAAGTCCACCAGGACGGGCCCCGCCGCGGCGAGCACCTCCGCCGCGAAGGTCCCGTCGGTGACCGACGCCACCCCGGCCCCCGTCGTCACTCCTGCCACCTGCACCATCGTGTCCTCCCTCATTCCTCGGAAACCCGTCCCTGCACCGGTCCGGCGAGCGGACCGGCCCCGACCCCGTGGGCCAGCTCGCACAGCGGCTCCTGCCCGGCCGTGCCGGCCTCCAGCTCCGCCCGGGACAGCTGCGCGCCGACCTGCTCCCGCACCTCCCGGAGCCGCTCGATGCACTCGTCCAGCTCGGCGAGCTTGCGCCGGTACACCTCCAGCGAGGCCGGGCAGGTGTCCCCCGCCGAGTGCCCCGCCTGCAGGCACTCCACGAACGGCCTGGTCTCCTCCAGCCCGAACCCGAAGTCCTGCAACAGCCGGATCTGCTGGAGCAGCCGCAGATCGTCCTCGCCGTAGGCCCGGTACCCGTTGCCGCTGCGGCGGGCCGGCAACAGCCCGCGCGACTCGTAGTACCGCAGCGTCCGGGTCGTCGTCCCCGCCCGCCTCGCCAGCTCACCGATCCGCATGCCCGTCCTCCCTCCGGCCGCCCCGTGCCGCCGCACCCGACGGTAGACCTTGACCCCGACGTCAACGCCAGCCCGCCGGCCGCCAGAACCGGCGCGACGGGGATCCACCACAATGAGACCCATGGATCTCGGACTGCAGGACAAGGTGTACGTGGTCACCGGCGCCACCCGGGGGCTCGGCTTCGCCGCCGCGCGGGAGCTGGCCGCGGACGGCGCGCGGGTGGTCGTGAGCGGCCGCTCCGAGGAGTCGTTGCAGGCGGCGGTGGCCGCCCTCGGCGGGGAGGGGCGCGCGCACGGCGTGCCGGCGGACAACGCCGACCCGGATTCCGCCGCCCGGCTGATCGGGGCGGCCCAGGAGGTGTTCGGGCGGCTGGACGGCGTGCTGATCAGCGTGGGCGGCCCGAAGGCCGGCCCGGTGGTGCTGGCCGAGGACGAGACCTGGCGGTCGGCCTTCGAGTCGGTGTTCCTCGGGGCCCTGCGGATCGCCCGGGCGGCGGCGGCCGAGCTGGGCGAGGGCGGGGTGATCGGTTTCGTGCTGTCGGGCTCGGTCCGCGAGCCGATCTCCGGGCTCGGCGTCTCCAACGGGCTGCGGCCGGGGCTGGCGATGGCCGCGAAGTCGCTCGCCGACGAGTTGGGCCCGCGCGGCATCCGGGTGGTGGGCCTGCTGCCGGCGCGGATCGACACGGACCGGGTGCGGGAGCTGGACGCGCTGAGCGGGGACGCCGAGGCGGCCCGGGCACGGGCCAGCGCCGCGATCCCGCTCGGCCGGTACGGGACGGCGGAGGAGTTCGGCCGGGTCGCGGCCTTCCTGCTCTCCCCCGCCGCCTCGTACCTGACCGGCGTGATGGTCCCGGTGGACGGCGGTGCGCTGCGCGGTCTCTGACGCGGCGTCAGCCAGGCTGACGGTACGTCAGATCACCCGGCGGTGCTTCGGGGTGGCGGTCGGCTTCTCGGTCGCCACCTTCAGCCTCAGCCGCGCCGGCAGCCCGGGCAGGCCCAGGCTGGTCCGGCCCTGGGCGAGCGGACCGGAGTCGAAGCGCTCGACCAGGGCCGCCGGGTCGCCGCCGGGTGCGAGCAGCAGGGCGCCGTTCACGGTCAGCCGATCGACCCGGCCGGCCACCCGGACCCGCGCCCGCTCGACCTCGGGCAACCCGGCGGCGCCGGACTCCAGGGCGTCCACCAGCGTCCTGGTGCGCAGGCGGAGCCGGAGGCCGGTGTCCGCCGGGGCCGGCAGCACCAGGGTGCCGGGCACGGCGGGGCGGAGCTGGGCGATCAGCCACCAGAGGCCCAGGGCCACCGTCAGCGACAGCCCGCCGATCACCGCCGGCCACCACCAGTCCTCCTCCTTCCAACGGGTGCGGGAGGCGTGGCTGAGCAGCGGCTGGTCGGGTGAGGTGAGCGGCCACCCGTCGGGCGGGACGACGCCGAGGTGCCGGTAGAGGTCCAGCCCCCCGGCGAGCACCAGCAGGCCGACGAGCAGCAGCGCCACCCCGGCCACGGCCAGCACCGTCCGGTTGACGGTCGAGCGGTTCATCCGGTCGTTCCTCCTCCGGCCTGCGCGGCCCCCTTCCCGGCCCGGTCCGCACCCGGTCCGGACCGGGTGCGGACGTCCAGTCGGAGCGGCCTGGCGAGGGCGATCCGTTCGAGTTCGGCGGCCAGACTGCGCTGGACGGCCGCCGGATCGGCGTCGCCGACGAGGAGGACCCGGGCCCGGCGCCGGCTGATCTTCACGGTGGTGGCCTCCACGCCGGGCGTCTCCCGGGCCCGCACCACCAGCAGCGCGCCGACGCCGGCCCGGTCGATCACCGCGTCGGAGGTGGCGGCCGGTCGCAACGGCAGCCAGCGGCGCAGCCCGGGGGCGAAGGCCAGCCAGCAGAGCCAGCCGCCGATCAGGACGGCCCCGCCGGCGCCGAGCAGCACCCACAGGTCGTCCAGGTGGCGGGTGGCCAGGTCGTCGGCCAGGTCCACCCGCCAGTCGCCCGCCCGGCGGCCGGCCCGGACGGCGACGACGTCGTAGAGCAGGGCGCCGGCGGCCAGCACGACGACGACCACGACCACCGCGGTCGCCGCGGTCCGCCGGGCCCGCAGGCGGCGGACCCGGCGGACCGGGGGCCCGCCGACCGCCCCGCCCGCGGCCTCCGCAGGGGGCTCCTCCCCCGTCACCTCCCCGGCCTCGCCCGCCTCCTCGCCCGGTCCGGCCGCCGGAGCGCCGTCCGGCTCGGCCTCCGGCCCGTTGTCCGGCCCGTCGCCAGGTCCGCTCTCCGGCTTGCTCTCCGGCCCGGTCATCGCGACCGCCTCCCCGCCCGGTGCGTCATCTCACTTCCCGCCCGTCGTCGCCGGTACCAGCCGCTCGATCACCACGGTCACCTCGGCGACCCGGGTGCCGGTGAGGGCCGTGACCTGCTCCACCACCCGGTCGCGGACGGCACCGGCCAGCACCGCCAGGGCGGCGGGGAAGGGAAGCTCCACGCCGACCCGGACGGTGGCCGTGCGGCCCGACACCGCGACGGAGACCTTGGGCGGGGCGCCGCGCCCGGGCCGCCCGACCCAGGCGCCGTCCAGCGCCTCGCGCGCGGCCCGGGCGGCGGTCTTCACGAACACCCGGTCGGCGATCCGCAGACTGCCGCGCCGGGTGCGGCTGCGGGCGAGGACGGCCGGCATCAGCCGCGCCGGTCGCGACCGCGCAGCATGTCCCCGAGGTCACCGAGGTCGATGTCGCCCTCCAGCAGCCGGCCCAGCACGAAGCCGACCGCCCCGAGGACGGCCACCAGCAGGAAGGCCGCGAAGCCGCCGAAGTAGCCGGCGAAGCCCAGGGCCATTCCCGCCACCAGGCCGACGATGGCCAGGTTCATCCGCTGCTCCTCCTGTGCCCGGGTCCTCGTGGGTCCGGTCCTCGTGGGTCCTGGTGGGTCCGGCGGGCCCCGCGGTTCGCGGGTCCGGCCGGTACGGCGCCGCCGGTGGGGTCCGGGACGGCTACTGCAGCTTGGGCCGCTGGCCCGGCGCCACGGTCTCCTCCTCCTCGATGTCCGGCTCGTCGGGCAGGTGGACGTCGTTCACCGCGATGTTGACCTCGACCACCTCCAGGCCGGTCATCCGCTCGACCGCCACGATGATGTTCTCCCGCACCTGGGAGGCGAGTTCGGGGATCACCACGCCGTACTCGACGACCAGTGCGATGTCGATGGCGGTCTGCTTCTCGCCCACCTCGGCCTTGATGCCGCGCCCGACGCCCGACTTCCCGCCGGGCACCTTGTCGCGCATCGCGCCGAAGGTGCGGGAGAGGCCGGAGCCGAGGGCGTGGATGCCCGGCACCTCGCGCGCGGCCATGCCGGCGATCTTCTCGACCACGCCCACGGCCAGTGCGGTGCGCCCGCGCTCGGTCGACTGCCTGGCCGCGGAGGCACCGGACGACCCCTGGGAGGAGGCGCCGGCGGCGGTGCTCTTGTGCATGGTGGCGGGCGTCGGCGTGTCGGACATGGCGGGTCTCCTGTCGTTGCGTGTCCAGCTATATCGCAAATCACCCCAACTCTGGCATTCCGCCACGGAACCCGCCCCCGGAAAGCACGGATGGCCCGCACCCCTCCCGGGGCCGGGCCATCCGTGCGCGGCCGTGCGGCCGCACCTGCGCCGTGCTGCGGACCGGAGCCGCGGGCTCCTGGTCCTGCCGATCAGTCGCGTTCGGGCGCCGATCGGGCGCGGATCAGTCGCCGATGCCGGCGAGGTCACGCATCCGGCGCGCCTGCGCCACCCGTTCGGCCGAGCGCTGCTCCTCGTAGGAGCGCTCACCGGCCCCGCGGAGCAGCGCCTTCGTCTCGATCACCGCGTTGCGCGGGGCCGCCAGCAGGGCGGCGGCGAGGTCGCGGACCGCAGCCTCCAGCTCGGGCGCGGGCACCGCCAGGTTGGCCAGACCGGTGGCCACCGCCTCCTCGGCGCCGACCCAGCGGCCGGTCGCGCAGATCTCCAACGCCCTGGCATAGCCCACGAGTTCGGTGAGGGGCTTGGTGCCGGCCAGGTCCGGCACGAGGCCGAGCGAGGTCTCCTTCATGGAGAACTGGACGTCCTCGGAGACCACCCGCAGGTCGCAGGCCAGGGCGAGCTGGAACCCGGCGCCGACCGCGTGGCCCTGGACGGCCGCGATGCTGATCAGGTCGGGGCGCCGCCACCAGGTGAAGGCCTCCTGGAAGCCGGCGATGGTGTCGTCGAGGTCCTTGTCCTCGGCGGCGGCCAACTGGATGAAGTTCCGCTCGCCGGGCAGGCCCTCCGGGGTGAACATCGCCCGGTCCAGGCCGGCCGAGAAGGAGACCCCCTCGGCCCGGAGCACGACCACCCGCACCGTGCCGGGCAGGGCGCGGCCGGCGGCGGTCAGGGCGCGCCACATCGCGGGCGACTGGGCGTTGCGGCGCTTCGGCTGACAGAGCGTCACCAGGGCGACGTCGCCGTCGATCTCCAGACGGACGCCGTCCTGCTCCCAGGTCTCGGCCTGCGGGTCGGTGGCGGGAGCGGTCATGGGGCACCTCCGGCGGTGAAGGGATCGCGTGGGCACGCGCCGCCGAGGGGGTGGCGGCGGACCACGGCCGACGGCGGGCGGAACGGCCCGTCCGATCGGCTACCGGAGAGTAACAAACTTGCCGGGACTGCGGCAGGGGCGCCCCGGACATGGCGATCGGCGGCCGGTTCGCCCGGCCCGGGGGCGGACGACCCTCACGTCGTCTCCCCGGCCGGCGCCCTGCCGCCGATTCATCCTGGCCCTCGGACCGCGCAGCTGTGCGCAGCGTCCGGCACGGCGACCACGACCCCCGTTAGGGTCCGCTCAACGGTCGCACCGCCGCCCGGCATGACGGAATGTCAGGAACCAGCTCCCGCAGTAGCCTTGTTCTTGCCCCGCGTGGCACCGCCGCGGCCCCGGAGATTCACTCCGGATTCGCTCAGCATGCGGTGCACGAAGCCGTAGGAGCGACCGGTCTCCTCCGCCAGCGCGCGAATGCTCGCTCCGGAGTCGTATTTCTTCTTCAGATCGGCCGCGAGCTTCTCACGCGCGGCACCGGTCACCCGGCTGCCCTTTTTCAGAGTCTCGGCCACCCGTGCCTCCTCGTAGCGTTGCTCGGTCAGATTCCCATGATCACCCATCGACCGCGTCCTGGCCACCCATTCGACAAGGTGGATGTCGGGAAGCGCGACCCGCCGGTGGTGATCGCAGCGCACGAGGGCGCTCACGCTGGGTGCACGCGCCCCTGCTGGGAGTGCCCTCCCGGAGGCGAAAGAGCTGATCAGCACGTCGGCCCGGCGTCCGATGGACGCCGGGCCGACGGGATCCCACACAAACGGAATCCCACACCACTTCATTCCCGGACACACCGGGAGGACTAGTTCTTCTCGTACCGACGGACTACCCCGCGTCTACCCGAGGTCACCGTGCGGTCATGCCAGCGAGACGAGGTCCGCGTACGCGGGGCTCCACAGGTCCTCGACGCCGTCCGGGAGCAGGATGATCCGCTCCGGCTGGAGCGCGTCCACCGCCCCCTCGTCGTGGGTCACCAGGACGACGGCGCCGCTGAACTCGCGCAGCGCGCCGAGGATCTCCTCGCGGCTGGCCGGGTCGAGGTTGTTGGTGGGCTCGTCGAGCAGCAGCACGTTGGCGCTGGAGACCACCAGCGAGGCCAGCGCGAGACGGGTCTTCTCACCGCCGGAGAGCACCCCGGCCGGCTTGTCCACGTCGTCGCCGGAGAACAGGAAGGAGCCGAGGATCTTGCGGATCTGCACCAGGTCGGTGTCGGGCGCCGAGGAGCGCATGTTCTCCAGCACCGTCCGCTCCGGGTCGAGCGTCTCGTGCTCCTGGGCGTAGTAGCCGATCTTCAGGCCGTGGCCCGCGATCACCTCGCCGGTGTCCGGCTGCTCGACGCCCGCGAGCATCCGCAGCAGGGTGGTCTTGCCCGCGCCGTTGAGCCCGAGGATGACCACCCGCGAGCCGCGGTCGATCGCCAGGCCCACGTCGGTGAAGATCTCCAGCGAGCCGTACGACTTCGACAGGCCCTCCGCCGTCAGCGGGGTCTTGCCGCAGGGGGCCGGGTCCGGGAAGCGCAGCTTGGCGACCTTGTCGGAGACCCGGACCTGCTCCAGGCCGGCGAGCAGCTTCTCGGCGCGCCGGGCCATGTTCTGCGCGGCCACCGTCTTGGTCGCCTTGGCGCGCATCTTGTCGGCCTGCGAGTTGAGGGTCGCGGCCTTCTTCTCGGCGTTGGCCCGCTCGCGCTTGCGGCGCTTCTCGTCGTCCTCGCGCTGCTGCTTGTACTGCTTCCAGCCCATGTTGTAGACGTCGATCGCGGCGCGGTTCGCGTCCAGGTAGAAGACCTTGTTGACGACCGTCTCGACCAGCTCGACATCGTGGGAGATCACGATGAAGCCGCCCTTGTACGTCTTCAGGAAGTCCCGCAGCCAGGCGATGGAGTCGGCGTCGAGGTGGTTGGTGGGCTCGTCGAGCAGCAGGATGTCGGCGTCCGAGAAGAGGATCCGGGCCAGCTCGACCCGACGGCGCTGACCACCGGACAGGGTGTGCAGCTCCTGGCCGAGGATGCGGTCCGGCAGGCCGAGCGCGGCGGCGATGGTCGCGGCCTCCGCCTCGGCGGCGTAGCCGCCCTTGGTGAGGAACTCGGTCTCCAGGTTGGAGTACTTGCGCATCGCCTTGTCGCGGGTGGCGCCCTTGCCGTTGGCCATCCGCTCCTCGTTCTCGCGCATCTTCTTCAGCACGGTGTCGAGGCCGCGGGCGGAGAGGATGCGGTCCCGGGCGAGCACGTCGAGGTCGCCGGTCCGCGGGTCCTGCGGGAGGTAGCCGACCTGGCCGGAGTTGGTGACCGAGCCGCCGGCCGGGATGCCCTCGCCGGCCAGCACCTTGGTGAGCGTGGTCTTGCCCGCGCCGTTGCGGCCGACCAGGCCGATCCGGTCGCCGGGGGCGATCCGGAAGCTGGCGGACTCGATCAGGACGCGGGCGCCGGCACGCAGTTCGAGGGCGTTCGCGGAAATCATGGCTGGGTACTCCTGGGACGTGGGCGGGCAACCGGCCAACCCCAGGGGCTGGGGGTACCGGGCCTGAGCGGCGGCGGGGGTGAGGGGGCGGCGTCACGGAACACGGCCGGCCGTCGGGAACACCGCTGAGGTGCGCCGATCGGCTCGCCGTCCCGCCCGCTAGTGCCCGGAGAAGTCAGCCATGCGCACCAGTCTACCGGGCGCCGCGCGAAGGCCAGAAGGCATTGCCGGGCCCGGTGGGCGGGCAGCCGCCCGCGCGGGCGCACGCCCGCCCGGCCGGCGGCCTCAGGGGGCGGGCGCGGGCGCCGGCTCGACGACGCAGGAGCCCTGGGGGCGGACGGCCGCGAAGACCTCGGTCCGGCTGCCGCAGGCGGACTCCGGGGCGGCCGCCCTGGTGTCGAAGACCCGGCTGCCGACGATCGGACCGTCCTCGATCTGCACCCGCTGCCCGTCCAGCACCCGCATGGCCACGGCCGGGCCGGTCGCGAGCTGCCAGTTGCTGCTGTCCAGGCGGTAACCGGTGATGCCGCCGAAGGCCTGGTGGGCGGCGCCGCTGCCGGTGCAGGTCCGCGGGACGAGCACCGCGTAGTCGGTCCGGACCGTGCGCAGCGGGTCGTAGCTGCAGTTGCCCGCCGGACGGTCGTTGTAACGAAGGTCACCGTCGGCGTCGCGGAAGCCCATGGTCAGACCCGGCGTCACCACGGCCACCCAGGGCTTGACCTCCGGCACCGTGTACAGCGCGATGGCGGCGCGCTCCACCGCGAGCTGCTGGCGCTGCGTGTCGGTGCGCTGGGCGGAGCCCGGTTCGCCCTCGCCGCGCAGCCACTCCGCGAGCCCGGGGACGGCGCGGTGCCAGCGCACCTCGTGGTCGCTCGGCCGGACGGAGGTGACCAGGCCGTCGTCCCAGAGCACCACGGCGTTCTCACCGGCCATCGACAGGTACAGGGCGGTCGCGCCCTCGCGGCGGTAGGACCACGCGTGCTCGCCGTTGGCCGGGTTGTAGGCCTCCAGCCCGGGGCCGACCCTGAGCTCCAGTCCGGCCGTGTCCAGGGACTGCGCGGTCACCGGGCTCGCGTCCGCACCGCCGGGCTCGGCCACCCTGTCCCCGAACGGGACCGGCTTGTTCGCATGCGCCGCGGCGCCCGCCAGCAGCACCAGCAGGACCGCCAGGGCAGGCAGGATCGAACGAGGGGTGAGGACACGCAACGGCTTCCAGGACACGGGCGGAGCGTACCTTCCGTTCGCCCCGCGAGTCAGCCGGACGTCGTCCGCCGTCCGTAGGACGGACACCGGCGCGGGCAGCCGGCCGGTGCTCCGCGCGGGCGTCGGCCGACCTGCACCGTCGGGGGCGGCGCCCGGCGCACGGGTCGTACGGACACCCTCCGCCGCGCTGCCGCGGGGGGCCCGCGGACTGTTACAGAGGTGGTACAGAGGAGCGCTCCCGCGACCGGGCACCGCGGGCGGCCGCCCGCGCCGCTTCGCCGCCGGGGAGGACCGCGGCCGGGGAGGCGGCCGGGCGTGTTCGGAGGGCGGCGCGGCAGGGGTCGAACGGCGTCCACTTTCGGGTGACATCAGGCTTTTCTGACGTTCTGTGGGCCTAGACTTGCCGGCACATGGTGGGCGGCGCTGGCCGGGCCGGCCGCGACGCCCGCGAGGAGAGACCATGCGATTGGGCCGCCTCACCCCGGCCGCCGCCGCACTGCTCATGCTGGCCACGGCCAGCGTCCCGGCCGGCACCCCGCTCAGCCGGACCGAGCGCAGCGCCGCCCTCTCCTCCGACGCGATCGGCACCCGTGGCGCCGCGCCCCGGCCGGTCGTCCAACGCCCGCGGCACGAGCCGCCGTTCGGAGCCTTCGTCGGCTCCTGGGACACCTACATCCCGCAGATCGGCCGCTACGCGAACTGGCTGGGCAACGCCAACCTCCAGGTCGGTCACACCTACCTGGCCGGCAACAGCTGGGGCGACGTCGAGGGCGAGCCGGTGGTGCTCGGGCTCTGGTCGCAGTGGCGGCTGGCCGATCCCTCGCGGACGCTCGTCCTCGGCGTGCCGATGCTGGTGCCGAGCGAGGCCCAGGTCCCCGACGCCGAGGTGGCGCGGCTGCTCGCCGAGGGTGCCCGGGGGGACTTCGACCAGCACTTCCTCAAGCTCGCCCGCAAGCTGGTGGCACTGGGCGGCACCGACACCGTGCTGACCCTCGGCTGGGAGATGAACGGCACCACCTACACCCACCGCTGCAAGCCCGACCCCACCGCCTGGAAGGCCTACTGGCGGCGGATCGTCACGGTGATGCGCTCGGTGCCGGGGCAGCGGTTCCGCTTCGACTTCACGCCCAACCGGGGCCTGGACGCGATCCCCTGGACGCGCTGCTACCCGGGCGACGACGTGGTCGACATCATCGGCATGGACAGTTACGACCAGCCCGCCGGGGGCACCTTCGACGGCTACGTCTCGGAGCCCTACGGGCTGCAGGACCAGGTCGAGTTCGCGGCCAAGCGGGGCAAGCCGGTGTCGTACCCGGAGTGGGGGCTGTTCCGCAACGGCGACAACCCGGAGTACGTCCGCCGGATGGTCGAGTGGATGCGCACCCACGACACCAGCTACCAGACCGTGACGGACTACTGCCCGCACGGCTTCTGGGGGTGCGACCGCAACCCCCGGTCGAGCGCGGTGTTCAAGCAGCTGATGACCGGCTCCCGGGGCGCGCCGTCCCCCGCCGCGCCTCCCGCACCGCCCGCGCCGACGCCCACCCCCACGCCCGCTCCGGCCGTACCGGCTCCGACCGCGTCAGCTCCGCCGGCGGGCCGCTAGCGCCTCCTTCAGCCGCGGCAGCCGGGAGCGCAGCAGTCCGACCGCGGCGGCGCGGGCCCGGGCGGCCAGCCGCAGGGCGGTCACGGCCGGGGCGAGCCGGCCGGGGCCCAGCAGCAGCCGCTGGTTCGCCAGCGCGTCGGGGCGCCAGCGCTGCTTGTACGGCTCCTGGCCGCGCAGCAGGCTGAGGACCGGGATCCCGGCGTCCACCACCTCGTCCAGGGCGGCGCCGAACAGCAGCCCCGCGATGTCGAGGCGCTCGCGCAGGGCCGGGTGCGCGCCGTAGAGGTAGAGGCCGCCGAAGGCCGGCGAGAGCAGCAGCAGGTTCACCGCGACCAGCTCGCCGTCCAGCCGGAACTCGTGCACGGCGGCCCGGCGGGCCGCGACCAGGCCGGCGGTGGACTCGGTGAGGTGGCGGGCGAAGCGCTCGGAGCGGTGCTCCGCGGTGACACCGCGCTCCTGCCACTGCAGGAAGTGCAGCCGCAGCAGGCCGGCGATCGCCTCCGGCACCTCCTCCGGGGTGCTCGGCCGGACCTCCACGCCCGACTCGGCGATCCGGCGCAGCTTCACCCGGCTGCGCTGGGCGGTCCGGCCGGGCAGCCGCTTGAGCAGTTCCTCCATCGGGACGGCCGGCAGGTACTGGCAGAGCGAGTCGGGCAGCCGGTGCCGGGCGCCCCGCCACTGCTCGAAGACCAGCTGGACGGCCGCCTCCGGGTGCACC
The DNA here is from genome assembly GCF_042673745.1 of Kitasatospora sp. NPDC057015. Lineage (NCBI taxonomy): Bacteria > Bacillati > Actinomycetota > Actinomycetes > Kitasatosporales > Streptomycetaceae > Kitasatospora > Kitasatospora sp. NPDC057015. The sequence continues at coordinate 51,457 of NZ_JBHUSG010000041.1, forward strand.
TCGCGCAGCTCCAGGCTGTGCCAGGGCCGGCTCAGCGGGAGGGCCGCGGCGAGCTCGGCCGCGGCGCGCTCGGCGCAGGAGTCGTCCAGCAGCACGTCGGTGAAGTCGATCAGGCCGCCGCCGAGACCGGTCAGCCCGCCGAGCAGGCGCCCGAGCGGGCCGCCGCGCCGCTGGAAGGCGCCCGCGCCGACCAGCAGGCCGTCCCGCCGGACCAGGACGACCACCAGGGCGCCGGGCCGGCCGTAGCACCGCCACCAGGAGGCCTGCCAGGCGGCTGCCTGGAAGGAGGTGGCCGTCCGGCAGCGGGCGGCGAGGGCGTCCCACTCGGCGGCGAGGGTGGTGAGGGCCCGGTCGTCCCGGCGGACCTCGGTGGTCCAGCGCGGCGCGGCGGCCCGCGCCGGCAGGCCGGCCGCCGCCAGCTCGGTGGTCATCGGGTGCTCCCGGCCGGTTCGGCGCCCTGCTCCCGGCCCCGGGCCCCCCGCCCGGCGGGCTGCCCGGCGGGCTGCCCGGCAAGCTGCCCGGCGGACTGCTCGGCGGACTGGTTCGGGACGGCGGACCCCGGTGCGGCGCCGGTGGGGGCGGCCGGCGCGGCCGGGGTGGCGGCCGGCTCGTCGCCGCGCCGCCGGGTCATCATCACCAGCGCCCCGAGGAGCAGTCCGGCCGCCCCGCCGACCGCCACGTCCAACCGGCCGGACGGCGAGGTCGGCTGATCCGGCTCCGCCGCGGCGGCCAGCGGGACGAGCTTCACCCCGGTCTCCGGCGTGCTGGGGTTGGCGAAGGCCACCAGGGACTTCGCCACCGCGTCGGCGGCCCGCGCGGCCTCCTTCGGCTCCGGGCCCGTCCCGGTGATCTCGATCATCGGCGCGTCCGGCGAGGTGGTGCCGTGCACCAGCGCGGCGAGGTCGGAGGTGGTGTGGCCGGTGGTCGCGGCGGCCGGGCCGAGCACCTGCGGCTGCCCGGCCAGCCGGCCGTACGCCTGGGCGAAGTTGACGGCGCTCGCGCCGTCGCCGGGGCTCTGCGGCACCACCACGACATAGGCGTTGGCGGCGTACACCGGGTGCACGACGGCCGCGTACCCGGCGCCGGCCGCGGCGCCGAGCGGCACCGCGAGGGCCACCGGCCACCAGCGGCGGGCCAGTTGGCGAGCGCTCTGACGCAGTTCGGACATTCGGGGACTCCGTGGGGTTGGGCGGCCCGGGCGGGCCGGATCGGACGGGACCCGGCTCAGGTGCCGGGCGGTGCGGGCACCGGACCCGGCACCGGGTGGTCGTGCAGCGGGCGGCCGTGCAGCGGGCGGTCGTAGACCAGACGGTCGTACAGGGCGCCCAGGTCGGCGGCGGCCCTGGCGATGTCGTAGTGGGCCACCGCCGGCGCCGGGGCGAGCGGTCGGGTGCCGCCCGCCCGCCGGTCGTACAGCTCGCGCAGGGCCGCGGCGTAGGCGGCCGGGTCGGAGGGGATCCGGCGGGCGCCGGGGGCCGCCGCCGGCGGCAGCTCGTCCAGGGCCGGGCAGGCGCTGTGCCGGACCGGCAGGCCGGCCGCCAGCCCCTCCAGCACGCCGAGGCCGAAGGTCTCCTCGGTGGAGGGCGCGGCCAGCACGTCGAGGGCGGTCAACAGCTCCGGCACGTCGTCGCGCTCGCCGGTGAGCAGCACCCGACCGCGCACGCCGAGCCGCTCGGCGCGGCGCTCCAGGGCGGCCCGCTCCGGGCCGCCCCCGATCAACACCAGCCGGGGGCCGTCCAGCTGCGCCAGCGCGTCGAGCAGGACGTCGAACCGCTTGCCCGGCACCAGTCGGCCGACCGCGCCGACCACCCAACTGCCCTGCGGCAGGCCGAGGTCGTCGCGCGTCCGGCGGCGGATCGCGGCGCGCTGCCCGACCGGCCAGCCGTACCGCGCGGCGTCGATGCCGTTGGGGATCAGCTCCACCCGGGCCGGCGGGACACCCCAGCCGTGCAGCGTCCGCTCCACCTGCCGGGAGACGGCGACGGTGGTGCGGCCGAGGCGTTCGGAGGCCAGGTAGAGGCCCTTGACGCCCGGGGTGACCGGGCGTCCCTCGATCACCCCGGGGTGCAGCGAGTGCTCGGTGGCCACCACCGCCCGCACGCCCGCGAGGCGGGCCGCGAGGCGTCCGTACAGGCCCGCCCGGTAGAGGTGGGTGTGCACCAGGTCGTAGCCGCCGGTCCGGATCAGCCGGACCAGCCGGGGCAGTGCGCCGACGTCCCGGTTGCCGCGCATGGCGATGTCGTGGACGAGGACGCCGTCGGCCCGCAGCGCGCCGGCCACCGCGCCCGGGTTGGTCAGCGTGGCCACCTCGCAGCGCTGGTGGGCGGGCAGGTTCCGCAGCGTCAGCAGCAGCTGGCGTTCGGCACCGCCGGAGGCGAGCCCGGTGACGATGTGCAGCACCCTCATCGTGCGGACCTCCGGCGCCGCCCGGCCAGCCGGCTGCGGCGCAGCCCGTTGACGGTGTCGCGCAGGCGGTGCCGGCCGCGCTTGGCTCGCAGCCGCCAGCCGCCGTCGCGGTCGCCGACGTAGCAGCGGGGCAACGCGAAGCGGCCGGTCAGCGGGGAGTGCGCGATCGCGCAGGCGTAGTCGTAGCCGGCGTCCCGCACCGCGAGGGTGGCGGCCAGGTCGACCGCGCCGTACGGGTAGCAGAAGCCGGTGACCGGGCCGCCGACCATCTCCTCCAGGGCCCGCCGGCTCTCCCTGGTCTGGGTCGCCAGCTGGTCGGCGGGCAGCCCGGGCAGGGCCTGGTGGCCGAGCCCGTGCGAGCCGATCTCCCAGCCGGCGGCGGCCAGCCCGGCCACCTGGTCGACCGTCAGCAGCTTCTTGCGGGGGCCGTCGGAGTCCCAGTCGTTGACCCGGCCGAGCAGGTCCGGCACCACGTAGGCGGTGGCGGTGAAGCCGTACTGCTGCAGCACCGGGACGGCGTACCGGGCGAAGTCGGCGTAGCCGTCGTCGAAGGTCAGCCCGACCAGCCGGTCCGCCCGGCCCTCGGCCTGCGCCCGCATCAGCTCGCGGGTGGAGACGCCCCGGCGGCCGGTGCGGTGCAGCCAGTGCATCTGCTCGGCGAACCGGCCGGGGCTGACGGTGAGCAGGTACGGGTCGTCCTCCTCGACGGCCACCGAGTGGTACATCAGGATCCACGGTGCCCACGGCGAACCCGGGCGGGACGCGGTGGACAGCGGCCGCCGGGGGTAGGGCAGGCGGCCGGCCCGCGCCGCCGGGCCGGCCGGCAGCGCTTGCGGCGCGCCGGCGGGGCGACGGCGCGCACCTGACAGGACCGAGCGGACCGGGCCCCGTTCAGCGTCCATGGGGCAGCTTCCCTTCATCGGCGATGGGTGACGGGCACAGGGCCCGGACGGCGGCGAGCACGGGGCCGCGCACCTCGGTGGCGCCGAAGCCGGTGCCGAGGGCGGCGAAGGCAAGCGCCACGGTGGCCCCCCCGAGCAGGGTGGACAGCAGCGGATCGGCCGGCAGCCCGGCGGTGACGGCGCCCGCGGCCGCGGCCCCGACGGCGGCCGCCAGCAGCCGGGCCTGGCCGCCCAGCACCCGGCCCACCCGGACGGCGATCCCGCGCAGCAGCAGGCCGCGCAGCAGCAGGGCGGCGGTCGTGGTGATGCCCGCCGCGTTGCCCGCCGCCAGCCCGAGCGCGCCGTGGGCGGGGGTGGCCAGCAGGCCCACGATGACGGTGACGGCCAGCCCGAGCACCATGGCGGCGGCCGGGTACCAGTCGAGCAGCCGTCGGCCGCCGTCGTCCGGGCTGGGGTCGCCGGCCCGGCGGACCACCGGGCGGACCGAGAAGTACGGCCGGACCATGACGCCGATCAGCGCCTGGGCGGGCAGGCCGAAGCTGTACACCCGGATCACGGCGGCGGTCGCCGCGGTGTCCTGCGGGCCGAAGGCACCGCGCTCGAACAGCAGCCCCACGACGGAGGGCGCGCAGGCCATCAGGAAGGCGGTGCCGGCCAGCACGACGGCGGCGGCCTGGCCGAGGTCCTTCTCCACCCTGTCCCGGGCCGCGGTCAGGTCGCCGGCCGCCAGCGCCCTGGCGACCAGCGGGAAGGTCACCGTGCAGATCAGGATCGCCGCGGTCATCGCCAGCTGGGAGACCTTCGCGGCGTAGTTCAGGTGCGAGATGGTGCCCGGTGGCAGGCCGGAGCCGAGGTAGCGCTCGACGAAGACCTGGGCCTGGCGGGTCAGCGTGAAGACGGCGACCGGGAGTATCGCCAGCGGGATCAGCACCAGGCCGCCGGTCTGCGGCCGCCGGGCCCGGCCGGCACCGGTGCCCGGCCCGCCCGGAACCGCCGGACCGCGCAGCGCCGCCGGGCCGCGCAGCCGCCGGGCGAACGGCCCCACCAGCAGTGCGGCCATCAGGAGGCTGCCGACGGCCACGCCGACCGCCGCCGAGCGGACCCCCCAGATCGCGTTGCAGGTCAGCAGCACGGCCAGGATGCCCAGGTTGTAGACCACGTAGATGCCCGCCGGGGCGGTGAAGTCGTGGTGCGCGCGCAGCGCCGAGCCCAGGTAGCCGGCCAGGCCGAACGGCAGGATGGTCAGCGCGGTGATCCGGGTGCAGGTGACGGCGAGGCCCGGGTCGGGCAGGCCGGGGGCGAGCAGTTCCACCAGCAGGGGCGCGCCGAGGGCGGCGCCCAGCGACAGCGCGCAGAGCGCCGCGCACAGCCAGGGCAGCGTCGACCTGACCAACTGCCGTACCGGATCGGGTGCTTCGGGGTTCTCCTCGCGCAGCACCAGGGCCAGGCTGAAGGCCGGCACCATCAGGAAGGCCATCGCGTCCTCGATCAGCAGCGGCGCCGCCGTCTCGGGCACCGTCCAGGCGACCAGGAAGGCGTCGGTGCCCTGGTTGGCGCCGAAGAGGCGGGCGAGCAGCAGGTCGCGGAGCAGGCCGAGGGCCGAACCGGCCGCGCTGAGCAGGGCGGTGACGCCGAAGGCCTTGGCCAGGAACCCGCGCCGGTGCGAGGCCGGGTCGCTGCGCGGGCCGGCCGGGGCCGGGCCGGAGCGGTCCGGGCCGGCCGGGGTCGCTGCGACGGGGGCCGGCGCTGGCACGGCGGCCCGCGCCACGGGCAGCGGCGCCGCCGCCGTCCCGGTGGGCTGCTCACCGCTCATGACGCCGCAACCCCGGCGCGGGCGGCGCCCGGGCGGCCGGACGGCACCGCGGCCGCCGGCCGGGAGGCCGCCGGAGCGCCGACGTCGGCACGGGCCGGCAGCGCGACCTGCGCGGCCAGCCCCAGGACGAGCGAGGTCAGCACCGTGGTGGTGCCGCCGATGTCCGCGTACAGGAAGTCCACCAGCACCCAGGTGAGCAGGGCCAGGGCAGCCGTCCCCGCACCCCGGGCCCGGCGCAGGCAGCCGGCCAGCAGGCCGAGGAAGAGCGCCGCGTACGCGAGGATGCCGATCAGGCCCTGCTCACTGAGCACCAGGAAGTACATGTTGTGCGGGGAGAGCAGCGGCTCGCGCTGGAACCCGATGCTGGCGTCCTCCGCGTCGCTGCCGGAGGAGAGCCGCAACGGCGCGTGGCTGTCGCGCAGTTGCTGGAAGGCCTTGGGGCCCGCGCCGCTCACCGGGTGGTCCTGCCAGATCCGCTCCGCCGTGCCCCACAGGTCGTAGCGGTCACTGACCGACTGGTCCGGCGCCGCCGAGACCGAGCCGATGCTGGTCAGCCGGGTGGTGACCCCGGAGGCGCCGACCCCGAACCCGCCGGCCAGCACCACCGCGGCGGCCAGCGACAGCACCGCGCCGCGCACCGCGAGCCGGGCGTCGCAGCGCAGCAGCAGCACGGTGGCCGCGACCCCGGTGGCGATCCAGCTGCCCCGGCTGAACGACACCGCCAGCGGGAACACCAGGAACGCCGCGACGGCGAACATCCCCCGGCGCAGCCGGGCGTCACCCCCCGGGCCGCGCTCGGCCAGCGCCAGCGCCAGGGCGGCGAGCAGGCCGAAGCTGACCACGCTGGACATCGCCATGACGTCCAGCGCGCCGAAGGTGCCGACGGCCCGGATCGGCTGCCCGATGTACGAGGCGCCGGTGCGGGTCAGGTACTGGTGGGTGCCGACGACGCCCTGGACCAGCGCCGCGAGGACGAAGGCGCCGAGGATCAGCCGCTGGTCGGTGCGGTCGCGCAGGGCGCAGATCACGGCGGCGGGCACGAGCACGAAGACCTGGGTGAGCCGGACGAAGCCGGTGAGGCTGGCGGCCGGGTCGATCGAGCCGACGGTGGCGACGGCCGCGGCGAGCACCACGGCGCCGAACAGGGCGCAGGCGGTGCGGCTCAGGGCCGGTCGGGGGGTGCGGCCGCGCAGCAGGTCCAGCCCGACCAGGGCCACCAGGGCGAGCGAGGCCAGGTCGGCGGGGGTGACGTGGACGGCGGCGCTGACGTCCTTCTCCCCCGTCGGTACGCAGACCAGCAGCACGGTGGCGGCGGCGAGCAGGCTGGGCCGGGCCGCGAGCGCGTCCGCTGCCCGGCGTAAGGCGGCGGCCGGGGAGGGCGGGGCGGGGATGGTGAGGGCCACGGTGGTCAGCTTCCGTCCGGGTGGAGCATCAGGGCCGCGGTGCGGAGCAGGAGTTTGACGTCCTGCCACAGGCTCCAGCTCTCGATGTAGCGGTTGTCGAACCGGGCCCGGTCCTCGATGGAGGTGTCGCCGCGCAGGCCGTTGACCTGGGCGAGACCGGTGAGGCCGACGGGGACGCGGTGCCGGTCGGGGTACTCGGGGTAGGCCTGGCCGAAGCGCATCACGAAGTAGGGGCGCTCCGGGCGGGGGCCGACCAGGCTCATGTCGCCGCGCAGGATGTTCCACAGCTGCGGCAGTTCGTCGAGCGAGCTGCGGCGCAGCAGCCGGCCCACCGCGCCCATCCGGTGGTCCTGGGCGATGTTCCAGCGGGTGGCGGACTCGTGCTCGTTGCTGGGGCGCAGGGTGCGGAACTTGAGCAGGGTGAAGACCCGGCCGTCGAGTCCGGTGCGCTGCTGGCGGAAGAGCACGCCGGCGCCGGTGTCGAAGCGGACGGCGAGCGCGCAGGCGGCCAGGACGGGGGCGAGGGCGATCAGGCCGAGCGCGGCGGCGGTGATGTCGAGGGCCCGCTTGCCGGTCCAGCCCGGGCGGCGCATCGCCGGGCGGCCGATCCGCAGGCAGGGGAAGCCCCAGAGGTGGTCGCCGCCGCGCGGGCGGCCGCCCTCGTGCAGCGAGCCGTACTCGCGCAGCGCCGGCACCAGCCAGACCTGGCAGCCCAGCCGGGCGGCCTCGCGCAGGGCGGCGGCGGTCTCGGCCCCGTCGGCGGCGCCCTCGGTGGCGAGGACGTGGTGGACGCGGTGGCGGCGGACCTCGCGCTCCAGCATCTCGCGACCGCCGAGCACCGGGAGCCCGGTGCCGCCGGCCGCCGGTGCCGGCTCGGGGTCGAGGAAGCCGACCGGGCGCAGGCCGTACTCGCGGCGCTCGGTGAGGGCCGCGGCCACCCGCTGGCCCAGCTGGCCGGCCCCGAGCAGCAGGACGGGGCTGGGGCGGCGGCGGCGGGCCCGGCGGATCAGGTGGTAGGACAGGGCGCGCCCGCAGCAGGCGAGCAGCAGGAAGACGCCGAGCAGGGTGAGCAGCCGCACGGGGGTGCCGGTGCCCCGGTCGGGCCAGGCGCCGTCGAGGCAGCCGGCCACGGTGACGGCGAAGGCGGTGGCGACCACGGACCGGGCGGCGAGGGCGGGCAGCTCGTCCAGGGCGGAGAGGGTGAGCCGGCTGCGGTAGAGGCCGCCGGCGAGGTTGAGCACCAGCAGCAGGGCGAGCAGGACGCCGGGGGCGAGCAGCGGTTGGTCCCGGCCGGTGGCGCCGAGGGTGGTGGTGCTGAGCCCGGCGGCTGCGGCGAGGGCGAGGATGTCCACGGTGACCAGGGCGGCGGGCAGCGCGAGCCGGGAGCGGAACGGCCTGCGGTGCCGGCCGATCGCCGGTGCCGACCGGGCCGGGCCGAATGCGGCCGGGCGGTCCAGCACGCCGGTGGCGGGCCTGCGCGTGGCGGGCATGGACCCGCCCGCCCTCGGCACGCTCTCGTGGTCAATGGTCATCAGCGCACGAACTCCCCTGCTGTGTGCCCGCGACGCCGGGAGGGCGGCTCCGGGGCACCCGGGTCGGCCGTCCCGGTCCGGTGGGCGCGGTCCAGGTGGTGCCTGCTGCCGCGAACGGCTTTCGGCATGTTCGGTGGACTGCCGAGAGAAAGTGGAAAGAAGCAGGCAAATTCAGACAATACCGAACGCTGGCTTTTTTCTTGGAAGTTGACGTGCCACTTCATTCCACCCGCCCATTAATAGGAATGTCCGACTTGAAGCCTCGTCCTATTCGGTTGAGGTGCGAATACGGCAGCACCTTCGCGGCGAGCATTCACGGCTGGTAGAACGATCAGATCCGCCCCGGGACACGGTCCTCCGCGCGCCCGGCTGACCGCCCGGCCCCGGCCGCCCGCACAACCGTCCGGTACACCGCGTCGACCTGCTCCACCACCGCCCGCACGTCGTGGCTCCGCACCGCGTGCGCCCGGGCGGCCACCCCCCGCCGTTCGCATTCGATCGGATCCGCCAGCGCCCCCGCGATCCCCCGGGCCAGTGCGGCCCCGTCCCCGACGGGTACCAGCCCGCGCTCCCGCTCCTGCGGCGGCAGGCACTCCCGGGCGCCCGGCACGTCGGCCAGCAGCACCGGCCGGCCCGCCGCCATCGCCTCCAGCGGCGCCAGCGCCATCCCCTCCCAGCGCGAGGGCAGCACCACCAGGTCGGCCGCCGCCAGCCACGGTCGCGGATCCGGCACGTCACCGGTCATCCGGACTCCGGACGGATCCGCCAACTCCCTTACGGCGGCGGCCAGTGCGGCCTCGTCCGGCCCGCCGCCGACCAGCGCCAGCCGAGCCGCGGGCACCCGGCGCAGCACCTGCGGCCAGGCCCCGAGCAGGACGTCCTGACCCTTCTGCCGGCAGAGCCGGCCGACACAGACCGCCAGCGGCGCCTCCAGGTCCAGGCCCAGCGACATCCGGGCCGCACGGCGCTCGGCCGGCGCGTAGTGCCGCACGTCCACCCCGTTCGGGACCACCGCCCAGCCGGCCCGGACACCGGCGGCCTCGCCGTCCCGCCGCTCCTGCTCGCTGACGCAGAGCACCCGGTCCGCCCAGCGGGCCGCGTACCGCTCCCAGCGCAGGGTGGCCGCCGCCACCGGGCCCTCGACGGCCGCGAACGACCAGGCGTGCGGCTGGAAGACGGTCGGCAGCGCACCCCGGACGGCCAGCCGGCCCGCCAACCCCGCCTTGGCGCTGTGCAGGTGGAGCACGTCGGGCGCCGCCGCCCGGACGATCCGGCGCAGTCGCCAGGTCTCGACCGCGGTCGCCGGGCCCGGCGAGCGGCCGGCCGGCCAGTCCTGCACCAGGGCTCCCGCGGCGCCCGCCTCGGCCGCCAGCCGGCCGCCCGGCGGACAGGCCAGCAGCACCCGGTGGCCCGCCTCGCGCTGGCCGCGGACCAGGTCGACCAGGACCCTGGCCACGCCGCCGTCGACGGGCTGGGCGATGTGAAGGATCGTCATAGACACGGCGGCGAGCCTAGGGTCGGGCCGGGCCCGGCCGACCCCGCGGCCACCCGCCCCGGCCGGCATCCACCCGTACGGCGCGCGAGTCCGTACGGGTGTCCGGGCCGATCGAACGGAGGTGCCCGACCGGCCCGCGACGGCCGTCACCGCCCGACGGGACGGGCGTCCGTCACCTCGGGCGAGCCGGGCCGGTCAGCCCCGGGCGAGGCGGGCGGGCGGCCGCCCGCACCCCGGGATCGGACGGTCGGCCGCCGGATCGGGGCCGGACGGCCGCCGCCTCGGGACGGAACGGGTCAGCGGACCTCGTCGGCGAGGGCCGCCAGCACCTGGTCGTGGATCCGGTTGAGCCCCTTCGGGGCGAAGGTCCGCTCGAAGAACCCGCCGATGCCGCCGGCGCCCTGCCAGGTGGTCTCCACCGTGACCTTGGACCGCCCCTCACCCGCGGCCGAGACCGTCCAGGTGATCACCATGCTGGAGTTGGCGTCGCTCTCCACGAGCTTCTCCGGGCTCGGCGAGGTGACGGTGAACAGGCAGTCGCGCACCCGCTTCTCGGTGGCCTGCAGCCGCCAGTGCACCTGGGTGCCCGCGCCGGTGCCGCCCGCCCGCACCTCGTACTCGCTGTACTGCTCGGGCAGCAGCTTCGGGCGGGTCACCTGGTAGTCGGCGAGAGCCTCGTACACCCGCTCGGGGGAAGCCTCGTAGACCCGCTCGGTGGTGGCGTACACCTGTCCCATGACCATGCTCTCCTCGACTGGACACCGGTTGCTCCGGCAAGCCAACCACCGGCGCGGCCCGGTACCAAACCGGGGCCGCCGCCCAGGGGACGCGCACACGACGCCGCCCGCCGGGGCCGCGCCCGGGGCTCGCCCCGGACCGGGCTCAGCCCACCCGTGCGCTGCGCCTTCGCCTCGCCCAGGCGCAGGGCCAGCACCGCTGCACCGCTGCACCGAGCAGGAGGACGCAGAGCCCGGCCGGCCGGGCCGGCGCGGGAGCCAGTGCGGCCGGGCCAGGCCCGGCCGCACCCTGGAGATCCGGCTGCCGCGCGACGCCCGTCCGGAGTTCCGCGCCGCCCGCGTCACCGTACGCGCGGTGAGCACCCAACGGCCCGACGCGCAAAGGGCGTTCGCCAGCGCGGAGGAGCTGCCGTTCACCCTGCTCTCGGACCTGGACGTCCGGCCGGCGGCGGCCCTGCGGCTCCCCGCCTTCCACGTCGGGCAGGACTGCAGGCTGAAGCGGGCCGTGCCGGTGCCGGACCGCGAGCGGGCGGTGCGGCACGCGGCCTTCCCGGTCGCCGATGTCCCGGCGCCGGTCGAGCAGGCCCTCGCGGTGGCCCGGGCCGTCACCGAGCGGCCCGCGGAGCGGTGGGGCCCCGGCACAGTCGGGCCGCGGAGCCAGGACTGCGGGGGGCAGGGCTGCGGAGCCAGGGCTGCGGGGCCAGGACTACGGACGGACGGCAGCCCGGACACCGGCCGGGGGAATCCGTTCGCGGTCGGACGGGGGTCGCAGGCTAGGGTGGCCGGTGTGCTCGATCAGGTGACCGCAGTCCGCTATCTCGACCCGCTCCGCGCGGGCGGTTCCGTGCCCGGGGTCGTGGAGACCGACGACCTGGGCACGTACGTGGTGAAGTTCACCGGCGCCGCGCAGGGTCGCAAGGCCCTGGTGGCCGAGGTGATCGTCGGCGAGCTGGCCCGCCGGCTGGGGCTGCGGGTGCCCCCGCTGGTGCTGGTCGACTTCGACCCGGCGGTGGCGGACCACGAGCCCGACCCCGAGATCCAGGACATCCTCCGCGCCAGTGCCGGGACCAACCTCGGGATGGACCTGCTGCCCGGCGCCCGCGACTTCCGGCCCGGGATGATCGACGTCGACCCGGCCGAGGCCGGCCGGGTGGTCTGGCTGGACGCCCTCACGGCCAACGTCGACCGCACCGTCCACAACCCCAACCTGATGGTCTGGCACGGCCGGCTCTGGCTGATCGACAACGGCGCCGCGCTCGTCTTCCACCACCGCTGGAGCGGCGCCGGGGCGGCGGTGAACCGCCGCTACGACCTCAGCGCCCACGCGCTCGGCGGCTACCGTCCGGACGTCGCCCGGGCCGACAGCGAGCTGGCCCCGCTGGTCACCCCCGCGCTGCTGCGCGAGGTCCTGGCCCTGGTACCGGACGAATGGCTCACGGACGAACCGGGGTTCGACTCCGCGGCGCAACTGCGCGAGACGTACGTCGGGCACCTGTCGGCCCGCGCCGCCGACTCGGCGGCCTGGCTGCCGGAGGGCTTCGCCACGCCGGAGGAGCAGCGCGCCGCCGAGGCCGAGCGCGCCGCGGCCACCCGGGCCGCCCGGCCGGCCTGGTTGCAGCAGGTTCCCGACCTGCACGGGAAGCCGGCCGTCGAGATCGACGGCCGCGGCCACTTCGGCTGAGCGGGCACCCGTACCGCGGACGGACCTCCGGCGGAGGCCCGTACCCGGGGGTGCCCGACCGGCGGAAGGGGAGCCGGCCCAGGACGGGCCGACTCCCCCCACTACCGTCGATCGTGGTGGATCAGCGCGTCAGCGCCACCACTGGACCGCCTTCTGGGCGTTGATGATGCCGGCCCCGTAGAAGCCGTTGTCGTTCTCGCCGCCCTCGCAGGTGGCGGTCCAGGCGCCGGCGCCGCCCGGGTTGTACGGGCCGGCCGGGCAGGCGTGCGACTCGGCCTGGTTGAGCAGCAGCTCGGTCAGCTCCTCCGGGTCCGCCCAGGGGAAGGTGCTGGCGAGCAGGGCGACCACGCCGGTGGTGTGCGGGGACGCCATCGAGGTGCCCTGCTTGTAGCCGTAGCCGCCGCCGGTGACGGTGGACAGCACCCGGCCGTTCTTGTCCGGGGTGGCCGGGATCTGGTAGCGGGCGTCGCCGCCGGGGGCGGCCACCGTGGCCACACCCTTGCCGTAGCTGGAGTAGTAGGACTTGTCGCCGTTGACACCGACGGAGGTGGTGACGATGACGCCGGGCAGCTCGGTCGGCAGCGACAGGCAGTTCTGGTCGATCGGGCGGGTGCCCGGGGTGGTGTCGTCGGGGCTGGTGGTGTCGACCGTCTTGTGGGCCAGGTCGATGTTCTCGTTGCCGGCCGCGGCGACGTTGAGCACGCCGTTGCGCTGCGAGAAGGCCACCGCCCGGCGGACGGCGGTGGTGATCGCCGCCTGGTCCGGGTCGTTCTTGCAGTTGAACAGCCACGGGTCGATGTAGTAGCTGTTGTTGGTCACCTTGAAGTGGTGCTCACCCGCCCAGACGAAGCCGCAGACCGCGTACTCCGGGTAGATGAACCCGCCGTCGTCGACCACCTTGACGGCGGCCAGCTTGACGTTCGGGGCGATGCCGACGATGCCCTTGCCGTTCTTGGCGGCGGCGATCGTCCCGGCCACGTGGGTGCCGTGGTCACTGGCGGTCGGCTGCCAGGCCTGCCAGGAGGTGTCGGGCTTCCCGCCGTTGATGCAGGAGACCGACTGCGAGGGGTCGACGTTGGCGGCGAGGTCCTCGTGGGTGGCCTCGATGCCGGAGTCCAGCACGCCGACCGTGACGTCGCGACTGCCGAGGGATATCTCGTGCGCCTTGTCGACGCCGATCTGGCGCATGTCCCACTGGTTTGCCTCCAGCGGTTCGGTGCCGTCCGTCGGTGCGGCGGCCGGCACGTCCGCCGGGACGGTGGCCTCGACGTCGCTCTGCAGGATCCCCGCGGTACGGCTGGCGCCGACCGAGTCGATGCCCTTGACGGGCCGCAGCTTGGCCGCGAAGGCGGTGTCGGTGGAGCGGGCGATCACCACACCGATCTGGTCGTACGACTGGACCACCGTGCCGCCGAGGGCCGTGATCTCGCGCTCGACCTTCTGCACCTGCCCGTGGTTGGCCTTGGTGTTGACCACGTAGCTGATCAGCGGCCCGCTGGCACTTCCGGCCGCAGGGGTGGCTGCGGCGGCGGCGCCGGCCGGCAGCGCGAGTGCGCCGGCCGTGGCGAGAGTGAGACCCACCACCGCCAGCCGGGTCGGGCGTATCCGCTGAACTCTCATAGGGGTTGACCCTCCGGAGACTCGGATGCGCCTGCGGGTTGGCAGGCGCACGGGAATGATCGGGACGTTAGTGAACGCCCGTCGCAATCCGCAAGAGGTCGACACCCCGCCATCACAAACCGGCCACGCAGCCGGGCGCACGGCCGGCTCCCACCGTGGCCGTGCGCCCAACTCCCGTGACGGGCTTTGCTGTCAGAGGTTGAACAGATCCCCGTAGGTCGCCATCGCGGTCGCGATGTCGGCCTGCGCCCAGAACCGGTGGTAGGTGAAGACCGGAGCCGGGCCCCCGTTCAGGTAGGACTGCACCTTCGCGAAGGACGGGTCGTTCTTGTACCAGGAGCGGATCGAGAGGAAGGTCGACGAGGAGTTCACCGCGTCACCGTTCGGCATCGTGCCCGTCCAACCGGACGGCACCGACAGCGAGTCGTTGAACCGGCTGTAGTCGGTACGGGTCTCGGGCACCGCGATGCCGAGCGCGTCCTGACTGTTCGCCCACATGCCGTCGAGCAGCTTCTGCGCGGCCGTCTTCGCCGCCGCGTTACCGGACTTGGCCGCGTAGTAGGAGAGCAGCTTGGCGTACGAGCCCGCCACGCCGACGTCCTTGGTGTAGTCGACGACGCTCACGTGCAGGCCCGTGTTGGCGCCCGGCGTGGTCGCGTTCCAGGTGTCCGGCTTCCCGGTCCAGGCGAGCGTGGACGGGATCTGGTAGCCGCCGTCCGCGGTGAAGGTCGTCTTGGACAGTGCCCAGGTGACCCACTTGTCCAGCACCGCCTTGGCCTTGGCGTCGCCGCTCGCGTAGTAGTACTCCGCGACCCGCTCCATGCCCCAGGCCTGGAATCCGAACCACTGGTTGCTCGGCGGGTCGTGGTAGACCGGCGCCTCGTCGTAGTACATCCCGTAGAAGGTGGGCGTACCGGTCGGCGGCGTCGCGTAGCTGCCCTCCCAACTGTTGGTCGCGCCACCGGAGATGGCGCCCTCGCTGGACTGCAGCCACTGGATGAACTCCATCTGGCGGCCCAGGCTGGTCGTCCAGTCCGCCTTGCCGGTGGCCGACTTGGGCGCCAACGAGGCGTCGTTCACCAGGGCGTAGGCCGCCATCGGGTTCTGGTAGCCGCCGTGCGCGGCGCTGTCGCCGATCCGCCAGGCCCAGCCCGCGTTGGTGTCGCTCGCCCCGCCCCAGGCGTAGTACCAGGAGAGCAGGTAGTGCGAGGAGTCCTTGCCGGAGCCCGCCGCGCAGGTGCTCGGCCCGGTGCAGTTGCCGATCTTCTTGAAGTACTTGTCGTACATCGCGTAGCGGAGGTAGTCGCCCATCTTGCCGGCCTTGGCGACGGTGGTCGCCACGGAGGCGCCGTTCCCCTGGGCCTTGGCCCATGTGTCCGCCCAGTAGGCGGCCTGGATGGCGCGGGCGTCCGCGTCCGGCGCGTCGGTGTACTTCCACTGCTTGGCGTACGAGGAGTCCTTGACGAACAGGTCCAGGTAGCCGTTCTTGCCGCCGTAGGCGAACTTGTCGCAGGTCGGCTGCGGGACGGTCTCCCAGACCGACTCCTGCGCACCGCGCTGGTAGGTGTTGATGTACGACGGACCGGTGTCGCTCGGCCCCGCCTCGCACTTGCCCGGCGAGTTGCCGTAGCCGTACACGTTGTCGACGTCCTGCAGCCAGTGCATGCCGTAGATGTCACTGGTGCCGTACGTGCTGCTGAGCTCGGCCGCGATCGGGTCCTGGCCCGCCGTCACCGAGGAGTCCAGCTGAGCCGGGTAGTCGCTGGGCAGCGGGCGCTCGGGGGCGTAGGTCGCGGGCTTGGAGGCGTTGTAGAAGCTGTTGGTGGGCTGGTCGGCGTGGGTGGGGATCATGTACGTCTCCATGAGCGTCCACGCCGCGTTGAACTTCGTCCAGTCCTTGGTGACCCGGCCGTACTGGGCCTCCAACCAGAGCAGGTAGCTGTACGCCTCCGAGGTCGTCTCGTGGCCCTGGTCCGGCGCCTCGACGAGCAGCGTCTCCACCGAGTGGTAGGGGATGCCCTCGGGCGAGAAGTAGCCGTTCGCCGGGTCCTTGATCTTGTTGTAGAGCTGCAGGAAGCGGTCGTTGTACACCCCGCTGGCGGCGGCCAGCTCGGTCACCGTGACGGTCGAGGCGGTGTAGCCGGGGGCGGTCGAGGTGAAGGTCGCCGAACCGGTGCCGGTGGCGTCGGCGGTCAGCGTGACGTTCTGCGCGGTGGCCCAGTTGGCCGGGGTGAAGGTGAGCGTGGCCCCGCCGGTGACCGACAGCCCGGTGTTGCCGGCGGTCCTGGCCGTGGTCACCGTGACGTTCGCCGCCGGCTGCGCCGAGAGCTTCAGCCCGAAGGTGCCGGTCTTGCCCTGGGCCACGGACACGCTGGTCGGCACCGCCGAGATGGCCGGGCCGGCCGCCACCGTGACGCCAGCGGGCGTGGACTCGCCGGTGGCCCCGGTGCCGTCGTAGGCCTTGGCGTAGACCGAGTGGCTGCCGGCCGCCGCGCCCGTCCAGGTGAAGGCGTACGGCGCGGTGGTGTCGGTCCCCAGCAGGGTGGTGTTGTCGTAGAACTCGACCTTGCTGATGCCGGCGCCGTCCGAGGCCGAGGCGGTCGCGCTGATCGGGATGCTCGCCCCGGCCGCGTAACTCGCGCCGGGTACGGGGCTGGTGAGCGCGGTGACGGGCGCGGCGTGGGCACCGGTGCAGCTGGTGCCGTTGACGGCGAACGAGGTGGGCGCCGCGTTGGTGCCGCTGTAGGCGAAGTTGGCGCCGGCCGAGACCGAGCCGCCGGGCGCGATGGTGGCGTTCCAGCCCAGGTTGGTGACGCTGACGTTCTTGCCGCTCTGGGCCCAGGTGCCGCTCCAGCCGCTGCCGGAGAGGGTCTGGTTGCCGGCGTACGCGTAGGTCAGCGTCCAGCCGTTGATCGCGGCGGTGCCCTTGTTGTTGACCGCGACGTTGGCGGTGAAGCCGCTGCCCCAGTCGTTGGTGGTGTAGTCGACGGTGCATGCCAGCGCGGCCGCCGAGGCCGGGGCTCCGACGGCGGTGGTCAGGCCGGTGGCGAGCAGGGCGAGCGAGACGCCGAGCGAGCCGGTGAGGCGGCGTCCGGGCGTGCGTGAGCGCAGGGTGGGAGGTGACAAGACGAGCTCCATCTGGTGGGGGGAAGCGGGTCCTTGCCGTGCATGCGTTGCGTTCGCGAGACGCCGCGACCGGTGGGGCCGGGCCGCTGCGTCTCGCGAGGCTGTGGGAGCGCTCCCAAGAATCGGACCGGTCGCAGGAGGTGTCAAGAGGGTGCGCGCGAACGTCCGCGAGTTCCCATCTCACGGACAAATGGCAAGTCAGAAAGGGCAGATGGATTGTCATGTTGAGCACCGGTCGCTATCTTCCGTCACGGGCATGTGGGAGCGCGCCCACGAAAATGCTCGATCTTGGCACCTCTAGGAGCAACACATGTCCGTCCGCAGAAAGGCCCTGGCGATGGGTTCCGCGCTGGCCGCGGCCGCCGCCGCGACCCTCGCGCTGGTAGGCCCCGGCAGCGCCTCGGCCGCCACCACCGCCTGTACCGTCGACTACTCCACGAACGACTGGGGCAGCGGCTTCACCGCCAATGTGAAGATCAACAACCTTGGCAGCGGCACCGTCAACGGCTGGACGCTGACCTACGCGTACGCCGGCAACCAGACCCTCTCCGGCAGCGGCTGGAGCGGCACCTGGGCCCAGAGCGGCAAGAACGTCAGCGTCACCAACCTGTCCTGGAACGCCACCATCGCGCCCGGCGGCTCGGTCTCGGCCGGCGCCAACTTCGCCTACAGCGGCACCAACGCGGCACCGACCGCGTTCGCCGTCAACGGACTCGCCTGCACCGGCGCGCCCACCAGTGCGTCCCCGTCGGCCTCGGCCAGCCCGACCGCCACCGCCTCGCCCACCGCCACCACCTCGCCCAGCGCGACGGCCACCGCCTCGCCGACCGCGACCGCGACCGCCTCACCGACGGCGACCGCCACCTCGACGACGCCCGCCGGCGTGGCACCCGCCCTGCACGTCGTCGGCAACACCCTGGCCGACGCGTCCGGCAAGACCGTCACGCTGCACGGGGTCAACCGCTCCGGCACCGAGTTCATGTGCGTGCAGGGCTACGGATTCTTCGACGGCCCGGTCGACGCCGCCTCCATCGCCGCCATCAAGAGTTGGAAGGTCAACGCCGTCCGCGTCCCGCTCAACGAGGACTGCTGGCTCGGCGCGTCCAACGTCAAGCCGGAGTACGGCGGCGCCAACTACCGTGCCGCGATCAAGACCTGGGTCGACGCCCTGCGCACCAACGGCATCACGCCGATCGTCGAGATGCACTGGAGCCACGGCCTCTACACCGGCAACTCCTCCGGCTGCTCGGACGTGAACGCCACCTGCCAGAAGCCGATGCCCGGCGCCGAGGCCGTCCCGTTCTGGACCTCCGTGGCCGACACCTTCAAGGGTGACACCTCGATCGTCTTCGACCTGTTCAACGAGCCGTACCCGGACCGCGCCGTGTCCACCCTCGCCCAGGCCTGGCTGTGCTGGCGCGACGGCGGCAGCGCGTGCCCCGGCATCTCCTACCCGGTCAGCGGCATGCAGACGCTGGTCAACACCGTCCGCGCGACCGGCGCCAAGAACGTCATCCTGCTCGGCGGCCTCGCCTACTCCAACGACCTGGGCCAGTGGCTCGCCCACAAGCCGACCGACCCGACCGGCAACCTCGGCGCCGCCTTCCACGTGTACAACTTCAACACCTGCTCCACCGTCTCCTGCTTCGACTCCACCCTCTCCCCCGTGGCCGCCCAGGTGCCGCTGATGGCCGGCGAGATCGGCGAGAACGACTGCGCGCACGGCTTCGTCGACCAGGTGATGTCCTGGCTGGACGCCAAGAAGCTGTCCTACCTCGGCTGGACCTGGAACACCTGGGACTGCGGCTCCGGCCCGTCCCTGATCAGCAACTTCGACGGCACCCCGACCAACTTCGGCGTCGGCGTGCGTGACCACCTGCGGGCGATCGGCTGACGCCCCGGGCGGCGCGGCCGCCCGCACCGGGGGCTCGCCACCCGGGTGGATCCACCGCCCGGGCGGCCAGCGCCTGCCCGAACGCCCCGCCCGACCCCCTGCCCGACCGCCACGCTGCGGCCGGGCAGGGCGCCTTTCGGCCACTCGGCCACTCGGCCACCCCGCCCGCCCCGACCGCGCCACGTCCGCCTCCCCTCGGCTCCGGGACCGCCTCGGCTCCGGGACCGCCTCAGATCCGGGACCGCCTCAGATCCGGTACTGCCTCAGATCCGGTACAGCCGACGTGCGTTGTCGGCGGAGAGCAGTCGGGCGATCCGCGTCACGTCACCCGCGGAGCAGGCGCCGTCGGCACGCCAGGCCGCCAGCAGGGCGCCCAGCCCGTGCCGGAACTGGGCGGCGCCCACCAGGTGCAGTTCGGGCAGGCCGTAGCCGTCGGTGGAGAACAGCAGCTTGCCGAACGGCGCCAGCTCCAGCATCTCGCCGAGCACCGCGGCCACCCTCGGGCCGACGTAGGAGGCCGTCAGACCGAGGTCCGCGTACACCTGCGGGAAGGCCTGGGCCAGCCACGCCGCCTGCCGGTGGTACGGGTAGCCGTGCAGCAGGACGAGCGGCACGCCGGTGGGCTCCGCCGCCCGGACGAACCGGTGCAGCAGCGACGGGTCGGCCCGGTGCAGGGTGAGGTCGGGGTCGCCGAAGCCGGTGTGCAGCTGGATCGGCACCCGGTCCGCGGCGCAGGCGTCCAGCGCCGACCAGAGCAGGTGGCGCAGCAGGACGGGGTCGGTGAGCCGGCCGCCGCCCGCGCGCAGCCGGGCCCCGGCGGCCCGTACGACCTCGCGCTCGCTCGGCCGCTCGGCCGGGATGTCGAGCCCGTGCCGGTAGGCCAGCACGGACTTCAGGGCGACGGCGCCGGCTTCGAGGGCCGCCCCGACCGCCTCGCGGACGGCGGCCGGCCAGGCCCCGGCCGGCGGGTCCAGGGCCTCGGCGAGCGTCTCCAGCCGGGCCACCTCCCTGACCTGCGCACCGGTCAGGGCGGCGAACCCGGGCAGCGGCAGCAGGGAGTGGCCGGCCGCGGCGGTGAGCCCGGTGTCGACCAGGCAGGTGTCCAGGCCGGCGGCGGCGAGCAGGCGGCGGGTGGCTTCGCCGGCGCCGAGTTCACGTCGGCGGGCCAGATAGTCGGCGGCGGGGGCGTGTGCGGGCAGGTCGAGCACGGGCGGGCACCAGCGGCGTACGGCCAGCCCGAGGGCGCTGTCCAGGGGTGAGGTGCCGGGGGCCGGCGGGCGGTCCGACTCGGTGAGCAGCCCGGCCAGTTGCTGGTCGGTGAGCTCGGCGTCGAGCACGCTGTGGCAGTGGTGGTCGACCAGGACGGGCGGGCCGCCTGGCCACTCGCCGGGGCCGCCGTCGCCTTGAACGCCGTCGCCGGGGCCGGGACCGCCGTAGCCCGGGCTCGGGCCGTCCGAGGGCTTGCCGCGGTGGGTCGGGCCGCCGGCGCGGGCGGCCGCGCCACCGGCGGCGGCGGCACGCACCTCAGTACCGCCAGCGGGTCGCGGCGATGATCTCCTCGGCGGTGCGGCCGGCGAAGAGGGCGCTCTCGGCGCGGCGGACGGAGTGCACCGCCCAGTACAGCGGCTCGCCGAGCGCCTCCCGCAGGACGGCGGAGCGCTCGTAGGCGGCGATCGCCTCCGGCAGGTCCGCGGGCAGGCGGGGCACCGCCTCGGGGGCGAGCCGGGCCGGGTCGACGGTGGTCTCCGGTGGCAGGCGCAGGCCCCGGTCGATGCCGGCGAGGCCGGCGGCCAGCACGGCGCCGACCGCCAGATAGGGGTTGGCGGTGGCGTCGAAGCACTTGATCTCGGCGTTGGCCGCTTCGGCCCGCTCCCCCTCCGAGCCGGTGACCAGGCGCAGCGCGGCCTCGCGGTTCTCCAGCCCCCAGCACTGGTAGGCGCCCGCCCAGCGGGAGGGCACCAGCCGCAGGTACCCCGCCGGGCTCGGGGTGCCGAGGACGAGCAGTTCGGGGAGCGCGGCGAGCACGCCGGCCAGGAAGGCCTCCGCCTCGCCGGTGAGTCCGTGCGGCCCGGAGCCGCCGTGGGCCAGGTTGCGGCCGTCGCGCCAGAGGCTGAAGTGCAGGTGGGAGCCGTTGCCGACGCCGCCGGGCTCGACCGCGGGCGCGAAGGAGGCGCGCAGCCCGTGCCGGGCCGAGACGGCCCGCACGGTGTGCCGGACCAGGACGGAGGTGTCGGCTGCGGCCACCGGGCCCTCGGGGGCGACGGATACCTCGAACTGTCCGGGTGCGTACTCGGGGTGGATCTGCAGCACGCTCAGGCCCTGCTGCTCCAGCGCCCGCAGCACCTCGCGCAGGTAGTCGGAGAGGTCGGTCAGCCGCTGCAGGCCGTAGGCGGGGCCGGCCGTCGGGTAGCGGGGCTCCTCCTCCGGCGGCCCGGCCAGCGCCACCACCCACTCGACCTCGATGCCGGCCCGTACGGTCAGCCCGCGGGCCCGGGCCGCGGCCTCCATCCGACGGGCGAACAGGCGCTGGCAGCCGGGGTGCGGATCGCCCTGCTGGGTGTAGCGGTCGGCGGGGGCCCAGGCCCAACCGGGCTGGGCCGCGAGCGGAACGAGCCGGTCGAGGTCCGGGTACAGGCGCAGGTCGCCGACGGCGGCGCTGCCGGCGGGCGGGGCGGCGCCGGCCGGATCCGCCGCCGGGCCGCCGGCCCTCGAATCAGCGGCCGTCGAATCACCGGCCGTCGAGTCGTCGACCAGGAAGGCGTCGAAGCAGGGCGCGGCGCCGATGCCCCAGAGCGCGGCGTGCGCCAGGCCGCTCAGCGGCACGGCCTTCACCCGTGCCAGCCCCGCGTTGTCGACCCAGCCGACCGCCACGGCGTCCACGGCGGCCGTGCGCAGCCGGTCGGTGGCGAGCCGCGCCCGGGCGGCGCGCTCCGCCCGGGGCGGCCGGGTGTCGGGAGCAGTGGTCATGGGCCCATGCTTCCGTGCCCGCTGAGCTGGCGCTATTCCCCGTACGAGTGGTTTGGCGCGCCCGAGCCGCAGGGCCCGACGGTGCCGGGCGAGGGGCCCACCACCGGGCAGGGCCCCCGGACAGGGCTCCGGCCGCGGGCCCCGGGACTTCACCGGACGGCGCTCCGCACCTCTTCCTACTGCGAGGTAACTTCGCTACAGTGACCGCACGCACCACCGCCGGGCTTCGGGAGCCGCACCGGCGGGGTCGTCGCCCGGCGCGCCATCGCGCTCTGCGGGGCGACGGCGCGGGTGCCCTTCACCGGACCGCGCCCTGGCGGCGCGGCCGGATCCTCGTATCAGAGTCGCTTCCTTCTTCTTGAGCGCCTGAGTACCACGGCGTACCGCGGCACGGCCGGAGCGGACCGGCCCCCGCGCGTACCCCGCACCGTCATCTCCCTCCCCCGTGCGCGACCCTCCTCCGGCGGCAGCCGGCCCCCCGACGACGGGCGCGGCCGCGCCGCCGGGGCGCGCACGGGTCCATATGACAAGGAGTCAGGATCCAATGGAGCGTCCCTTTTCCACTGTCGCCGTGGTCGGCCTGGGCACCATGGGTGCCGGCGTCGCGGTGGCGGTCGCCAGGAGCGGCCGCCGGGTGATCGGTATCGAGGCGAACGGCGACAGCGCCGCACGGGCCCTGGCCCGGATCGCGGAGACCACCGCGCACGACGTCGAGCGCGGCCGGATCACCGCCGAGGAGCGCACCGAACTGCTCGCGCGGATCACCGTCGGCGACCGGCTGGACACCGCGGCGGCGGCCGACCTGGTGATCGAGGAGGTCCCCGAGCAGCTGGAGCTGAAGCGGGAGATCTTCGCCGAGCTGGACCGGATCTGCCCGGCCGAGACGGTGCTCGCGACCGGCACCACCGCACTGTCGGTGACCCGGATCGCGGCCGCCACCTCGCGGCCCGAGCGGGTGCTCGGCCTGCACTTCTTCAACCCGGTGCCGGTGATGAAGCTGGTCGAGGTCGTCCGTACGGTGCTGACCGCGCCGCAGGTGGCCGAGGCCGCCGCCGCCTTCGCCCGCGATCTCGGCAAGGAGCCGGTCGCGGCCGGCGACCGGGCCGGCTTCGTGGTCAACGGCCTGCTCTTCGCGTACCTGAACCAGGCCGCGTCGATGTTCGAGTCGAAGTACGCGACCCGCGAGGACATCGACGCCGCGATGCGGCTCGGCTGCGGCCTGCCGATGGGCCCGCTGGCCCTGCTGGACCTGATCGGCGTGGACACCGCCCGTACCGTCCTGGAGGCGATGTACGAGCAGTCCAGGGACCGTCTGCACGCACCGGCGCCGATCCTCGGCCAGCTGGTCGCGGCGGGGCTGCTGGGCCGCAAGTCCGGCCGCGGCTTCTACACGTACGAGGCCCCCGGCTCGTCCCGGGTGGTGCCCGGTGCCGGCGGCGCCGAGGCCGTCCGGGTGGCCGGCCGGGACGTCCGCACGGTCGGTGTCTGCGGGTCGGGCACGATGGCCACCGGCATCGTCGAGGTGTTCGCCAAGGCCGGGTACACCGTCCTGCTGGCGGCCCGCAGCCAGCAGAAGGCCGACGGCGCGAAGGCCCAGCTGGCGAAGTCGCTGGAGCGCTCGGTGACCAAGGGCCGGCTCTCCGCGGAGCAGCGGGACGCCGCGCTGGCGCTGGTCACGCCCACCGGGCTGTACACCGATCTGGCGGAGGCCGACCTGGTGGTCGAGGCCGTCGCGGAGGACCTCGCGGTCAAGCGCGAGCTGTTCGCGACCCTGGACAAGATCTGCCGGCCGGGCGCGGTGCTCGCCACCACCACCTCCAGCCTGCCGGTGATCAGCTGCGCGACCGCCACCTCGCGGCCGCAGGACGTGATCGGCATGCACTTCTTCAACCCGGCCCCCGCGATGAAGCTGGTCGAGGTCGTCTCGACCGTGCTGACCGCGCCGGACGTCACCTCGACCGTGCTCGACCTGTGCGCCAAGGTCCGCAAGCACCCGGTGGAGTGCGGCGACCGTGCCGGGTTCATCGTGAACGCGCTGCTCTTCCCGTACCTGAACGACGCCGTGCGGATGCTCCAGGAGCACTACGCGACGGTGGACGACATCGACACCGCGATGAAGCTCGGCTGCGGCTACCCGATGGGCCCGTTCGAGCTGCTGGACGTGGTCGGCCTGGACGTCTCGCTCACCATCGAGCAGGTGCTGCACCAGGAGTTCCGCGAGCCGGGCCTGGCCGCGGCGCCGCTGCTGGAGCACCTGGTGGCGGCGGGCTGCCTGGGCCGCAAGACCGGCCGCGGGTTCCGCGACCACGCACGCCGATGACCGCCCCCGCCGCAGGACCCCCCGGCAGCCCGCCGCGGGCCGGCTGGAGCCCCGCCGCGGCAGCCTCCCGGTGGCCCAGACCGAGCGTGTCGGGTCCGGTCGCGCCGGTGCGCCGGGCCAGGCCGGATGCCGCACCCGCCGGGGCGTGTAGCGTTCCGGGCATGGATCGGGTTCAGGCATCGTCCGAGCAGCAGTCCGCCGTACGGCAGCCGGCCGGCCGGCACGACCCGGCACGGCACGACCCGCCGCGGCCGGCCACCGCGCCCACCGCCCCCGACCAGGGGCCCGGCGGCCGCCGGGCCGCCGCGCAGCGCCTGCAGATGCGGCAGGACCTCGCCACCGCGGCGATGGAACTGTTCGCCGGGCAGGGCTACGAGGAGACGACGGTCGATCAGATCGCCGCGGCCGCCGGGGTGGCCCGGCGGACCTTCTTCCGGTACTTCCGGTCCAAGGAGGAGGCGATCTTCCCGGACCACGACGACACCCTGGTCCGGGTGGCCGACCTGCTGGCGAGCGCCGACTCCGAGGAGCACCCGCTGGACGTGGTCTGCCGGGGCATCAAGGAGGTGCTGCGGATGTACGCGTCCACGCCCTCCGTCTCGGTGGCCAGGTACCAGCTGATCCGCCAGGTGCCTGCCCTGCGCGAGCGCGAGATCGCCGTGGTGGCCCGGTACGAGCGGCTGTTCACCCGGTACCTGCTCGGGCGGTTCGACACGGCCGCGCAGATCCCGCCGGGCTGGCAGCGCGGCGGGGACGACGACTCGATGCTCGCCGAGGTCTCGGCGGCGGCGGTGGTGGCGGCGCACAACCACGTGCTGCGCCGCTGGCTGCGGGCGGGCGGCCACGGGGACGTGGAGGCCCAGCTGGAGCACTCCTTCGAGGTGATCCGGGGGACGTTCTGGGCCACCGAGCCCTCCGGGGTCCGGCGACGCGGTGCCCTGGTGGCACCCGGTGCCAGTGGTGACCCGTCCTCCCCGCTGGAGGTCGCCGCCGCGAGCGCACTGAGTGCCAGCCCGGGTGGTGAGGTCCTCATCACAGTGGCCCGCACGGATGCCCCGCTGGACATCGTCCTGGACAGCATCCGGGCCGCGCTGGCGGGCCCCAGGGCGGACTAGCGACCCGCGTTCGCGCAGCTCAGAGGCATGGTGAAGGCCCGTCCCGGTCAGCCGGGGCGGGCCTTGCGCATGCCCCGCCGACCCCGGGGGAACGCCTGTCCGACTCACTCGAATTGATGACACCCAGTGTCTTTACGAGTGGCACAGGGTGCCACTACCTTGTTACTCACCAGTCGCGGCGCCGCGGCTCCCCACCTCGGCGCGCCGTCGTCGGGCACTCCCACACCCCGGGAGTCAGGCCTACCCAAACCACCCACTCTCAGCGAAGCCGGTGTCCGCTCCCGGCTCCCCCAGACGCCCTGTGCCCTCACACAGGTACGCCTTCGGAGGCAGCCATGAAGGAAATCCTCGACGCGATCCTCAGCACCGACAGCACCTCGGCGGACTTCGCCGCGATCAAGCTGCCGGAGTCCTACCGGGCGGTCACGCTCCACAAGGACGAGGAGCAGATGTTCGCCGGCCTCGACAGCCGCGACAAGGACCCTCGCAAGTCCCTGCACCTGGACGACGTCGCCCTGCCCGAGCTCGGCCCGGGCGAGGCCCTGGTGGCCGTCATGGCCAGCGCCGTGAACTACAACACCGTGTGGAGCTCGATCTACGAGCCGGTCTCCACCTTCGGCTTCCTGGAGCGCTACGGCCGGCTCTCGCCGCTCACCAAGCGCCACGACCTGCCGTACCACGTGCTCGGCTCCGACCTCGCGGGCGTGGTCCTGCGCACCGGCGCCGGCGTCAACGCCTGGAAGCCGGGCGACGAGGTCGTCGCGCACTGCCTCTCGGTCGAGCTGGAGTCCTCGGACGGCCACAACGACACGATGATGGACCCGGAGCAGCGCATCTGGGGCTTCGAGACCAACTTCGGCGGCCTGGCCCAGATCGCCCTGGTGAAGACCAACCAGCTGATGCCCAAGCCCGCGCACCTCACCTGGGAGGAGGCCGCCTCCCCCGGTCTGGTCAACTCCACCGCCTACCGCCAGCTGGTGTCGCAGAACGGCGCCGGCATGAAGCAGGGCGACAACGTGCTGATCTGGGGCGCCAGCGGCGGCCTCGGCTCGTACGCCACCCAGTACGCGCTGGCCGGCGGCGCCACCCCGATCTGCGTGGTCTCCAACGACCAGAAGGCCGAGATCTGCCGGGCGATGGGCGCCGAGGCGATCATCGACCGCAGCGCCGAGGGCTACCGCTTCTGGAAGGACGAGAACACCCAGGACCCGCGCGAGTGGAAGCGCCTGGGCGGCCGGATCCGCGAGCTGACCGGCGGCGAGGACGTGGACATCGTCTTCGAGCACCCGGGCCGCGAGACCTTCGGCGCCTCGGTCTACGTCACCCGCAAGGGCGGCACCATCGTCACCTGCGCCTCCACCTCGGGCTTCATGCACCAGTACGACAACCGCTACCTGTGGATGTCGCTGAAGAAGATCGTCGGCTCGCACTTCGCCAACTACCGCGAGGCCTGGGAGGCCAACCGCCTGGTGGCGAAGGGCAAGATCCACCCGACCCTGTCCAAGGTCTACTCCCTCGACCAGACCGGCCAGGCCGCGCTCGACGTCCACCAGAACAAGCACCAGGGCAAGGTCGGCGTCCTGTGCCTGGCCCCGTCCGAGGGCCTGGGGGTGCGCGACCCCGAGCTGCGCGAGAAGCACCTGCCGGCGATCAACCGCTTCAGGGACATCTGATGGCAGAGCAGAGCGAGCGGATCGTGCGCGACCGGCCCTGGCTGATGCGCACCTACGCGGGACACTCCACCGCGAGCGACTCCAACGCGCTGTACCGCAAGAACCTCGCCAAGGGGCAGACCGGTCTCTCGGTGGCCTTCGACCTGCCGACCCAGACGGGCTACGACTCCGACCACGTCCTCGCCCGCGGCGAGGTCGGCCGGGTCGGCGTGCCGGTGGGCCACGTCGGCGACATGCGCACCCTGTTCGACGGCATCCCGCTCGAACAGACCAACACCTCGATGACGATCAACGCCACCGCGATGTGGCTGCTGGCGCTCTACCAGGTGGTCGCCGAGGAGCAGGGCGCCGACATCGCCAAGCTCACCGGCACCACCCAGAACGACATCGTCAAGGAGTACCTGTCGCGCGGGACGCACGTCTTCCCGCCCGGCCCGTCGGTCCGCCTGATCACCGACATGATCGCCTACACGGTCGGGAACATCCCCAAGTGGAACCCGATCAACATCTGCAGCTACCACCTGCAGGAGGCCGGGGCCACCCCGGTCCAGGAGATCGCGTACGCGATGTGCACCGCGATCTCCGTGCTGGACGCCGTCCGCGACTCCGGCCAGGTGCCGGCCGAGCGGATGGGCGAGGTGGTCGCCCGGATCTCCTTCTTCGTCAACGCCGGCGTGCGCTTCGTCGAGGAGATGTGCAAGATGCGCGCCTTCGCCCAGCTCTGGGAGAAGGTCACCCTGGAGCGCTACGGCATCCAGGACGCCAAGCAGCGCCGGTTCCGGTACGGCGTGCAGGTCAACTCGCTCGGCCTGACCGAGGCCCAGCCGGAGAACAACGTCCAGCGGATCGTCCTGGAGATGCTGGCCGTCACCCTCTCCAAGGACGCCCGCGCCCGCGCCGTCCAGCTGCCCGCCTGGAACGAGGCGCTCGGCCTGCCCCGCCCCTGGGACCAGCAGTGGTCGCTGCGGATCCAGCAGGTGCTGGCCTACGAGTCGGACCTGCTGGAGTACGGCGACATCTTCAACGGCTCCGAGGTGATCGAGACCAAGACGGCCGCCCTGCTGGCCGGCGCCGAGGCGGAGATCGCCAAGGTGCTGGAGATGGGCGGGGTCATCCCGGCCGTCGAGTCCGGGTACCTGAAGTCCAACCTGGTCTCCTCGCACGCCGCCCGGCGGGCCCGGATCGAGTCCGGCGAGGACAAGATCGTCGGGGTCAACTGCTTCGACACCACCGAGGAGAGCCCGCTCACGGCCGACCTCGACACCGCGATCATGGTGGTCGACCCGGCCTCCGAGCAGTCCGTGCTCACCGCCCTCAAGCAGTGGCGCGCGGACCGCGACGAGAGCGCGGTGCAGAGCACCCTGGAGCGGCTCCGGGCGGCCGCCGCCACCTCGGAGAACCTGATGCCCGCCACGCTGGCCTGCGCCCGCGCCGGGGTCACCACCGGCGAGTGGTCCTTCGCCCTGCGGGACGTCTTCGGCGAGTACCGCGCCCCCACCGGCGTCGGCGGCGCCCCGGTCGCGGTCGCGGCCGAGCCCGGGGGCGAGCTGGCCGCCGTGCGCGAGGCGGTCGCCGCCACCGCCGCCGAGCTGGGCACCGGCAAGCTGCGCCTGCTGGTCGGCAAGCCCGGCCTGGACGGGCACTCCAACGGCGCCGAGCAGATCGCCGTGCGGGCCCGCGACGCCGGGTTCGAGGTGGTCTACCAGGGCATCCGGCTGACGCCCGAGCAGATCGTCTCCGCCGCCGTCGCGGAGGACGTGCACTGCGTGGGCCTGTCGATCCTCTCCGGGGCGCACCCCGAGCTGGTTCCCGACGTCCTGAACCGCCTGCGGCGGGCCGGGGTGGAGGATGTCCCCGTGATCGTGGGTGGCATCATCCCGGCAGCGGACGGCGAGGCCCTCAAGGCCGCCGGCGTCGCCGCCGTGTTCACCCCGAAGGACTTCGGCATCACCACCATCATCGGTCGGATCGTGGACGAGATCCGGCTGGCCAACAGGCTCCAGCCCTGGACGCCGACCACCGCCGCGTCCACCAGCTGACCCCGGAAGGAACTGACCCACCCTCATGAGCACTGTCAACCGGCTCCGCCCCCGCCGCTCCTGCCTCGCCGTACCGGGCAGCAACCCGCGCTTCCTGGAGAAGGCCCAGGGCCTGCCCGCCGACCAGGTCTTCCTCGACCTGGAGGACGCCTGCGCCCCGCTGGTCAAGGAGAGCGCCCGGCACAACATCGTCGACGCCCTGAACAACGGCGACTGGGGCAAGAAGACCAAGGTCGTCCGGGTCAACGACTGGACCACCCACTGGACGTACCGCGACGTGATCACCGTCGTCGAGGGCGCCGGCCCGAACCTGGACTGCATCATGCTGCCCAAGGTCCAGGACGCCACCCAGGTCAAGGCCCTCGACCTGCTGCTCACCCAGATCGAGAAGACCATGGGCTTCGAGGTCGGCAAGATCGGCATCGAGGCGCAGATCGAGAACGCCAAGGGCCTGGTGAACGTCGACGAGATCGCCGCCGCCTCGCCCCGGCTGGAGACCATCATCTTCGGCCCGGCCGACTTCATGGCCTCGATCAACATGAAGACCCTGGTGGTCGGCCAGCAGCCCCCCGGCTACCCGGCGGACGCCTACCACTACATCCTGATGCGCATCCTGATGGCCGCCCGCACCCACGACCTGCAGGCCATCGACGGCCCGTACCTGCAGATCCGCAACGCGGAGGGCTACCGCGAGGTGGCCGGCCGGGCCGCCGCGCTGGGCTTCGACGGCAAGTGGGTCCTGCACCCGGACCAGGTCGCCGCCGCGAACGAGATCTTCTCGCCCTCGCAGGAGGACTACGACCACGCCGAGCTGATCCTCGACGCCTACGACTGGTGCACCTCCGAGGCCGGCGGCGCCAAGGGCTCCGCGATGCTCGGCGACGAGATGATCGACGAGGCCAGCCGCAAGATGGCCCTGGTCATCGCCGGCAAGGGCCGCGCCGCCGGCTTCGAGCGCACCTCCAAGTTCGAGCCCCCGCAGTCCTGACCTCCCCGGCTCGGCCCTCCTCCTAAGGATCACCTCATGCAGTTCGGACGCACCTACGAAGAGTTCGAGGTCGGCGCGGTCTACAAGCACTGGCCGGGGAAGACCGTCACCGAGTACGACGACCACCTCTTCTGTCTGCTCACGATGAACCACCACCCGCTCCACCTGGACACGAACTACGCCGGGAAGACCACGGACTTCGGCAAGAACGTGGTGGTGGGCAACTACATCTACTCGCTGCTGCTCGGCATGTCCGTCCCGGACGTCTCCGGCAAGGCGATCGCCAACCTGGAGATCGAGTCGCTGCGCCACATCGCGCCGACCTTCCACGGCGACACGATCTACGGCGAGACGGTCGTGCTCGACAAGTGGCCGTCCAAGTCCAAGGACGACCGCGGCATCGTCTACGTCGAGACCAAGGGCTACAAGCAGGACGGCACGGTCGTCTGCATCTTCCGCCGCAAGGTGATGGTGCCGACCGAGACGTACATCAAGGCCCGCGGCGGCGAGCAGCCCGGCCGCCCCGAGCCGCTGTCCTAGTCCCGGCGGACCCGTCCCGACGGACTGGTCCCAGCAGCCCCGGCCCCCTCGGGGGCCGCCCCAGACCCCGGTAGGAGGGGCCGCCGTCATCGGCCGCTCTCCGGCCCCGGGGGCTCCACGGAAGTCACGCCCGTGGAGCCCCCGCACCCCAGCAGCGGGCAGGCCTGCCGGCCCGCAGCACGCTCGCCCCAGCACCACGTACGCCCCCGGCACCACGCACGCCCCGCGTCGCGCAGGCCGCAGCACCCCCACCCTCTTCTCTTTCTGCATGACAGGAGCCGCACGATGGGACGCCTCGCACAGACCGACGGCCTCACCGAGATCCAGCGGGACATCCTCGCCACCGTGCGGGACTTTGTCGACAAGGAGATCATTCCGGTCGCCACCGAGCTGGAGCACAAGGACGAGTACCCCACGGCCATCGTGGAGGGGATGAAGCAGCTGGGCCTCTTCGGCCTCACCATCCCCGAGGAGTACGGCGGCCTCGGTGAGTCGCTGCTCACCTACGCCCTGGTGGTGGAGGAGATCGCCCGCGGCTGGATGTCCGTCTCCGGCATCGTCAACACCCACTTCATCGTGGCGCACATGATCAACGCGCACGGCACCCAGGAGCAGAAGGACTACTTCCTCCCGAGGATGGCGGCCGGCGAGATCCGCGGCGCCTTCTCGATGTCCGAGCCGGGTCTCGGCTCCGACGTCGCGGCGATCTCCACCAAGGGCGTCCGGGACGGCGACCACTACGTCCTCAACGGCCAGAAGATGTGGCTGACCAACGGCGGCACCTCCACCCTGGTCGCGGTCCTCTGCAAGACCGACGAGGGCGGCAGCACGCCGTACCGCAACATGACGACGTTCCTGATCGAGAAGACGCCCGGCTTCGGCCCGAACCCGACCGTCCCCGGCCTCACCGTGCCCGGGAAGATCGAGAAGATGGGCTACAAGGGCGTCGACACCACCGAGCTGGTGCTCCAGGACGTCCGGATCCCGGCCGACCGCGTGCTCGGCGGCGTGCCCGGCAAGGGCTTCTACCAGATGATGGACGGCGTCGAGGTCGGCCGGGTCAACGTGGCCGCGCGCGGCTGCGGCGTGGCCCGCCGCGCCTTCGAGCTGGGCATCTCCTACGCCCAGCAGCGCTCGACCTTCGGCAAGAAGATCTCCGAGCACCAGGCCATCCAGTTCAAGCTGGCCGAGATGGCCACCAAGGTCGAGGCCGCGCACCAGATGATGGTGATGGCCGCCCGCAAGAAGGACAGCGGCGAGCGCAACGACCTGGAGGCCGGCATGGCCAAGTACCTCGCCTCCGAGTACTGCAAGGAGGTCGTGGAGGACTCCTTCCGCATCCACGGCGGCTACGGCTTCTCCAAGGAGTACGAGATCGAGCGCCTCTACCGGGAGGCCCCGATGCTGCTCATCGGTGAAGGTACGGCGGAGATCCAGAAGATGATCGTGGGACGTCGCCTGCTGGAGGAGTACCGACTCGCCGACTGACCGGAGCAATTCCGGTTGACGGCCGGTGGACGGGCGTGCGGGCCCGACCCGGCACCGCCGTACCCCTGTACCCCGGCCTGGTCCGCCGCGGGTCGGTACGGCCCCACGGGGGCGGCCGCAGGGCGCATGTCAGTAGATGCGCGCCCTGCGGCCGCTTCCGCACGCCCCCGTGCACACACCCATTGGGCTGAGACATGGGTCACCCGGGTCTTCGGACCCCTTGGGAACCGAACCTCGTCGAGCTACGGTCGTACACATAGCAGGGGCACCCCCGCGCAGCCCAGGACAGATGAACGAGCAGGCGGGTTGCCCACCCACCGTGTGCTCCCGATAGCATCCACCGGGACAGCACAGCCGTCCCTTTATCACTCGATCCCCGCGGTGGCCCCCGTCCAGCGGCCATGATCCCCCGCGACTAAGGTCTTCGATGCCCATCAGCCCGTCCCCTCACACCTCCGTCACGGACCGCGATGCCCTCGCCGCTCCGACGGCCGGTCGGCGACCCCGCGTGACCATCGCGCGCGGAGCCACCCCCTGGTTCGTCCCCACCCTGGCCACGGCCGCCCTCACCACCGCCCTCACCAGGCGCAACGGTAAGTGGGCCCTGGCGGCGGTTCCGGCCTGTGCGCTCAGCGCGGGCATGCTGTGGTTCTTCCGCGACCCCGAGCGTGAGATCAGCACCGGCAGAGTGATCTCCCCCGCCGACGGCGTGGTGCAGAGCATCGACGCCTGGCCGGACGGCCGGACCCGCGTGGCCATCTTCATGAGCCCGCTGAACGTGCACGTCAACCGGGCCCCGCTGCCCGGCACCGTGACGTCCGTCGAGCACGTCGCCGGTGGCTTCGTACCGGCGTTCAACAAGGACAGCGACCAGAACGAACGTGTCGTGTGGCACTTCGACACCGAGCTCGGCGACATCGAGATGGTGCAGATCGCGGGGGCCGTGGCCCGCCGGATCGTGCCGTACGTGGACGCCGGCACCAAGGTCGAGCAGGGCGAGCGGATCGGTCTGATCCGTTTCGGCTCCCGCGTCGACACCTACCTGCCGGCCGGCGTCGAGGTCGGCGTCGAGGTCGGCCAGAAGACCACTGCCGGGGTGACACGCCTTGACCGTGACTGATCCTGAGACGATCGCGGGTCTGGACGACGAGGAGACGGAGCTGCGTCGCCGCCGCTGGGCGCGCGACCGCGAGCTGCGTGCACCGCGTTCGCCCCAGCACCTGTCCACCGCCGATTTCCTGACCCTGGGGAACGCCGTCTGCGGCTTCCTGGCGATCTACTCGATCACCACCGGGGTCCTGGTGCCGCACATCACCAACCCGGACGCCGCGCCGGACCGGCACAGCGCCGCCACCGCCGTGGTGCTGCTGCTCATCGGCTCGATGTGCGACCTGTTCGACGGCCTGGTGGCGCGCAAGCTGCGCTCCTCCGCCCTCGGCGCCGAACTCGACAACCTGGCCGACCTGATCAGCTTCGGCATCGCGCCGGCCTACTTCGTCGCGGTGTGGGGCATGGTCTCGCCGGGCTCCGACAGCCGGCTCTCGGCCCTGATCGCCCTGACGGTGCTGCTCTCGGTCGTGCTGCGGCTCGCCCGCTTCTCGGCCGTGAAGATGCGCCCGGGGGTCTTCCAGGGCATGCCCTGCCCGATGGGCGCGATGACGGTGATCGCCATCGTGCTGCTGGACCCGCCGTTCCTGCCGGGCCTGCTGGCCATCGCCGGTACCGCGTACCTGATGATGAGCCGGATCGAGTACCCGAAGCCGCAGGGCCTGCTGGCCACGGCGACGCTCTGCTGGATCGTCGTCAGCATCGGCTGCCTGGCCGCGTGGGCCACCGGCCTGCCGGGTGGCGACACCCTGCTGCACGTCGGCGCCTTCGCCCAGATCGCGCTGGCCGCGATGGCCCCGCTGCTGGTCATCCGCCGCAAGGTCGGCCAGAAGGTCGGGGACGTCCGCGCCCGCCGGGCGGAGTCCCGCCTCGACTGCGGCGGCAAGTTCTAGGCTCAGGCCAAGCCGCCACCGCGACGACGCGAAGGGCCCGGATCCACCAGGATCCGGGCCC